>DASRPM010000351.1:0-17384 GCA_035646375.1 Vicinamibacterales bacterium
AGCGTTGATGTCACAGCCGCCATGCATCATCACCGCCGCCATCACGGGGTCGGTGCCGCGCAAGGAAAACAACCCGGCTCTCCCCATCACGGTGAGCGAGCAGATCGAGTCCACGCACGCCTGCTACGAAGCCGGCGCCGCGCTGGTGCACGTCCACGTGCGCAACGACGATCAATCCACCACGTCCAACCCGGACAAGTTCGCGGACTTCCTGGAACGGATCCGCCGCCACTGCCCCGACATCATCGTGCAGTTCTCCACCGGCGGCCGGTCCGGCGTCGGCTCGGAACGCGGCGGCATGCTGCACCTGCGGCCCGACATGGCGTCGCTCTCCACCGGCTCGTGCAACTTCCCGACGCGGGTCTACGAGAACCCGCCCGATCTGATCCTCGAGCTCGCCGGCAAGATGAGGCAGCACGGCGTGAAGCCTGAAATCGAGGTGTTCGATCTCGCGATGCTCTACAACGCCGTCGATTACGTGCGCGAGGGGGTGCTGAAGGCGCCGCTGCACGTGCAGTTCGTGCTGGGGGTCAAGCACGCGCTGCCCGCCGAGCGCGACATCCTCGAGTTCGAGGTGGCCAAGCTGCGCCAGCTGATGCCGGAGGCGACGTGGGTGGCGGCCGGCATCGGGCGCCTGCAGCTCGACGTCAACCGCTGGTGCCTCGAGATGGGCGGCCATTGCCGCACCGGCCTCGAAGACAACGTGCGGTGGGACAAGCACCGCCTGGCCGCGTCGAACGCCGAGCTCGTGGGCCGCGTGGCCGCGCTGTGTGCCGAGTACGGCCGTCCGGTCGCGACGCCGGCGCAGGCGAGGACGATTCTGGGGCTGAATCAGGGCGGGTAAGGAAGCGCGGCCTCACCCGCCCCACTGGCCAGTCGATCTCAGTTCGCCCGTCGATACAACGTCTGCCTGCCCGTGGTGGCCACGGGCACGAGCCGCGGGTCAGGGTCGGTGTCCCCCAGCCACAAGTCGCCGGCCCGGCCACTGGCGAGGAACGCGTCCACGCCGGGCGCGGTGACGCAGCTCCCGCCGACCGTCCGCACGACGAAGCGATCCGCGTGCGGCCATTCCGTGGCATACACGCGCCGGTCCGCAATCTCGGACCCGTGCGCGAGAAACAGGCTCTGCGCCGACCGTCGCAGATCGAGCAGCCGGTAGGAGTGCCAGGCCAGCTTGCCTTCCGCCACGACCAGCGCCACCGCGAACGACGCCGCCACCAGTGCGGCCCGCCGCGGGTACGGCGCCGTCGCCCGCCATGCCGCGACGATCACCACCGCCACGCCAAGCGCGAACAGCGGATAGAACGAGTTGAGGTACCACCCGAGTTTGGTGGCCACCACGCTCGGCAGCACGAACGTGCCAGCGAACCACGACGCCAGCAGCACGGCGGTGAAGCGATCGGGACCGGCGATCAGCGTGGTCACCCGGGTCCGGCGCGCGGGCAGGCACGCCACGGCGACGAGCGCCGCGAGCAGCCAGTCGTAGTGATGCTTCTGCAGGAAGTACAGGTAGTAATACGGCGCGCCCTCGTGCCCTTCGAGCACCGTCGAGGCGCGCTCGACGAAGTCGTGGAAGACCATGGCGTCGAAGAAACGCCACCCGTCCACCTGCCAGCGCGCCACCGCCCACGGTGCCACGACCCCCCCGAACAGCGCGGCCGCCACGCCGAGCGGCAGCCATCGCGCGCGTGGCCTCTCACGCCAGCGGCGCCAGCTGCCCAGCTCCACGCCCGAGATGATGATCGCGGGCATCAGGATGCCCATGCCCTTGACCATGAACACGAGCCCGACGACGACGCCCAGCCACACCCGCCGCCAGGGGTGATCGCGCGCGGCCCACAACGTCACGACGGTGAGCAGCACCAGCAGCGTGAAGAGCGCGTCGGAGTTGCCCGAGCGCCCCGAGTGCACGTAGAGGAACCCGTAGCAGGTGGCGAGCACGAGACCGGCTGTCACGCCGACCGCGCGGCCGAACACGCGGCCTGCCCACCACATCAGCACGCCCACGGTGAGCCAGGCCGCGGCCATCGCCGGAAGGCGCAGCGGCACGATCCCCGGCCCGAGCACCTTGAACGACAGCGCCACGAGCCAGACGTGCAGCGGCGGCTTCGAGTTGTAGTAGTCGAGCGAGCCGAGAAACGTGGTGCCGATCCAGTCGCCGGACGACGCCATTTCGGCCGCCGTGATCGCGAAGAGCGACTCGTCCCACACCTGGACCAACTCGTTTCCGACGCGAAACGCGAGGTTGAATGCGGCGACGGCTAACACCACACCGGCCAGCCACCCCCCGCGGAGGGCCAGCCGTTCGACGAGGAGTCGAACGAGCGACAAAAGCGGCACACCGTAGCACGGAACACAAATGATGGGTTAACAAATTCTTAACAACCTCTTATCTTTCTTAACATTCGAAATCGACGGCGGAGCCTTGCGGCAATCCGCTCGCGGTCCGCCCGCGTATCCCCTGTAAGTGCTGGATCCAGAGCAGATCGGTATGGCACCATCGCCATTTTCCGAGTGCCAGATCCCTCAGACGATCTCGCCCTGCTGCAGCGAATCGCCGCCCGCGACGACGTGGCGATGGCGGAGCTCTACGATCGCCATTACCGGATGGCCTACGCGATCATCCGGCGAATCGTGCAGAGCCCGGCGGACGCGGAGGACGTGCTGCAGGAGATGTTCGTCCGGGTGTGGGCGCGCGCCGAGACCTACGACACGCGCCTGGGATCGCCCGCGGCCTGGATGGTGCGCATCGCGCGCAACCGCGCCATCGATCGGCGGCGGGCGCGGCAGGTCCGGTCCGGCGTCAACGCGCCGGTGCCCGTGGATCACGCCGCCGCCGGGCACGACCTGGCAGGTCTCGACACACCCGAGTCCGCGCTGCAGTCGACGCACGCCGCGATGGCCGTCCGCGGCGCGGTGGCGGCGCTGCCGGCCGCGCAGCGCGCCCTCATCGAGGCCGCCTTTTTCGAAGGCTACACCCATCAGGAGCTGTCGGTGCGGTTCGGGGTTCCGCTCGGCACGGTCAAGACACGCATTCGCAGCGGCCTCCTGAGCCTCCGCGTGCGCCTGGAGCAGACCGCATGATTCCGGACGACCTGGAAGCGCTGGCGCTCGCCGACGCGATCGGCGCTCTCGACGAGGATGAGCGTCTCGCGCTCGAGGCACGCGTCGCGCAGCTCACGCCCGACCAGCGGGCGCTGGTGGCGTCGCTATACGACGTGGCGCTGGCGCTCGCGTCGTCGGTGGAACAGGTCGAGCCGCCGGAGCGGGTGCGTCAGGCCGTCCTCTCGGCGGCGCGCGCACCGGGGCGCTACAGCGTGTTCAGCGGCGATCGGGAATGGAGCGACACGCCGCTGCCCGGTATTCAGATGAAGGTGCTGGCGATGGACACGGCGCGCGGCGTCGCCACGATGCTGATCCGGGCCAGCGCCGGCGCCGTCTACCCGTCGCACCGGCATTCCGGTCCCGAGGAGTGCTACGTGATTCGCGGTTCGGTGCTCATCGACGGCCGCGTGCTCCACGCCGGCGATTTCCATCACGCCGACGCCGGCTCGGACCACGGCGAGATCACGACCACCGAAGGCGCCGAGGTCCTGATCGTCGGCGCCATCGACGACTATCTGCCAGGCTCACACTGAGGAGAGGCCCATGCCGAAATATCTCGTCTCCGTGTCGTATTCAGCCGAGGGTGCCAAGGGCGTTCGCCAGGATGGCGGGACCAAACGCCGTGATGTCGCCGGCCACGCCATCGAGAGCGTCGGCGGCAAGCTCGAGGCGTTCTACTTCTGCTTCGGTAATCAGGACGCCATCATCATCGCGGAGCTGCCCGACGCCGCGTCCGCCGCCGCCGTGAGCCTGGCGGTGTCGTCCACCGGCGCCGCGCGCCTGACGACGACGCCGCTCATCACCGTGGAGGAAATGGACAAGGCCGCCGGAAAGAAAACGGCCTACAAGGCGCCGGGCGCATAGCGCCGGCGCCGGCAGGTGGGTCAGGTAGGTCGGGTGGGTCAGGTAGGGAGTCAGGTGGGTAACGGATGGTGCCCTACCCGACTCCCCACCCGACTTACCTGACCCACCCGACCTACCTGACCCTCAGAAACTCAGTTGCACTCCCATATCCACCTTTCGCGTGTTGAGCACGTTCGTGGGCTGACCGAAGAACGGCGACGTGCGCACGCCGCTGTAGCCGGAGTAGTTCGCGTTGTTGGTGACGTTCTGGACCTGCACCACGAACTGCAGCCGGAACCGCTGGCCGCTCTGGTTGACGGTCTGCACTTGCGGCCCGCCTCCGCCGCCCACCACGGCAATGCCAGGGGGCAACGTCGTCTGGCGGCCGAACAGAATGGTGTACGCGGCCGCCATGTTGAGGTTCCACTGCTGCTCGCCGCGCACGGTGTTGCGGCCAACGCCGTCGGGGCGATCGTTGTAGATCAGGTCGCCGTTCTCGTCGAAGCCGGTGCGGATCGTATAGGGATTGCCGCTGGCGGTGTTGAAGTTGATCTGCCCCAGCAGGTTCCGCACGATCTGGTTGTTGAACGTGACGTTGAACCGGTGCGGCACGTGGACGGGAGCGCTCCCCCACTCGGCGTCCAGGCTGCCGGTCGCGGGAATCGCAAACGGTCCGTCGGAGTTGTTCTTCACGTTCAGCCACGTGTAGTTGGTGAACACGGTGATCCGGTCCCACTTGACGAGCGGGGCGTTGAATGCTGGAAACAGCGCGCCCGGGTTCACGGTCATCGCAAACTGCACTTCGTGCTGGCGCGTCCTGGCGTCCGACACGACCTCGATGATGTTGCCGAACTGCTCGTCGGGCCGCGCGCCGTCGACCGGGGCGTTGAGATTCAGCCCGCGATATACCGACGACCCGCGCTGATAGGCGTAGGTGGTGGTTGTCTGCACCAGCCGGTGCAGGCGCTGATCGACCCCGACGCTGGCGCGGCTGGTGCGCGGGAGGCGCAGGTCGCCGTCGAGGAGGTAGCGATTGGCCGGCGAGCCGGCGCCGATGTCGCCCGCGTCGGGGTAGGCCGGGTTGAGCAGGTCCACTTCCCGCTGGTTGATGCCGTCGACCCGCAGCGTCTGCTCGTAGGTGCCGCTTTGCAGCCAGTCGTGAAAGATCCCCCAGCTCGAACGCAGCGTCGTCGCGCCGCTCTTGAACGGCGCCCACGTGACGCCCACCCGCGGCATGAGACCGTTGTAGTCGTCCACGTGCGTCTGCGCCTCGTAGCGCATGCCCGCGCTGAACGTCAGATTGCGCCGCAGGCGCATGTCGTCCTGGATGTACGCACCCCCCTGCAGGTTGTTGTAGCGGATGCTCGGATCGCCGACGCGCTGCGTGTAGCTGCGCGGGCGCCCCTCCTCGAAGGCCTCGGGACTTTCGAAGGTGTAGGTGCCCAGGTAGTTCGTGGTGTCGTCGGCGCGCACGCGCAGGAAATTGAATTCGAGCCCCGTGCGGTAGGAGTGAATGCCCCGCACGTAGTCGAGATCGCTGGCGGCGTTGACGGCGCGCGTGTGCTGGCCGCCGGCCCGTTGCGCGCCGCCGCGGGTGAACGCCTCGAGGACGCGAACGGTGCGCGCCTCGAGCGCGGACTGCGCCTCGGAATCGCCCACGCTCACCTGCAGGCGCGTCCGCGTGAACATGCGGCGCCCGAGCGGCCCCATGTGCTGGATGCGGACGTTATGGTTCGAGTTCTCGGTGGAATAGGCGCGCTCCTCGAAGTCGTACTCGCCGATGCCCAGGTTGTCCGCGGTGTTCCGGTTGCCGAAGTAGCCAAAGCGCAGCGTCTGGTTGAGCGTCACGGCGTAGTCCACGTTGGCATTCACACGCGTGTTATCGCGCGGCGTGCGGAGCCGCACCGCTTCCGATCGCTGTATGCCGCCAACGGTGAACGCGTTGATGTTCGGCGTTTCGTACGAGTCGAGCCCGTCGACGTTGAAGTTGAATGACGCCTTCTGCGGTACGAGCGTGCCGTTCAGGTTGATCTGGTAGTTCCTGCTCTGCTCCGGCCCGCGCTCCGGCGTGAATGGACTGCGCCCGCTCAGCCGTCCGCCGCGATAGCGGAAGGCGGTGTTATAGCGAATGGGTCCCATGCCGGGTTGCGTGATGATCTCTACCGAGGTCCCGCCCGCCGAGTGGTTTTCCGCCGCGAACTGATCGCGTGAGATGCGGATGGATCGAATCATCGCCTTGGGCGGCAGCGCGGCCCCTTCAAAGCTGTCGACCTTGATGACCGCGCCGGGCCCGGCCATGTCCTGCAGCTGCTGCCGCAGGATGTCGGGATCGTCGGACAACGCCTCGAGCTGCTCGCGCGTCAGGACGGTGCCGAACGTGGACTGACGGTCGGCGGCCGACTCCTGCTTGTTGCGCTCCACCGTCACCGAATCCTGCACGCCGGCGATCGGCAGCATCATCACCTGCTTGTTGTCGCCGGCCCGCACCCGCACCTCGGGCAGCGCCCGTGTCTCGAATCCGGGAAACTCCGCGCGCACGCTGTAGCGGCCCGGCGGAAGGCCCGCGACGCTCGCGACACCTTGCGCGTTGGTCTGCACGGGCACCGGTGCCTGCGCCTTGGTGGCGGCTTCGGCGCCCTCGACCGTGACCGTGGCGTTGCTGATGACGGCCCCGCTCTGATCGACAACGGTCACTTGCAGCGTGCCCGGGCGCGCAGCCTGACCGGCGTCTGCCGGCGCCGCACCGAGCGCGACGATCAGAGCAAGACACACGACGGGCGCGACGTGCCCGATGAGGGCAAATCTCGAAACCATAGGCGTGACCTCTAGGGAGAGCTAACTTCCGGGTTCGAACCTTCTGGGATCAACGCGCGCGTTGATCCGGAACCGATCGAATGTCGTTTCCTCCGTCGTATCGCCCGCCACCGCGCGCCTGACGCGCGTCGGCAGTTGCAGCCCGTCGAACGACCGGTATTCAGCGAAGTAGAGCCTGTTCTCCACCGCCGGTGGCGGAGCAGCGGGCGGAGCAGCGGCCGGAGGAGCGCCCCCCGGAGGAGCGGCAGCAGCCCCAGCTGGCGGTGCGCCCCCGGGCGGCGGTGCGCCCGCCTGTGGAGTAGCTGCCGGCGGCCCGCCGGGGCGGCCGGCGCCGCGGCCACGCGCGGGTGGCTGCCGTGCCTGCCAGCTCACCATGATCGGCAGATGCGTCTTGGCGTCCACGAAGAGCCGCGCCGCGAAGTCGCCCGGCCCCTTCACGTCGATCACGTCGGCGCGCCCCTGCGGCGCCTCGGCCTGCCCCGCATAGGCAAACGTGAGGGGATGGCTCGGATACGACGCCGCAAACAGGCCGAGCATCAGCCGGGCGAAGTCCTGCTTGGCGTTGACGAGTTGCGTGCGCGCGGCCGCCTCGAGCTGCTGCGGCGTGGGCGGCGGCGGACCGCCGGGACGCGCCGCTGGAGGCTGGGGAGCCGGACTCTGCACGAAGCGGTCGCCGTTGAAGCCGGTCACCGTCGGGCCGGCATCCTGGGCGGGAAACTCATCGCGCCGCGCGAACTTGTCGGGCAGCTCCGCCTGGATCTCGAACTCTATCGGCACGAGGTTTTCGCCCCGTACCTGCCGAGTACGGCCGGTGACGACGAGGCTCTTGACGGCGGCAAGCTTGGCCTCGCCGCCGATGGCGGTGCGCGCTTCGGTGATCACGCGCGCGGCCGCGTCATTACTCTGTGACTGGTTCTGCGCCTGCGCCGGCGCAGCGCCCTGTCCGCTTGTGGGACGCCCAGCGGCGAGCGTCGCGAGGGCACACACGAGAAACAGCCACCGACGGGACGGCCTCGAAGCACGTCTCGGTGCTCCCTTCATCGACGAGCCTCCTACTACGACCGCGCGGGTCTGCTCTGAATACGGCTGGCGACGGCTCGCGTCACAGGTCACACGCCTCGTTTGCCGACGACGCCGGACACCGCGTTAGACGCCGGACGTGAAAAATGGTTCACAGCGTCTGCGGTGATTTGACGACAAACACGGGCTGGAAGTTGGCCACCTGATCGGGGGGCCCTGAACGGGTGAGCGAAGCCGGCGTACACTCCGGGCCCGATGCGCATCCACCTGTCCGACGACCGCCGGGCCCGTGTGCTCGCCGCGCTGAAACGGCACTTCGACGAGGAGTTCGACGATCCGATCAGCGACTTCCGCGCGAACGGGCTGCTCGACCTCTTCCTGCGCGAGCTGGGCCCCGGCGTGTACAACCAGGGCGTCCGCGACGCCTGCGGCTACGTGCAGGAGAAGCTCGCCGACATCGAGGGCGAGATTCACGAGCCCGAGCCGCCGCGATAGAATCCGGCATTCATGGAGGCTCTATGAAGGCCTTTGTTCCGGTTCTCGCCGCCCTCGCGATCCTGAGCGGCGCCGCGCGCTCCACGCTGGCGCACCATTCGTTCGCGGCCGAGTACGACGATCAGCAGCCGCTGAAGATCACGGGCACGCTCACCAAGGTGGAGTGGATGAACCCGCACATCTGGTACTACGTGGACGTGAAGAACCCCGACGGCTCGATGACCACCTGGGCGATCTCGGGCGGCGCGCCGGGTCAACTGATGCGGCGCGGCATCACGAAGGACCTGCTGGTCCTCGGCTCCTCCGTCAACGTCGAGGGCTTCCGCGCCAAGGACGGATCCAACAACGGATTCGGCCAGCGCGTCACCTATCCGGATGGCCGCAACGTGTTCACGGCCACCGACCCGGCCGGCCGCGCGCCGCAGCGCTGAGCGGGAGGAGAACACCTTATGAAGAGCATCTCTCGCCCCTGGCTGCTGCTCGCACTCGTCGTGGTCTGCCCCTGCGGGCTGTCGCTCGCGGCCGCTTTGGGCGCCCAGCAGGCGGCAAGCCCCGCCGGCATTCCACGGACGGCCGACGGCAAGCCGGATTTCACCGGCACCTATCAGTGGCCCACCTATCTACCGGGCGACGAGCGCGGGCGTTCGTCGGCCACGGTGTTCGACCGGCGCAAGTTCGCGCCGCTCAAACCGGGCGGCGAGGTGTTCCTCGAACCGCGCACCGGCGATCCGCGTCACGACGAGCCGCGCGACTTCTGTATGCCAGCGGGCTTTCCCGGCGGCATGCTGTCGGCCAATGCGATGCAGTTCTTCCAAACGAAGAACCACCTCGTGATGGTCCACGAGTTCCAGCGCATGAGCCGCGTGATTCCGCTGGACGGCCGGGCGCCCCGCAAGGGGCTGGAGCCGATGTTCTACGGCGATCCGGTGGGACGCTGGGAGGGCGACACGCTCGTCATCGAGACGACCAACTTCAAGCGGTGGGGGCTCGACGACTACTACTACACGAACCCCAAGGAGTACCGGATGCACAGCGACGCGCTGCGGACGATCGAGCGCCTGCGCTGGAAGAGTCCGGCCGCAATCTCGTACGCGCTCACGATCGACGATCCGAAGGTGTTCACGGCGCCGTGGACGCAGGAGTTCGAGATCCTGGCCAAGCCGGAATGGGAGAAGGACGGTCTCTTCGAGTACGTCTGCGAGGAGAACAACCGCTGCCCGGGCGGCAAATGCGCGGACAAGAAGTAGAGACTCGGGTCAGGTAGGCACACCAGACCTACCTGACTCAGCGAGCAGCCTGCGCACCTCTTCGTCGGTCGTCTCGCTGAAGTCCACGTACCACGCGCCGACGGCGCTGAACGAGTGCGGCGTCAGCACGCACACCACCTCGTCGGCGATGCGCCGCATGGCTTCGCAGGTGTCGGGCGCGCCCACCGGCGCGGCCACCACCACCTGGCCGGCGCGCAACTGCCGTACGGCCTGCACGGCCGCGCGCATGGTGGAGCCGGTGGCGAGCCCGTCGTCCACGAGAATCGCGGTACGGCCTTCCACGAGCACCAGCGGACGCCCTTCGCGGTACAGCCGCTCGCGGCGCTCGAGCTCGCGCATCTCCACCCGGGCCACCGCGTCCACCGTGTCGGCCGACGGCTGATACCAGACCAGCACTTCCTCGTTCAGCACCTGCACGCCGCCGCTGGCGATCGCACCCATCGCCAATTCAGGATGACCTGGAACGCCGAGCTTGCGGACGGAAAAGACGTCGAGCGGTACCTGCAGCGCGGTAGCCACCTCATACGCTACCGGTACACCGCCACGAGGCAGCGCCAGCACGACCACGTCGTTGCGGCGTGAATAGCCCTGCAATAGACCGGCGAGCGCGATGCCGGCTTCGCGCCGATCTCTGAAAGCACGAGCGTCGGGAGATCGCCACACGCTCATCGCACCATCAAAACCTGCAAGCGCAGTACCTCCGGTGTGCGTATTTCTGCACTCTTTCTGCAAACTGATCCGCGATGAATGCTCCGTTAATTCAGGACCCGCGCGGCATAATGCAAGGAGTCCCTCTCCACCGCTTTGCACGAGGAGGTCGTCATGAAAGGCCGCGCTGCCCTCGCAGTCGCGTGGATTCTAGTCGCGATTCCGAGGATCCGCCCGGCATGAGCGTGAGCGTCGTCCTCGACACGGCGGTCACCGCCGTCCCCGAACCCGAGATGATTGCCCTGGTTGCGATTGCCGTCGTCTCGGTCCTGGTGCGGCAAATCAGGAGACTGCGGCGCGTCCGCCCGGCTCGTCCGGACTGAACCCTACCTCGACGGGCCAAGGCATTCCCCTTGCACCGCCAGGGATATGCATGCTCGTCCGCTGGTCCCGGTGGTTGGAGCGCTTGCCGTAGCGCTGTGGTTGAGTGCGTCAGCACCAGTCGATGCCTACTCGGTGCTGGCGCACGAGGCGGCGATCGACGCGGCCTGGGACCGCGAGCTGCGCCCGCTGCTGCTGCGCCGGTTTCCGCGGACATCGCCCGAGGCGCTCGAGCGGGCACGCTCGTTTGCCTACGGCGGATCCGTCATCCAGGATCTGGGCTACTACCCGTTCGGCAGCAAGTTCTTCAGCAACCTGCTCCACTACGCACGCACCGGCGATTTCGTCGCGTCGCTCATTCGCGAAGCGCAGACCGTGGACGAGCTCGCGTTCGCGCTCGGCGCGCTGGCGCACTATGCCAACGACATCACCGGCCACCCGCAGGCGGTCAACCTCTCGGTGCCGCGCACCTTTCCCAAGCTGCGCGCGAAGTTCGGCGACGACATCACCTACGTCCAGGCGCCCAAGCAGCACGTGATCGTCGAGTTCTCGTTCGACGTGGCGCGGGCGGCGCGCGGGCGCTACGACTTCACCCAGTACCGGTCGCTGCTCGACTTCCAGGTGGCCACGGCGCTGCTCGAGCGCGCGTTCCGCGACACCTACGGTCTCGAGATGTCCGAGGTGCTGTCCGATCAGGATCGCGCCATCTCCACCTACCGGTACTCGGTGAGTCAGCTGATTCCGGCATTGACCGAGGCCGCGTGGCGCGACAAGCGTGACGAGATCCAGAAGGCCTGGCCCGAAGCCGATCGCGAGCGCGTCGTGTTCGCGTTCAGCCCGCTCGACTACGACGAGGCCTACGGCCGCAACTACCAGAAGCCGGGGCGCGCCGCGCGCTTCCTCGCCTTCGTCTACCGGCTGGTGCCGAAAGTGGGCCCGCTGAAGCCGCTCGCGTTCAAGGCGCCCACGCCCGAGGTGGATCATCTCTTCGAAGACAGCCTGACGGAATCGCACGCACGCTTCGGCACGCTGCTGCGCGCCGTGCGGGCCGGCAGGCTGGACCTGCCAAACTCCAACTTCGACACCGGGCGTCCGGCCCACGCCGGCGACTACGCGCTGGCCGACGAGACGCACGCCGAGTGGCTCGAGTCGCTTGCCAAGGACGGCTTCGTGGGGGCCACACCACCCGTGCGCCGCACGTTGACGGCGTTCTATCAGGGCGCGACGCCCCCCGACCTGCGCGACAAGAAGGCGCGCAAGGCCTGGACGCGGCTCCAGGCGGCGGTGGAGTCGTTCAGCCGCGCGCCAGCGGCGCACGCGGCGCGGCGCCCGTAGTCAGAGCAAGGCCACGTTCGGCCGGGCTTATGATGAGGGGCGCTCCGACGCCCGCTCATGAGCCTTCTGTCCTCCCGACACACCATCACCGCGCTGCTGTTTCTGGCGCTCGCCCTGCGCGTCGCGGCCATCGTGATCAGCCCGATCGGCAACTCGCTGTACTCGGACATGGGCAACTATCGGCGCATCGCCGACAACATCCTCGAGGGCGTCTGGCAGCCTGCGCACTTCATGCAGGCGATCGGCTTCTCCCTCCTCCTGGCGTTTTTCAAACGGGTGTTCACCGACTGGACCAGCGCGCTGGCGGTGTACCACGTCCTGCTCTCGACCGCCACCGTCTGGGTGGTGTGGAAGTGCGCCACTCGTGCCTTTGGTCCAAAGGTTGGCGTGCTGTCGCTCTTCCTCGCCGCCATTCACGTCCCGTGGCTCGTGATGACCGCGCTCGCGTTGTCGGAAACGACGTTCACGCTCCTGATGGCGGTGCTCCTGTGGGCGAGCCTGGAGCTGACGGAGCGGCCGTCCCTGCGATGGTCGGTCATCTGGGGCCTCGTGTTCATCGCGGGCTTCTGGTTGAAGGGCACGCACGTGTTTCTCGGGCCGATGTTCCTCCTGGGCGTCCTGGCCTGGAGGCACTGGTCGCGCGACGCGATCGCCACCATCGCCCTGCCCGTGAGCGCGGTGGTCGCCGCGGGGCTGATTCTTCACGGCGTGCTCACCTACCGCACCATCGGCACGTTTCGCCTCAGCGCGGCCGCGGGCGGGCTGAATCTCGTCGAGGGAAAGTGCCCCAGCAAGCGGAACATCGATTCGACCGGTGCCGGGTGGTATTCGCCGATCTACGGGCAGCTCGGCCTCACCTCATCCAAGCTGTGGGACCGGCCGTTCACGGATTCGGGCTACTTCATGCAGGAGGGGCTGAAATGCATCGGGCGCGATCCGTTCGTGCTGGTGCAGTCGTTCGAAGGCATCCCCTTCTTGTTCGTCGGCAACTACCTGTGGCCGGTCAACCGGACGTCGGTCGGTCCGCAGGCCCGGTTGTACGAGCTCGTGACCGGGCCGTTTCTGATGGCCGGCGTCGCCTTGTGGCTGCTGGCGCGCTGGCCCTGGCGGCGCGAGCGGTGGGGTGAGCTGATCGTGTGGGCGCTGCCGCTCGCCGCCCTGTGCCTGTGCGTGTACGTGTTCAAGAGCGAGATCCGGTTTCGCGTGCCGTTCGACGTCTGGTTCATCCCGATGGCGTTCGACGGCTGGCTCTCTCGCCTCAACGGCTCGCTGCCGAATACCCGTGGTTGAGCTTGGGCCCGATTCGCCCGGTTCGACGATCTAAAGCCGGAGCGGCTGAGCGCTACCCAGGGTGAGGGATCCCACTCATACGTCCTTGTAATCAGTCGCCCCTTGCGGTTAGATCGCCCCGCCAGCGCCCGTGGCCGGCGCATCCCCTGTTCCCTGCCCTTCGCGTCACTGTCGGTTCGAGGAGAACCCCTCATGAAAACCCTTGCGGCCCTCGTCGTCCTGCTGGGCATCCTGACGCCGTCGGTGTCGGGCCAAACCGCGGCATCGAAACGATTTCTCGGCGGCCCACTCGTCATCGAAGACCAGGGCAGCTTCTTCGTCGGTGGCATCCAGAAGGTCACGGAGCATGCCGCGGCGCTGCCGCCGCCGGCACCCGGCAGCGCGGCACCGGCCGGCCCGGTGCCGCAGCAGATCACCATCGGGCAGATGTACGTCCAGTTCCAGATTCCGGCCAAGAAGTACGGCGGCGGGTGGCCGGTGATCATGGTGCACGGCTCCACGCATACCGGCGCCTGCCTCGAGGCGACGCCGGACGGGCGCGAGGGCTGGTATCCCTACTTCGTGCGCCACGGCGTCCCCAGCTACGTGGTGGACCAGGCCGGGCGCGGACGCTCCGGGTTCGACCAGTCGGTGCTCCACGAAGCCGAGGCGCGGCTGGCGGGGGGCGACACCAAGGCCGCCTCCGATCTGATTCCGAGCTTCGGCCGCATCACGAACAACGGCGCGTGGACCGCCTGGTTCGGCCACCTGGTACCGGCGGGCTCGAACGTCACCACCGGCCGGCTGATTCCACACGGCCACGCGGAGGACCCCAACCCCAAGCCCGACGCGTATGCGCACGTGGCGCCGCTCTTCCCGCTCGAATCCGCGGCGGAGTACTACAAGCAGCTGGTGCCGAACGCCGAGGTGACCCTCCCCGGCTCGACGTGT
The DNA here is from genome assembly GCA_035646375.1 of Vicinamibacterales bacterium. Classification (GTDB taxonomy): domain Bacteria; phylum Acidobacteriota; class Vicinamibacteria; order Vicinamibacterales; family UBA2999; genus DASYRM01. The sequence continues at coordinate 14,130 of DASRPM010000351.1, forward strand.
GCCAACTGCGACCCCAAGGAACTGTCGCCGGCCAACACGTGGACGCCGCAGAACCTGGCGGCGCTCGTCGAACGGCTTGGCGGCGCCATCGTGGTCACGCACTCGCAGTCCGGCATCATGGGCCACCACATGGCGCGCCTCCTCAAGGAGCGCGGGCGCCTCGATCTGCTGAAGGGCCTGCTCACGCTCGAGGGCTCGTGCTCGCTGCCGAACAGCGGCCTCACGGCCGCCGACTTCGACACCATTCCCTACATGGCGCTGAAGGGCGACTACACCGCCTCGAGCACGGTGTGCGAAGACACCGTCAAGGCACTCAACGCGCGCCGCGCCGCCAAGCAGGGCACCGCCAAGGCCGAGTACCTCAAGCTCGACGACATGGGCATCCTCGGCGTCACACACATGATGATGCTCGACAAGAAGAACCTCGAGATTGCCGACATCATGCTGAATTGGGTCAACAAGAACGTCCAGAAAAAGCGGTAAACGTTTCCTTATCCTCCGTGTAAGAGGAGCTCGCATATGTCCAGAGTGTTCCGGTTGCTGACCCTCGTTGCTCTTGCCTGTTCGGCCGCGACCGCCGCGTGCAGTTCGGGCTCCGCCCCCGCCCCCGCCTCGTCCCCGGCGCCCGCGGCGTCGTCCGGGTCGTCGGCCTCGGCCGCGCCCGCCGACAAGGAATGGGCGATGCCGAACAAGAACGCCTCGGCCACGCGCTACAGCGGGCTCACCGAGATCACGCCCGACAACGTGAAGAACCTCAAGGTGGCGTGGACCTTCTCCACCGGCGTGCTGCGCGGCCACGAAGGCGAGCCGCTCGTGGTCGGCAACACGATGTACCTCGCCACACCGTTCCCGAACAACGTCTACGCGCTGGACCTCACCAAGGAAGGCGCGCCGGTGAAGTGGAAGTACACGCCGCGTCAGGATCCGGCGGTGATCCCGATCGCATGCTGCGATACCGTGAACCGCGGCGTCACCTACGCCGACGGCAAGATCTTCCACAACCTGCTCGACACCCACACCGTGGCGCTCGACGCCGCCACCGGCAAGGAGCTGTGGAAGGTCAAGCAGGGCGACTACAAGCAGGGGCAGACGATCACGTCGGCGCCGATGGTCATCAAGGACAAGGTGATCTCCGGGATCTCCGGCGGCGAGTTCGGCGTGCGCGGTTTCGTCACCGCCAACGACGTCAACACCGGCAAGCAGCTGTGGCGGATGTACAGCACGGGGCCGGAGGCCGAAGTCGGCTTCCCGGGCTCGGTGGAGACGTGGAAGGGCGACGAATGGAAGCGGGGCGGCGGCACCACGTGGGGCTGGTACAGCTATGACCCCGAGCTCAACCTGTTCTACTACGGCACCGGCAACCCGGGCTCGTGGAACCCGGATCAGCGGCCTGGCGACAACAAGTACTCGATGACGATCTTCGCCCGCAATCCCGACACCGGGAAGGCGGCGTGGGCGTATCAGAAGACCCCGCACGACGCGTGGGATTACGACGGCATCAACGAGAACGTGCTGGCCGACCTGAACATCGGTGGCCAGACGCGCAAGGTGCTCGTGAACTTCGACCGCAACGGCTTTGCCTACGTCCTCGACCGCAAGACCGGCGAACTGCTGAAAGCGGACCCCTTCGTCAACGTGAACTGGGCCACGGGGATCGATCTCAAGACGGGAAAGCCGATCGAGAACCCGGAAAAGCGCACGTCCTCGACGAAGAACACCAAGGACATCTGCCCATCGGCGATGGGCGGCAAGAACCAGCAGCCGGTGTCGTTCTCGCCGCGCACCGGCTTGTTCTATGTGCCGTCCAACAACCTGTGCATGGACTACGAGGGCGTCGAGGTGAAGTACCAGGCCGGACAGCCCTACGTCGGCGCCATCGTGCTCAGCAAGGCAGGGCCCGGCGGCAACCGCGGCGAGTTCCTGGCGTGGGACCCGGTGGCGGGCAAGAAGGTGTGGGGCATCAAGGAAGGGCTCTCGGCCTGGGGCGGCGCGCTCTCGACGGCCGGCGACGTCGTGTTCTACGGCACGATGGAAGGCTGGTTGAAGGCGGTGAACGCCAAGACCGGCGACGTGCTGTGGAAGTTCAAGACGCCGTCGGGCATCATCGGCAACCCGATGACCTACGTCGGCCCCGATGGCAAGCAGTACGTCGCGGTGCTGTCGGGTATCGGCGGGTGGTCGGGCATCGGCGTGGCCGCCGAGATGAGCCTCGAGGACAAGACCGCAGGCCTCGGCGCCATCGGCGCGTTCGACGACCTGGGGAACTTCAGCAACCAGGGCGGCGTGCTGACGGTCTTCTCGCTGCCGTAGGGTGATTCGCCACCGACTGCTGGCTGTCGCGCTCTGCTTTGTCTGCCCGGGCCTCGCGCTCGGGCAGACGAAAGCGGTTTTTCGCGTCTGCGCGGATCCGGTCAACATGCCGTTCTCGACCCAGAAGCTGGAGGGCTTCGAGAACCGTATCGCGGCGCTGCTGGCGAAGGACTTCGGCACGACACCCGCCTACGTCTGGTGGGGTCAGCGCCAGGGCTTCATCCGCAACACGATGAACGCGACGCTCGCCGAAGGGCGATGCGACATCGTGATGGGCGTGCCCGTCGGCTACGACCTGGTGCGGCCGACAGCACCCTACTATCGCTCGACGTACGTCTTCGTCTACCCGCGCGGCAAGCACAAGATTGCCTCGCTCGACGACCCGATTCTCAAGAAGCTGAAGATCGGCGTCCACCTGCTCGGCAACGACTACGAGAACCCGCCGCCGGTGCACGAGCTCGGCAAGCGGCACATCGTGGACAACGTGGTCGGCTTCGGCACGTTCTATTCGGCCGAGAATCCGCCGAGCGCGATCGTGGACGCCGTGGCTTCGGGGAAGGTTGACGTCGCGATCGTGTGGGGGCCGCCGGGCGGCTACTTCGCCGCGCGGCAGAAAGTGCCGATGGAGGTCGTGCCGATTCCGTCCACGCCCGGCGGGCTGCCCTTCGCCTTCGACATCGCGATGGGCGTACGCAAGGGCGACGACGCGCTCTTCGCGCGCGTGCAGCAGGCGCTCACGCGGCACCGCGCCGAGATCGATCGCATCCTGAAAGAGTTCAACGTTCCCGTTCTCGAACGAAAGGCGAGCAGCGCGAAATGAGGATCCTGGGTACCGCGACACTGTGTTTCATGGGCGTTCTGGCCTGGGCCGCCCTGCAGGCGCCCGTACGCGCCGAACCGGCCGCGCAGGCGGCGGCGCCGGCGGCCAGCGACATCTACACCGAC
>DASRPM010000352.1:0-3447 GCA_035646375.1 Vicinamibacterales bacterium
GAGCGACGCCACTTCCTGCACGACCGAGCGGCCGACGTCCTGGCCCGTGAATGCGCCCTTGCGCACGCCGGGAATGAGCACGCCGACGGTGAACGGGGTGCGGGAGCTGGGGATCGCGCTGACGATCTCCTGATCCATGACGGCCTGCCGTGTCGTGGACTGCAGGTCCACCGCGGGCGTTTCGCCCGACACGGTAATGGTTTCCTGCACGCCGCCGACCGTGAGATCGGCGTTGACGGTGATCACGGCGGTGCCCGCGAGCTCGAGGCCCTCGCGCACGACGGTCCTGAAGCCCTGGAGCGTGAACGAGACGCGGTACGCTCCGGGACGCAGATCGGAAATGGTGTAGCGCCCGTTGGCATCGCTCGTTGCCGTACGGGTCTTTTCGATCAAGACAGGGCTCGAGGCTTCTACCGTGACGCCGGGCAGCACGCCGCCCGACGAGTCCCTGACGAGCCCTGAAATGCTTGCCTGCGCGAACGCGCCCAACGGCAGGGCTATCACGAACCCGATAGCCAAGAGAACCGACCTCAGTCGCATGCACAACCTCCTTAGGACCGCCGACCGTGCTCTGACGCGCGTAATCTGCGCCCTGCGAAGGACTTTAGTCCAATACATCTTTGGAAGTAGCGCCATGCTGAATTGGTATAGAATCTCGCCCCTCATGGACTTCAGGCACATACGCGCGTTCATCGCGGTCGCCGACGCCCTGAGCGTGACCAAGGCGGCCGAGCGCTTGCACATCTCCCAGCCCCCCCTGAGCCGGCATATCCAGCAGCTCGAGAACGAGCTCGGCCTTACGCTGTTCGTGCGGCACCGCCAGGGCGTCACGCTCACCGAGCCCGGACGACAGCTCCTCGAGAAAGCTCGAGCGTGGGAAGCCGCCGCGCAGACCTTCCACGATGCCGCCAAGCAGGCCCGCTCCACTGAAGGCGCCCGCGTCCGCGTGGGCATCGGATGGGGCCTGTGGGACGTCGTGAACCGGGTACGCGTCGAGTTTGCCAAAGAACACCCTGACGTTACGATCGAGGCGAGCGACGCTTACTGCTGGTTCGACTCCGACGAACAGCTGCGCGGACACCAGCTCGACCTGGCGTTCGCCCGGCCGCCCTACGACCCGACGTTCAACGTGTCGGACCCGCTCTACTGCGAGAGCATCCAGGTCATCATGTGCGCCGACAGTCCGCTCGCCACCCGCGAGTCCGTGAGCGTGAACGACCTGGCCGACGAGACGCTGCTCCTCTGGGAGCGCCACGCCGCCCCGGTGCTCTACGACCGCATCCTCGATCTGTACGCCAGGAACGGGATCACGCCGAAGACCATGCCGACGCCGAACGCCGGGCCGTTCAACCACGCCGGCATGATGCTCGTGGCGTCGGGCAAGGGCCTCTATCTCGGATACGGCGTGCCGCAGACCGGTCCCACCCCGGCCAGCGGCGTGGCCGTGGTGCCGCTCAACGACCCCGATGCCACGATCGAGGTGAGCATCGTGTCGCGCCGCAACGACGCTTCCGCGGTGGCGGCCGATTTCATCGCCTGTGCCCAGCAGCTGTACCGGCCGGATAGCCAGGACCGTCCCGTGCTGGTTCCGCTGCCGCGCGTGGCCGAACCCGGCCGGCGTGCTTCGTAAGGGGGATCCCGTGCGTTCGAGTCTTCTGGCCGCGGCGGCCGCCGCGGCGCTGGTGGCGGGCGTCACGCTCTCGGCGCAGGCGCCCGCCAAGAGCTACAGCGCTCCGCGCACGCCGTGGGGCCATCCCGATCTGCAGGGCACCTACTCGAACGACGACGAGACCGGCACCCCGATGGAGCGTCCGGCGCAGTTTGCCGGCCGGCGGCAGGAAGACCTGACGCCCGAGGAGTTCGCCAAGCTGGTCAAGGACCGCAACGAAGCGTTCGTGAAGGGTGTCGAGGGCACCGAGTTCGCCGGCGGATTGCGGCCGCCCGCGCATCTCATCTTCGACAGCTTCGAGCGCAAGAACCGGCGCGCCTGGCTCGTGGTCGATCCGGCGGATGGCCGCATCCCCGCGCTCACCGACGAAGCGCGCACGCGCCCGCGCGTGGCCGGCGGCATCAGCACCAACGCCAACCCGAACGGTCCGTTCAACAGCTGGCTCGACATGGGCCTCTACGATCGCTGCATCACGCGCGGCATCCCGGCGTCGATGATGCCGGCCGGCTACGGCAGCTACTACCGGATCGTGCAGTCGCCCGACAGCGTGGCCATTACCTACGAGATGATCCACGAGACGCGCATCGTGCCTTTCGGCAACGCGCCGCGGGTCTCCCCGTCGATCAGGCAGTTTCTCGGGGACGCGCGGGCATGGTGGGAGGGTGACACGCTGGTAGTCGAGACCCGCAACTTCGCGCCGGAGACCGCGCCGCAGCGCTCCAGCGCGAAGGTGACGATGACCGAACGGTTCACCGCCGTGGGATCGAACCTGGTCGAGTGGCGCGTGACCTTCGACGACCCCACCACCTGGGTGCGCCCCTGGACCTACATGATGCCGCTGACCAAGGTGGCCGCGTCGCAGGAGGTCCACGAATACGCCTGCCATGAGGGCAACAACGCCATGCGGAACATCCTGAGCGCCCAGCGCGCCGCGGACCGGGAAAAATCCGCATCCGGCAAGTAAGGGCCGCAAATGTAGAGGGCGGCCTTTAGGCCGCCCTGGATAGTAAAATTTGTTCCTTCGCACCAACGAGAAGGGACATCCGTGCAACCGACACTTCGTTCGTTCGACCTGGCGCACCTTGCGCACGTCGAGCTGCTCACGCCCAAGCCGGAGCAGAGCCTCGACTTCTTCGTCAACGTCATGGGCCTCACGGAGAGCGGCCGCAAAGGCGACTCCGTCTATCTCCGTGGCTGGGACGACTACGAGCACCACACCCTCAAGCTCACGGCCGCCAAGGCCGCCGGCATGGGCCACTTCGCGTTCCGGACCACGAGCCCGGAAGCGCTGGAGCGCCGCGCCGCAATCCTCGAGAAGGCCGGTTTCGGCGTCGGTTGGACCGACGGCGATCTCGGGCACGGCAAGACTTTCGCGTTCAAGACCAGCGACGGTCACCCGATGGAGATCTATTACGAGACCGAGTGGTACAAGGCGCCCGACCACCTCAAGCCGTCACTGAAGAACCAGGCGATGCGCTTTCCGGCCCGCGGCGTCAACGCGCGGCGGCTCGATCACCTCAACCTGCTGGCCGACGACGTGCCGGCGCTGAAAGCGTTCTTCGAGGACGCGCTCGGCCTGCGCACCACCGAGATGATCGTGCTCGACAGCGGTGAGCTGGCCGGCGTGTGGGTGACGGCGACCAACAAGACCTATGACGTCGCGTTCACGCACGACCATTACGGCGCGGTGGGGCGCTTCCACCACGCGACGTTCGCGCTCGACTCGCGCGAGGAGATCCTGCGCGCCGCCGACATCTTCCTCGAGCACGGCGTGCACA
>DASRPM010000353.1:0-9971 GCA_035646375.1 Vicinamibacterales bacterium
GCCCCCCGCCGCCGGAGCACCAGCGGGGGACCAGCCTGTTTAATGGCGTTCGACCCCCAGCCACCAGGCGAGGCCAGGGCGAACGTCACAGCCTAATTAGGCTGCGAGAGCGTACTGATTGTCCGCAGTTAACGGATGTCCCATCAGATTTACGAGTTAATGGTGCTCGGCATGCATCCCTTGATCTCGAACCCCCGTCGAAGCCAAATTCGCCCCCGGTCGGTGTCGCCGATCAACGCGGCAAACTCACGCTCCTGAGTTGCCGTCCAATCCAGTGTAGCAGGCGGGCAGTCGTGGGCGCTCATGCGCCATCGCGTACCCGTCGATAAGGTGAACGTAAGGGGTGATCTCAGGATCGAGTGCCCCTATAATCGGGGCAGGCTGTGACTAGAGAACGACGTAACCATCGGCAGGGCTTGGCGTTGCGCGCCTCCGTCGTTCTCACCGCCGTTCTGAGCGGTGCTGTCGGCGGCGCCACGCTCCTCAACGGCCAGCAGGCCGGCGTTCAACGGCTGGGCTTGGACTCGCTGCTGGTGTCCACGGCGCACCCGCCATTGCCGGCTGAGCCGTCGCTCTACTGGTTCGTTCCGGAAGCCGGGCGTTCCTCACGTGGGCTCGACGCCGCCGCCCGGCGCCTGGCGCAGGGCGCGCAGTTCATTGCCGCGGGCGACTTCCCGGCCGGGTTGCCGCTGATCTCGGCGCCCGATCTGTCCGATCCCTACCTCGCCAACTACGCCACCTACTACCGCGGTGTCGCGCAGATCGGGCTCGGCCGCCACGACGACGCGATGGCCACGCTGTCGCTGCTCGCGGCGCGGCCTCTCGAGGGTGCGCTCAAGGAGCTGGCGGCGCTGCAGTTCGCGGAGGCCGCACTGGCGCGCGGTGTGCCCGAGCGCGCCGAAGCATCGCTGGCGCGGCTCACGCTCGACAAGCTCGCCAACCCTGAAGACGTGTGGCTGATGCGAGCGAGGGTGGAGGACGCGGCGGGGCATCGGGCGCACGCGCTCGAGTCGTACCGGCGGCTCTATTACGACTATCCGCTGAGCGCGCAGGCGGCTGTCGCGACCGTCGCCATCGGACGGCTCCGGACGGCCGACGATCGGGGAGAGCCCTTCGAGCGCGGCCTGGCGCGCGCCGAGCGTTTCTACAGCGCCAGGCGATACGCCGACGCGAAAGCCGCGTTCAACGCGCTCTCGCCGAACGATGCGGACGGGCGCGAGCTCGTCGCCCTGCGCCTCGCCGAATCCGACTACTACATGGGCAGCCGGCGCCAGGCGCGCGAGGCGCTGCGGCCGATGCTCGAGAGCCCGTCGCGAGGCGCGGAGGCGCGGTATGTCTCGCTGCTGGCCACAAAGGCGCTGGGCGATCGTTCCGGCTACGAGAAGCAGGCGCGCGACCTGGTGGACGACTATCCCAACAGCCCGTGGTCCGAGGAAGTGCTGAACGGGCTGGCCACCGACCACATCATGTCGGACGACGACGACGATGCCGACCAGGTGTTCCGGCAGCTGCTGCGCAGCTTCCCGCGAGGGCGCTACGCCGAGCGTGCCGCGTGGAAAGTGGGCTGGCGAGCCTATCGCGCGAGCGAGTTCGCCGACGCGGCTGAGGTGTTCGACGGCGCCGCGGCCCGGGCGCCTCGTGCCGACAACCGCCCGGCGTGGCTGTACTGGTCTGGCCGCGCGTACGAGCGGTTGAACAACCCGGTCACCGCCAATGCGCGGTACCGGCTCGTCGTGGCCGACTACCAGAACTCCTATTACGGCCGGCTGGCGTCGAAGCTCCTGGCGTCGCGTGGCGAGCCGGCGGTGGTCGCACGCGTGACGTCGTCGCCCGCCGCGGCGCTCAGCGCCGTGGTCGCGACCGACGACATCATCCGTTCGCTCATCACCGCGCAGATGTACGGCGACGCCCTCCGCGAAGTCCAGTACGCGCAGCGTGTATGGGGCGACTCGCCGCAGCTGCAGGCCACCTCGGCGTGGATTCGGCATCAGCAGGGGCTGACGCTCTCGGCCGAAGAGCGGTTTGCGGCCATTCGCGGTGCCATCACCACGATGCGCCGTGCCTATCCGCAGTTCATGGCGGCCGGTGGCGAGGCGCTGCCCGCCGACGTCCTGCGCATCATCTTCCCGCTCGACTACTGGCCGCTCATCACCAAGTATTCGAACCAGCACAAGCTCGATCCGTACTTGATCGCGGCGCTGATGGCGCAGGAGTCGACCTTCACCGCCGAAATCCGCTCGCACGCCAACGCCTACGGGCTGATGCAGATTATTCCGGATACCGGTCGCCGCTACGCCCGCAAGATGGGCATCAAGCCGTTCAACACGGCCATGCTGCGCCAGGCCGAGATCAACGTCAGCATCGGCACTCAGTACTTCCGCGACCTGATCGACCGCTACGGCGGCGCGCACTTCGCCCTGGCCAGCTACAACGCGGGCGAGTCGCGCGTCGACCGCTGGACCGACGAACGTCCCGGCCTGCCGCAGGACGAGTTCATCGACGACATCCCGTTCCCCGAGACGCAGACCTACGTGAAGCGCATCCTCGGGACCGCGGAGGACTACCGCTATCTGTATGGCGGCGGGCTGCTGGACCCGAACCTGGGGCCGGCGCTCCAGGCGGTCAACACCGCTCCGAAGGCCGCTGTCGCGTCCGCTCCGGCGGCGTCGTCGGGCAAGAAAGCCACGCCCGCCAAGAAGCCCGCTCGCAAGCCGGCGCGCCGCTCGAGCCGCTGACCGCCGCGCGATGGTCGATCGCCTGCTCGACCTGACCCGCCAGGCCGAGGCGAATCATTTCTGGTACCGCGGATTCCGCAGCTACCTGCTGCCTGTCTTTGCCGAGGCGGTGGCGGGGCGCGCGCACGCCCGGATTCTCGATTGCGGGTGTGGCACGGGCTACAACCTGAGCCTGCTGGCCCGGCAGGGCGCGGCGTTCGGCCTGGATCTCAACGAGCGGGGGCTCGCCCTGGCGCGCGACATGGGCCGCCCGCTGGTGCGCGCCGATACGGTGCACCTGCCGTTCGCGGACGCGACCTTCGATCTCGTCACCTCGTTCGACATGATGCAGTGCATCCCCACCGACCGCGAGGCGCTGCGCGAGATGGCGCGCGTGGTGAAACCGGGCGGGGCAGTGGTGGTGTCGATGGCCGCGCTCGAGATCCTGCACGGCGATCACTCGGAAGTGTGGCAGGAGTACCGGCGCTACACGCGCGCGTCGGCGCGCGCGCTGGCGGAGCAGGCGGGGCTGCGCGTGGAGCGCGTGGCGTTCATGTTCGCGGCGCTGTTTCCGTTGCTGCTGGTGTCGCGCGGAGTGCAGCGGCTGACGCGACGGTTTCGCGAGGTCCGCGACGATACGGACATCACGATTCCGCCGGCGCCGGTGAACGACGTGTTGTCGTCGCTGCTGCGGGCCGAGGCGGCGCTCTCGCGCCGCGTCGGGATGCCCGTGGGGAGTTCTCTGCTGGTGGTGGCGAGGCGCTAGAAGCGAACCATCGCGCCGAAATACAGCCCTTTCATCTCGAGGTCACCCGAGTTGTCGTCGAGCAGGTAGTCGGCCGTGAGCGCGCGGTACCCGCCCTGGACGCCGAAGTACCGCGTGATGCTGCCCGTCACGTAGATGTCGAAGTTCTTCAGATGGGCGTTGGCGTCGCCGTTGTCAGTGTCCGTGAGCCTGTTGGCGATGAAGCCGGGCATCTTGAAGCCGGTCCACTCCGCGGTGATCCCGACATTCTTATGCGGGTAGACGCGGCCGATGACGCCGAGCGCGGGAAACGGCACTTTCTCGTCGGTGAGCGAGACCGCGGTGAATCCGCCCGAGGAGGCCCGGAGGTCCGCGACGACGTGGTTGAAGTGCACTTCGGCGATGAAGCCGAACAGGCCCCGGTCGGTCTTGACCAGGTCCCGCTCGTAGCCGAGGGTCCAGAGGTTCCAGTCGAGGTCGGCGGTGGCGTTGGCGGCGACGTTGAACGTCTGGCCGCCTACGACGATCGCGCGCTGCAGCACGGCGGTCTCGTTGTAGACGAGGTTCACGTGGCTGATGCGGAACTTGGTCTTGCCGCCGCGCAGCACGCCGCGGAACTCGTTGAAGCGCTTGTTCTGGATGTTGAACTCCTGCACGAAGTCCACGCCGCCGGCGTCGACCGAGCGCAGCGAGTCGCTGCCGATCACGATGCCTGGCGTTGGCTTCCACAGCATCAGCCCGAGCTCGACGTGAAAGTCCTCGCCCGGCGGCGCAGGCTCGGGCGCACGGAATTGGGCATCCGCCTGCGACGAGGCAAGCAGACTGAGCAGTAAGCAGACCGGCAGTGTTCCACGAATGTGCATATTTTGAGTGTCGGCTTCACGTGCGTTGGTCATTAGAGAGGGCCTTGAGACGGTCGTTCAGACCGTGTTCAGGGCCGCTCGATACAATTGAGGCGGTGTCCCCGGCCCGCAGGCTTCTCCAGCATCTCGTCCCCTATCGTCGCGCATACGTCAAGGGGTTCCTAGGCGTCGTAGCGGCGACAGCTCTGCTGTTGGCGGGGCCGTGGGTGACCAAGTACGCCATCGACGACCTGGTGGCGGATCTGACGGCGGCCAAGCTCTGGGGCTACGCCGGCGCGATCCTGGGGCTGGCCGCGGTGGGCGGCTGGTTCCGCTTCCTGAACCGCCGCATCATCGTGGGCGTCTCGCGCGAGTTCGAGTACAGCCTGCGAAACGAATTCTTCGCCCACCTGCAGCGCCTCGACCTCGGCTACTTCCAGCGCACGCGCACCGGCGACCTGATGTCCCGCGCCACCAACGACCTGACGGCCGTGCGGATGCTCATGGGACCCGCGGTGCTCTACACGTCGAGCACCGTGCTCACCTTCGTCGTCGCCGTGCTGCTGATGATCTCGATCGACCCGTGGCTCACGCTGGTGGCCCTCGTGCCGCTGCCCTGCGTCTCGATCTTCGTGAACTACTTCGGCACGCGCATCCACGACCGCTTCGAACAGATCCAGGCGCAGCTCTCCACGGTGAGCGCCGTGACGCAGGAGTCGCTCGCCGGCGTGCGCGTGGTGCGGGCGTATCGCCAGGAGCCGTTCGAGCTCGACCGGTTCCGCGAGGCCAACGCCGAGTACGTGCGCCGCAACCGGGGGCTCATCGCGCTCCAGGCCCTGTACTTTCCGAGCATGGGCCTGCTGATGGGCATCGGCGCGCTGCTGGTGCTGTGGCTGGGCAGCCGCGAGGTGCTGCGTGGACGCATCACCATCGGCGAACTGGTGGCGTTCAACGCCTACCTGGCGATGCTGGCGTGGCCGATGATCGCCTTCGGCTGGGTGACGAACCTCTGGCAGCGCGGCATGGCGTCCTGGAAGCGCATGCTCGAAGTGCTCGACGTCGAGCCCGGCGTGGCGGACACGCAGGTCGCGGCCGGGGCGCCCGCGTCGCCGGAAGCGATTCGCGGGGACGTCGAGTTCCGCCATCTCACGTTCGCCTTCGGCGGCGAGCCGGTGCTGAAGGACGTGTCGATCAGCATCCCGGCCGGCACCACGACGGCGATCGTCGGCGGCACCGGAGCGGGGAAGTCGACGCTCCTGAGCCTGCTGGCGCGGCTGCACGAGCCGCCTCCCGGCACCGTCTTCGTGGACGGTCACGACGTACGGCACCTGCCGCTGACGGTCCTGCGGGGGGCCATCGGGTTCGTGCCGCAGGAGCTGTTCCTGTTCAGCGCCACCATCGCGGACAACATCACGCTCGGCGAGCCGGCGGCCGCGACGGCGGTGCCGCGCTGGCCGCGCGATCGCGTCGACGCGGCGGCCGCCACGGCCCGGCTCGACGCCGATCTCGCGTCGTTTCCGCAGGGCTACGATACGGTGGTCGGCGAACGCGGCATCACGCTCTCCGGCGGACAGAAGCAGCGCACCGCGCTGGCGCGCGCGCTGGTGATCGACCCCAGGATCCTCGTGCTCGACGACACGCTGTCGGCCGTGGACACGCACACCGAGGAAGAGATCCTGCGGCGCCTCCACAGCGTCATGCGCGAGCGGACCTCGATCCTGGTCTCGCATCGCGTATCCACGGTCCGGCAGGCCGACCAGATCCTGGTGTTCGACGACGGACGCGTCGTGGAGCGAGGCACGCACGACGAACTGCTCCGCCTCGGGGGACTCTATGCCGCGCTCGCGCGGCACCAGCAGCTCGAAGATGAGCTCGCGGCGATCGGCTGACGATGGCGGCCCACGACGAAGACGTCATCGGCAAGGCCTACGACTCGCGGCTGATGCGCCGCCTGCTCACCTACCTGTCGCCCTACCGGGGGCAGGTGGCGCTCGCCATCGCGGCGATCGTGGCCAACTCGACGCTGCAGCTCGCGCCTCCCTATCTCACGAAAGTCGTCATCGACCAGGCGATTCCCGCGCGCGATCTGTCCGGCCTCGGCGTCATCGCCGCGCTCTACCTCGGCGCCATCGTGCTGTCGTTCCTGCTGGAATTCGCGCAGACGTGGACGATGCAGATCATCGGGCAGCGGGTGATGTTCGACCTGCGCATGGCGGTCTTCGGCCACCTGCAGAAGCTCGACGTGCGCTTCTACGACCGCAACCCCGTCGGCCGGCTGATGACCCGGGTGACGAGCGACGTGGACGTGCTGAACGAGCTCTTCACCGCCGGCGTGGTGTCGGTGTTCGGCGACGTGTTCACCCTCATCGGCATCATGGCGATGCTGGTGTGGATCGACTGGCGGCTGGCGCTGGTGGCCTTCTCGGTCCTGCCGCTCATCGTGCTGGTCACGCAGTGGTTCCGCCGCCACGTGCGCGAGTCGTATCGCGAAGTGCGCTCGTGGATCGCCCGCATCAACGCGTTCCTGCAGGAGCGCATCTCGGGCATGGTCACGGTGCAGCTCTTCCGGCGCGAGGCGCGCGACCTGCAGGCCTTCGACGACATCAACCGCGCGCACCGCAACGCCAACCTCGATTCGATCTTCTACTACGCTGTGTTCTACCCGGCCATCGAGCTGGTCAGTGCGCTGGCGGCGGCGCTGCTGCTGTGGGTGGGCGGCGTCTGGGTGCTGGACGACGCGCTCACGCTCGGGTCGCTCGTGGCGTTCCTGCAGTACTCGCAGCGCTTCTTCCGGCCGATCAGCGACCTCTCCGAGAAGTTCAACGTGCTGCAGGGGGCCATGGCGTCGTCCGAGCGCATCTTCACGCTGCTCGATACGCCGGTCGAGATCACCTCGCCGGCGGGAGGGTTGCCGGCGCGGCGCGGCGTCATCCGGTTCGAGCACGTCACGTTCGCCTACGTGCCGGGCGAGCCGGTGCTCAAAGACGTGTCCTTCGAGGTGCGGCCGGGACAGCGCGTGGGCATCGTCGGCGCCACCGGGTCAGGCAAGACCACGCTCATCAACCTGCTGCTGCGGTTCTACGACGTGCAGGAGGGGCGGATCACCATCGACGACCAGGACATCCGCACGATCGACCTTGCCAGCCTCCGCGCGCAGTTCGGCCTGGTGCTGCAGGACGTGCACCTGTTCTCCGGGACGATCGCCGGCAACGTGCGGCTCGGACACCGCGAGATCACGGACGAGGCCGTCCGCCGCGCCGTGGACGCCGTGCACGCGGGGCCGTTCATCGACCGGTTGCCCGGCGGTCTCGAGGCGCCCGTGGCCGAGCGGGGCAGCACGTTGTCGGTGGGGCAGAAGCAGCTGCTGTCGTTCGCGCGGGCGCTGGCGGCCGATCCGCCGGTGCTCATCCTCGACGAGGCCACGTCGAGCGTCGACACCGAGACCGAGCTCCTGATTCGCGACGCGCTGCGCGTCGTGATGGCGGGCCGCACCACGCTGGCCATCGCGCACCGCCTCTCGACCATCCAGGACATGGACGCGATCCTGGTGCTGCACAAGGGGGAGCTGCGCGAGCAGGGTACGCACCAGCAGCTGCTCGGGCTGCGCGGCATCTACCGCCGTCTGTTCGATCTGCAGTTTGCGAGCAGGAGAGAGGAAGCGCAGCAGGCGCCGGCGTAGCGGCCTAGTTGCCGCTGTCGGACGGCGTGTCGGGAGGCACGGGAACACCGGGCGGCGTCTGGTCGAAGCCGTCGCCGCCGGCTGGGTCCTCCAGCGGCGCGGGAGGCGGGGCCTCAGGTTCCACCTTCTCCTCGTTCTCCTTCCGTGAGGCGGCGGCGCGGCGCGCGACCTCGCGGCCGCGGAAGAGCCGATCGATGAGGCTCGGCGAGCTGGCCCGGGGATCCCATCCGAGACGCAGCACGGTCACTTCGATTTTCCGCCGGCCGAACTTCAGCGCCTCGTGGCAGCTCCAGAGGTAGAGATCGAGCTGCCGGCCCTGCACCTTCGGCCCAGTGTCCATGATCGTGTAGACGCCGTTGTACTCGGGGTCGCGCGTCGTCAGCGTGACGACGCTGCCGACGGGCAGCAGCTTCGGATCGGCGGCGGCGATGCCGCGCCGGACGTTCACGCCGGCCGCGGTCTGCTGCCCCTTGCAGTAGGCCGTGGCCTCGAAAGCCAGGTGCGACCCGGGGCCGGGCTGTGCCTCCTCGTCGCCGAGCATGTCGAGCCAGGCGCCGTAGCCCGAATCGAGCATGCGGGTCTCGTACACCGACACGGCCACGGCGATCGTCGCGATCAGAGCGACGAGAGTGCGGCGCGCCGGCGAGAGGAGCGTGAACGCCATTGACCTCCGGATGATGCCGCCAAAACGTAGGGGCCGGCTCTAGCCGGCCCTGAGCCGCCTGAAGGCGGCCCCTACATCGAGATCCGCGATCAGCGAAAGTGCTCGAACCCGTGCGGCAGCTCGCGGCTGCCCGAGGCGTCGCGCACGACCAGGTCTGACCCGCGTGTGACGACGCCAATCCTGGTTATCGGCAGATCGCCGATGCGGCGACGGGCACCCCGCAGCCGGCCGCGGTGGCGGGGCCGGACCGTGAAGAGCAACTCGTAATCGTCTCCGCCGCCGAGGGCGGCCGCCACCGGGTCCGTCCCGGCCGCAGCGTGCCAGGCCCGCGCCTCGCCGGAGATCGGCAGCGCCGCCGTCTCGAGCTCGACGCCCACGCCCGACGCCCGCGCGAGCTGGCGCAATCCGTCTGCGAGGCCATCGCTGAGGTCCACGCAGCTCGACGCCGCTCCATGATGCGCCAGCTGGGAGCCGGCGCGCACACGAGGTTCGGGGCGGAGGTAGCGCTGGGCACACGCCGACTCGACCGCAGGCCCCACCCGCAGCATGGCCAGCCCGGCCGCGGCGTCGCCCACCGCGCCCGTGACGTAAATCTCGTCGCCGGGGCGGGCGCCGGCGCGCGTCAGCGCCCGGCGGGGGCGCACCGTGCCGAGGGCGGTCACGCTGATGACGAGGGGGCCCGGGGTGCGCGTGATGTTGCCGCCCAGCAGCGTCGCGCGGTGGGCACGCGCGTGGGCCAGAAAGCCGTCGAGCAGCGCATCGAGGGCGCCGACGGCCATCTCCGCAGGCAGCGCCAGCGAAAGCAGCGCCGCGCGCGGCTCGGCGCCCATGGCCGCCAGATCGCTGAGGTTCACGGCCAGCGCTCGATGCCCGATGGCGTCTGGCGGCACGAAGGCCTGATCGAAGTGGACACCGTCCACGAGCGCGTCCGTCGTGAGCACTTCGCGCAGGCCGCGCGGCGGTTTCACCACGGCGGCGTCGTCGCCCGGGCCCACATCCACCCAGGCGGGCATCTCGAGCCGCCGCGTGATGCGCTCGATGATCGCCTGCTCGCCGATCTCAGCGACTGTGGTTGTAGAGGAAGGGATCACACGGACCGTGATGCATCGGGCTGCAAATCGCGTGCGGCCCGAGCAATTTAACGCCCCGCTTTGCCGTGTGGGGAGGTCGCATGAACCTGCTTAAGCAGGTGGAGCCGCTGTGATAGATCGCGCTTCAGGCTTCCTCGAAACAGAGGCGTGCACAACACGCGACCCCGCAGCTCACTTGGGTAAAACATCGGCTCAAGCGAGCCTCCGAATACCATCACGAGCAAAGCAGGAGCAGT
>DASRPM010000354.1:0-12343 GCA_035646375.1 Vicinamibacterales bacterium
CTTGAGCCGGCCCGGGCCTGAAGGCGGCCCCTACGTGCCGCGGTTCGGATCTGTCGGGCCGCGCGTTGACGTATCTTGGAACGCGTCGGAGGCAGCTGTGATGAAGCGTGCAGTAGTGGCCGTGGCGTTGGTCGTCATTGGATTCTGCGCGCCCGCCAGCGCCCAGTGGCTGAAGGACAAGACGCCGGGCCTGCCCCGCGACAAAGACGGCAAGGTGCAGTTGGATGCGCCGGTGCCGAAACGCCCCAATGGCACTCCGGACCTGTCGGGCATCTGGCGCGCCGAGCCAGGCGGATATCTCGACAACATCGCCGTGGACCTCAAGCCCGGCGAGACGTTGCCGTGGGCCGAGGCGATCTTCAAGCAGCGCTCCGAGCAGTTCGGGATCGGCCATCCCATCTACCGCTGCATGCCCGAGCCCGGTCCGCTCACGAGCTTCGGCGTCTTCAAGGTCCTGCAGACGGCTGGCACGATCGGCATCCTGGCGGAAAGCGGCACCTACGAGCTCGTGCCCGATTCGAACACGGTCTTCTACATCACCGGCCAGCGCCTCGAGTTCTTCCTCGACGCCAGCGGCTGGCCGACGCACTTCGTGTTCACCATCGTCGAGGGCGACATGAAAGCAGTTCGGAAGTAACGCGCCCATACCTGTCGCGCTCTCAACGGCGCCGACACGGTATTGGACAGTTTGGCCGCCATTGCGCGAAATGCGGATATGACACGACGCCTGCTGTTTGCCCTTGCTGCCAGCGCGGCACTGCCCGCCCTGGCCTCAGCCGACGACGTCACGTTCTACAAGGACGCGCTTCCAATCCTTCAGAAGCACTGCCAGGCCTGCCATCGGCCGGGCGAAATCGGCCCGATGCCCTTCATGACGTTCGAGGGCACGCGGCCGTTCGCCAGAGCCATCAAGGCTGCGGTGGCGAGCCGGAAGATGCCGCCGTGGTTCGCCGATCCGGCCTTCGGCCACTTTGCGAACGAGAAGCGGCTGTCGCAGGCCGAGATCGCCACACTCACCGCGTGGGCCGATCAGGGCGCGCCTGCCGGCAACGCCAAGGATGCGCCGCCGCCGGTGACGTTCCGCGAGGGGTGGAACATCCGGCCCGATCTCGTCTTCGAGATGCCGAAGCCGATGGCCATCGCGGCGACGGGCACGGTCGAATACACCTACATTGCGGTGTCGGCGCCGTTCACGGAGGACACCTGGGTCTCGGCCGGCGAGATCCGCCCCTCGGATCGCTCGCACGTGCACCACGTGATCGCGATGGTGCGGCCGAAGGGCTCGAAGTGGATGAAGCAGGCGCAACTCGGCGCCGAGCCGTGGGCGCCCGGCCCGACGCGGCAGCTGGACATGCTCAAGGAGAACGCCGGCGACGCGTCGGTGCTCACCAGCGAGTTCCTGGTCGGCTACGTCCCGGGCATGGAAGCGCAGCGATTCGACATCGACCAGTCGGCGAAGCTGATCCCGGCCGGCGCCGACATCGTGCTCGAAGTGCACTACACGGCGAACGGCAAGGAAGGCGTCGATCGCACGAAGGTGGGGCTCGAGCTCGCGCCGGCACCGCCGAAGCGGCTATTCATGTCGATCGGCGCCGCGCAGCCCGGGCTGCTGATCAAACCGGGCGACGCCAACGCCGAGGCGAAGGCCTCGCTCAAGTTCGGCCAGACGGTCGATCTCGTCTACATGCAGCCGCACATGCATCTGCGCGGCAAGGACATGCGGATCGAGGCGCGCCTGCCGACCGGCGAACAGCAGACGCTGCTCAACGTACCGCGCTACGACTTCAACTGGCAGATCGTCTACTACCACAAGACGCCGGTGCGCCTGCCCAAGGGCACCGAGCTCCACGTGACGGCGCACTGGGACAACTCCGCCGGCAACAAGTGGAATCCCGATCCCACCGCCACCGTCCGCTGGGGCGATCAGAGCTGGCAGGAGATGCTCACCGCGCCGATGGCGGTGATCGTCGATCGCACGATCGATCCGAAGACCGTGATCGAGCGTGGCGGCTTCGCCGAAGCGGCGGCGCCGCAGTAGGTTCCCGGTGGCGGCTGCGGGTCTTTAGACCAGCTCACGCCGATCGTCTACGCAGGCGTGTCGCGTGACGCTTCAGCGGAAAGACCTGACGCGCCGAGCGGACGAACTCGCGCACGTGATTCGAGGTGTCGTTGCGGTGCCAGGCCACATAGATGTCGAGCCGCGCGTCGGGTTCGTCCACCGGGATCACCGCCACGCCGCTGGTACGGTGGGTCTGGGTGTACTGGCTGGCGATGCCGAGGTAGTACCCTTGCCGCGAGGCCACCAGCATCATCGCCTCCTGGCCGTACGGTGGCGGCTGGCGCTCGACCACGAGCGGCTTGATCCCGGCGGCCACCCAGAGCGCCAGGATCTTGTCGTAGACCGACGGGCCGACCTTGCGCTCGAACAGCAGGAGCGGTTCGGAGGCGAGGTCCGACAAGGTCACCGACGAGCGCGAGGCGAGCGGGTGGTCCTCGGCGAGCAGCGCCACGAAGCGCTCTTCGAAGAGCGGCTCGGACGCCAGGTCGGGTTCGAGGGGCGGCCGGGTGACGGCCACGTCGATGTGCTGGTCGGCCCGCCCGCCGCCGCGGTGCAGCTCGCACAGATCGTGGGCCACGATCGGCACGTCGGGGCAGCGCGCGGCGAAGTCTTCGCGAACGAGATTGACGGCTTTCCACAATCCCCAGCCGATGCCAAGATGAAGCGCCTTGGTCTGGCGCGTCTTGACCGATCGCGCGGAGCTCTCGAAGTCGCCGAGGGCCGTCGTGACGGCGCGCGCGGTGTCGAGCAGCGCCGCGCCCTCGCAGGTCATCTCGGCGCCGGTGCGGTGCCGGACGAACAGCGCGACGCCGAGCTCGTCCTCGAGCTGCCGGATCTGCCGCGTCAGCGGCGGCTGCGAGATGTGCAGCCGCTGCGCGGCGCGTGTGAAGTTCCGCTCTTCTGCGACTGCGACGAACGCCCGGAGA
Source organism: Vicinamibacterales bacterium (assembly GCA_035646375.1). Classification (GTDB taxonomy): domain Bacteria; phylum Acidobacteriota; class Vicinamibacteria; order Vicinamibacterales; family UBA2999; genus DASYRM01. The sequence continues at coordinate 2,986 of DASRPM010000354.1, forward strand.
TGTCGAAAGTCCACGACGCCGATCTTACTTAGCTCAGGCACGGAGAGCGACCATGCCATTACGGTCGCGACGAGAACCAAATCGGTATTGCAGCTGGAGGACGCCGGTGACGCCTAGAACCCTGACACTTTCCCTCGCGACGTTGATCGCAGGCGCCTGGTTGGGCGTCGCCGCGCAGACACCCGCACCCCCCGCGTCGTCCGCCGCCACGCCGCCCGCCTCCGTCGATCCCGTGGTGGCGCAGTACAAGCGCGATCTCGTCGCCGAAATCGACGGCATGAAGGACCTGACCCAGCAGATGGTCGATTCGGTCTTCAGCTTCGGCGAGCTGGGATTCCAGGAACACGAGACCGGCAAGTACATCACCGGCATCCTCGAGAAGAGCGGCTTCCGCATCGAGCGCGGCATCGCCGGCATACCCACCGCATGGACCGCCACGTGGGGCTCGGGCAAGCCGGTCATCGCGCTGGGCTCCGACATCGACGGCATCCCGCAGGCGTCGCAGAAGCCGGGCGTCGCCTACCGCGCGCCGCTCGTCGACGGCGCCCCCGGTCACGGCGAAGGGCACAACTCCGGCGTGCCGCTCAACGTGACGGCAGCGCTCGCGCTCAAGAAGGTGATGGAGCGCAACAAGCTTTCCGGGACGATCCGCCTGTGGCCGGGGGTCGCCGAGGAGCTGCTCGCCACCAAGGCGTACTTCGTGCGCGCCGGCGTGTTCAAGGACGTGGACGTGGTGCTGTTCGCGCACGTCGGCACGAACCTGACCGCCAACTGGGGCGACGGCGCCGGCAACGGGCTGGTCTCGGTGGAATACACCTTCAGGGGCGAGAGCGCGCATGCCGCGGGCGCGCCGTGGCGCGGCCGCTCCGCGCTCGACGCGGTGGAGCTGATGAACGCCGGCTGGAACTTCCGGCGCGAGCACCTGCGCTTCCAGCAGCGCTCGCACTACGTCATCACCAACGGCGGCGATCAGCCGAACGTCGTGCCGCAGAACGCGTCGGTCTGGTACTTCTTTCGCGAGACCGACTACGAGCGCATCAAGGAGATGTGGGACATCGGCAACCGCATATCGGAGGCCGCGGCCGCGATGACCGACACGGCGGTCGCTTCGCGGCTACTGGGATCGGCCTGGCCGCAGCACTTCAACAAGGCCGTGGGCGAGGCGATGTATTCGAACATCCAGTCGGTGGGGCTGCCGCAATGGAGCGCCGACGACGAGAAGCTGGCGCTCGCGCTGCAGCGCGAGCTCAAGGTGCCCGAGGTAGGCCTGGCCAAGAAGATCGAGCCGCAGCGCGGCGCCGAAAAGATTCCCGACGAGCAGAAGCTGTTCGGAGGCTCCGACGACATCGGCGACGTGTCGTGGAACGTGCCGACGGTCACGTTGGGATATCCCGCGAACTTCGCCGCGGGCCCGGGACACAGCTGGGCCAACGCGGTGGCCATGGCGACGCCGATTGCCCACAAGGGCGTCACCGCCGGCGCCAAGGTGCAGGCGATGACCGTGCTCGATCTCGTCATGCGGCCCGAGCTCGTGTCGGCCGCCTGGGCCTACTTCAAGAACGTGCAGAACAAGGATCGCCAGTACGCGGCGCTCATCCGGCCCGGCGACGTGCCCGCCGTATGGATGAACGAGCAGACGATGGCGAAGTACCGTCCCGAGATGCGGAAGTACTACTACGACCCGGCGAAGTACAAGACGTATCTCGAACAGCTCGGCATCACGTATCCGACGGTCCGCGACGCGAAATGACGCTGCCCCGATCGACGCGCCGCACGTTTCTGCAGACCGCCGGCGCGGTGCTGGTGGCGTCGGCTGCTCCCAACGCGCAGCGGGCGCCGGCCGGCGGCTACGACGCGTTCGAGAAGAGCATCCGGGAGCTGCAGGCCGACATGGCCTCAGGCGCCACGACCGCCGTCGGGCTCGTCCGGTTCTATCTGCGGCGGATCGCCGCCTTCGATCAGGCCGGTCCGCGGCTGAACGCCGTGCTGGCGCTCAACCCGCGGGCCGAAGCCGTGGCGGCCGCACTCGATGCCGAGCGCCGGCGCGGCCGCACGCGCGGACTGCTGCACGGCATTCCGGTGCTGATCAAGGACAACCTCGACACCACCGACATGCCGACGACCGGCGGCTGTCTCGCGTTGTCGGGCCGCGTGCCGCGCGAGGACGCCTTCCAGGTGCGGCGACTCCGCGAGGCCGGCGCGGTCATCCTCGGCAAGGTGAACCTGCACGAGCTCGCGCTCGGCCTGACCACGGTCAGCTCGCTCGGCGGACAGACGCTCAATCCGTACGATCTGTCGCGCGCACCCGGAGGCTCGAGCGGCGGATCGGGCGCGGCGGCGGCGGCCAACTTCGCGGCGTTCACGGTCGGCACCGACACGAGCGGCTCCATCCGGATCCCGGCGTCGCACAACGCGATCGTCGGCTTGCGCCCCTCGGCGGGGCTGTCGAGCCGCAGCGGCGTCATCCCGTTCGGCCATACGCAGGATTCAGTCGGGCCCATGGCGCGCACGGTGGCCGACGTGGCCGCGGTGCTCGATGCCACGGTGGGCCACGACCCGGCCGATCCGGTGACGGCGGAGAGCAGCGGCAAGACGCCGGCGTCGTACCTCTCGTCGCTGCGGGAGGACGCGCTGCGCGGCGCGCGCCTCGGCGTGCTGGCCGAGCTCTTCGGCGCAGCGCCGGAGGATCAGCCCGTGGCGGCGGTCGTACGGCGCGCCGTGGCCGACATGACTGCCAGGGGCGCGATCGCCGTCGAGGTGATGGTGCCGAATCTCGGCGCGCGGCTCATGGCGTCGAACCTGCTGACGCAGGAGCTGAAGTTCGATCTGCGCGACTACCTGCGCCGCCCGCCCGCCGCGGCCGTTACCTCGCTCGACGCGCTGCTGGTGTCCGGGCTGCACACCGCGCAGTTCCAGGCGTTCATCGAAGGCGCCAACGCCCTGCCGGACGACTATCCGGCCGGCGACGACTACAGGCTGCGGCTGGCGGCGCGCGAGGCGCTGCGCCGCGCCGTCGTCGAGGTGATGGACGCCAACCGCCTCGACGCGTTGGTCTATCCAACTACGCGCCGCATCGCGCCGCTCGTCGGCGGCAATCAACTGGGCAGCAACGCCGCGCTCTCGGCGCAGAGCGGCTGCCCCGCGATCACGGTGCCAGCCGGCGTGGTCGAGGGTGGATTTCCGGTCGGCGTGGAGCTGCTGAGTCGTCCGTTTTCCGAGCCGGTGCTGCTGGCGTTGGCGTTCGCCTACGAGCAGGCCACGAAGCGCCGGCGACCGCCGGCGTCGGCGCCGAGAGGGGTCGGGCATCAGGTACGCCGCGTGCCGGCGGTCACGCCGCCCGCGACGAGCCGTGTCGTGCGCATCGACGTCGAGGCCACGAGTGCGCAAGCCGTGCCGGCCTCGACGGCGGACTTCCGCGTCGTGGCGCGCTTGCAGGTTGAAGAGCAGACGCGGCGGCTCTCGTACACGCTGTCGCCGGCAGGGCCGGGTCGCGCCGGCATCGCCGGCGTCTATCTGCACCGCCGCGCTCAGCGGCCGAACGGCGGCGTGGCGCACATCCTGACCAAGCGTCTCGAGGGTCGCATGACGGGGACGGTGACGCTCCTCGAGACGGAGCTGGCGGATCTCAAGGCAGGCAGGTGTTATCTCGCCGCCGTCAGCCGGCAGAGCCCGCTCGTGGGCGTGCGCGCCGACCTCGAGTGGCCGGCCGGTTAGCCGTTCCGATTAGGCCTGCAAACAGTTAGTACGGCAAACCTACCATGCTAGACTCCCGTCCCATGGCGGGAGCGCGTGCGGCGGCGGCGCGAAGCGGCGTCGATTCTGGCACCGCGGCGCACGAGTTGCTGTTCGTCGTGATGCTGGTCATGCGGACCGTGGCCGCCGACATGCGGCGGTCGCCCGACGCCCTGGCGCCGACGCAGATGGGCACGCTGATGAAGGTCGCGCTCGGGCCGTGCACCATGAGCGCGCTGGCCCGCTACCAGGCCGTCAGCCTGCCGACGATCTCGAAGTCGGTGGACATGCTGGTTCGTCGCGGCTGGCTCGAGCGCTGGGTGGACAAGGGCGATCGCCGGCAGACCATGGTGCGGCTCACCGCGGAAGGCCGCCGTGTCCTGACGGACATCAAGAAGCGCAATCAGAAGCTCGTCGGCCAGCGCCTCGCGGAGCTCACGGCGGTGGAGCGGGAACAACTGGTCGCGGTGACGCGTATGCTCTCGCGGGTCCTGGTGACGCCAGGTGAAGTCGATTTCTAGGTGAGGGGCAATTCCCGAGGAGCACGACTATGAAACAAGTACTCGCACTGGCACTGGGACTCCTGCTGCTGGCCGCGCCGGCTTTTGCCCACGATGCCGATGGCAAGTGGGAGGGCAGCATCGAAACGCCGATGGGCACGATCCCGGTCGGCTTCGACTTCAAGACCGACGGCGCCGCGCTGACCGGGACGTCGCTCGGGCCTGACGGCGCCGGCATCCCGATCAAGAACGGCAAAGTCGAGGGCAACAAGATCTCGTTCAGCGTCGACCTCGACTTCGGTGGCATGGCCATTACGCTGAACTACGTCGGGACGGCGTCGCCCGACAAGATCGCCTTCACCGGCGACTTCATGGGCATGCCCTTCGAATTCGGGGTCACGAAAGCGAAGTAGGGCGGCCCCGGGCCTCCGGCTTACGAGGCCCGCGGATCGTAGTCGCTCGTCGGCACTCCGACCACGGCTTCGACGCGCGCCGCCATGTCGCGGTAGCGCGCGTCGGTCTTGAACAGTCCGTACAGCGCCTTCACCCAGAACTTCTCCTGCGGATCGGCCGGGCCGCCGCGGTCGAGGATCTCGTTGGTCTTCGCCAGCATGTAGCGTTCCCAGTGCGGGCGGCCGCCGTCGATGTCGGTGAAGCCGTATTCGTCCGACAGCGTCCAGCTGGCATAGACGCCGCCCGCCTTGCGGTGCACTTCCGGATCGGCGGCGAGCGCTGCCACCGCGCGGCCGACGAAGCACGGCGTCTCCGACGATTCGAATCCCATCACCTTGGCCTCGCGCCAGTTCGCCTCGGTCACCCCGAAGCGCTCGAGCATCGCCTCGGACCGCAGGAAGCCCGGCGTGACCGCGAGCGCCGTCACCCCCTTGCCCGCGAGCTCCGCGGCCATGTCGGCCGCGAGCCGGATCGCCGCCATCTTCGCCAGGTCGTAATACAACGTGCCGCGATAGCCGCTGTGATCGCCGTCGGTGATCTCGACCACGAGGCCGGACGTCTGCTCGATCATCAGCGGCACGCCGTAGCGGCTCGTCAGGATGTGCGTCTTGATCGCGCTCTCGAGGAGGGTGAAGCCCTTCGCCGGCTCGAGCTTCCAGAACGGCGTGCCCCATTCGGTGAGATCGTCGCCGCCCCAGATGTCGTTGACCAGGATGTCGAGCCGGCCGGTCTCCTGTGTGACGCGCGCGAACAGGCGCTCCACCTGATCGGCCTGCAGATGATCGGTCTGCACGGCAATGCCGCGCCCGCCGGCGGCGGTCACCAACTCGGCGGTCTCGTCGATCGTCTCGGGCCGGTTGCCGGTGGCGGGCCGGCCGGCCACGCTGCGGCCGGAGCAGTACACGGTGGCGCCCGCTTCTCCGAGCATGCGTGCGATGCCGCGCCCGGCCCCGCGCGTGGCGCCGGCGACGACGGCGATGCGGCCCTCTAATGGTTTAGCCATTGGGTTCGTAGGGGCCGCCTTCAGCCGGCCCATGGGCCGGCTAAAGCCGGCCCCCACGTCCGTCTACAACAGCGACCAGGCTCACAACAGCGTCCCTCTCAACACGACCAGCGCCACCGAGAAATAGAGCACGAGCCCGGTGACGTCCACGAGTGTCGCGACGAACGGCGCCGACGAGGTCGCCGGGTCGAAGCCGAGGCGGCGCATCAGGAAGGGCAGCAGCGATCCGCTGAGCGTGCCCCACAGCACGACGCCGACGAGCGACACCGAAACGGTGATGCCGACGAGCACCCAATGCTCGCCGTAGACGGTGGAGAACGCCGACCACACGGCGATGCGCAGAAAGCCGATGCTGCCGAGGATGGTGCCGAGCACGAGGCCCGCCATCAGCTCGCGCTTCATCACCCGCCACCAGTCCGACAGGGCCACCTCGCCGAGCGCCAGCGCCCGGATGACGAGGGTCGAGGCCTGCGACCCGGAGTTGCCGCCGCTCGAGATGATGAGCGGTACGAAGAGCGCCAGGATGACGGCGCGCGAGATCTCGGCCTCGAAGGCGCCCATGGCGGTGGCGGTGAGCATTTCGCCGACGAAGAGCACCGTCAGCCAGCCGGCCCGCTTCTGCACCATCTGCCAGAACGACGTCTCCATGTAGGGCTCGTCGAGCGCCTCGGATCCGCCGATGCGCTGAATCTCGCGGGTGGCGGTGGCCTCGGCCACGTCGAGCACGTCGTCGATGGTGACGATGCCGATGAGCATCCCGGCCGTGTCGGTCACCGGCAGCGCGCTGCGATCGTACTGGCGGAAGATGCCCACGGCCGCATCCTGGTCGTCAGTGGCGGTGAGCGTCACGAAGCGGCGGTCCATCAGCTCGACCATGCGCTTGTCGAGCGGCGCCAGCAGCAGTTCGCGAATGCGGACGTCGTCGATCAGCAGCCCCTGTTCATCGATGACGTAGATGACGTTCAGCGTCTCGCTGTCCTGGCCGTGGTTGCGGACGTAGTCGAGCACTTCCTGCACGCTCCAGTGCTCGCGCACCGCCACGTAGTGCGGCGTCATGAGACGCCCGACCGAGCGTTCCGGATACCCGAGCAGGGTGAGCGCCACGGCCCGTTCGGCCGGCGTGAGCAGCGACAGCAGCTGCCGCGTGGCGGCGGCGGGCAGCTCTTCGAGGAATTGCGTGCGGTCGTCCGGCGCCATGTTGTTGAGCAGCGCCGCGATGTCTTCCTGCGCCATGGCCTTGAGCAGGCCTTCCATGGCGTCCTGCGAGAGGTACTCGAACACGGCCGCGGCGTCCTTGCGGGGCAGCACGCGGAAGACGACGACCTGATCCTCGAGGCTGAGCGCGGTGAGCAGCTCGGCCACCTCCCCGGCGTGCCGGTTGCGCAGCACGTCGCGGAGGCGGCCGTAGTCGCGTGCGAGCAGGATGCCTGCGAGCTCGTCGGCGGGACGGGCGACATCGCGGATCGCCGCGAGGGCTTCGTCCCGGGCTGGGCCGGTGAGTTGATGTTCCATCTGTGTGAGCGCCGCGCGAACGACGTCGTGGTGGTGCACGTGCGGGCCGACGGCCTTGGCGGCGTCGAGCCAGACGCGGTGAATGAGATCGAGATCGACGGGTGTGAGCGAGGGCGGATGCGCGCCGATGTGATAGGTGTCGGTGCGGCCGCTGCGATGCGCGATGACCAGCCGGGCGGTCATCGGAGCCGGCTTGTCGAGCCGCTCCCAGGCCTCGCCGAGCAGCCGCGACTGGTCGGCGCTCGACAGCGTGGAGGACTCGCCGACGTAGACCTCGGACGCCTGGAGCTGCAGCATCGTCGTGGCCATGGCGTCCACGACGTTGCGCCCGACGACGATGATGGGGCGGATCGGCTGGCCGAGGCGCTCGGCGAGCGTGGCCGCGGACTCGAACAGCCGCCGCTCCTGAGCGCTCGGGCCACGCTCGGCCTCGCTCGACGCCGTTGCCATGTCGGGGTCGAGCACGCGGATCGTCATCACCACCACGTCGCGATCGCCGGCCGCCTTGATCGCCGCGGCCACGTGATCGAGCGCGTGGGGGTTGCGGACCGGCGCCAGAATGCATCCGGGCCGGGTGCCCAGGTGCGCCGGCGACACGCGGTCGTCGCGCACGACGTCGAACGCGGGCGGGGGCTCGTCGGTGGTCTCGGGCTCGACGGGGCGGCCCGCGGTGAGCACGAGCAGCCCGATGACCGCGAGCAGCGTAGCCGCGGCCACCGCCGGCGCGTCGCCGGCGGCGAGCGCGGCGAGCGGCGCGCCCGCGATCACGACGCCGGTGGCGACGAGGCCCACCGGGGCGCGGCGCGCGCCAAAGGTGAGCGGCACGCGGTACGGCGTGTCCGTGTGCGTGGCGCGCAGCCGGACGAGCGTGGCGATCTTGATCAGCAGGTAGGCGGCGATCGTCACGGCGAACGCGCGCGCCAGCCACTCGACGCGGCCGCCGGCCAGGACGATGACGAAGACGGTGCCGATCGCGGTGGTGTCGATGAGACGCACTGGCGTGCCGAGGCGATGGTGGAGCTCCACGAGGCCGCCCGGCAGTGCGCCCTCGATCGAGAGGCGCTGCAGCATCGCCTCGGCGTCGCCCATCGAGAGGAAGATGCCGGGCACGAGCAGCAGCACCGCCGCGATCGCGAGCGCGACGGCAAAGACGCCCTGCACCCAGCCCGGTGCCGACAGGTGATACGCCAGGCCGGCGAGCGGCGTGCTCGTCCACGCCGTCGCTTCGTTCGCGGGCACGAGCAGCACGTAGCAGAGCGTCGTGGTGAGGCCGAGCCCGGCGGTGATCAGGCCGACCAGGGCGCGGGTGCGGCGCAACGACGCGAGACGCGGCGGCGGGAAGTCGTGCGCCACGCGCGACAGCGCGTCGCCGCCGCCGATCGCCTGCAGCGTGAGGATGAGCGCCGACCACCAGAAAATCAGGCTGTCGAGCCCGGGCAGCGGCGTCCACCGTGGCGGGAGCGGCGGCTGCAGCAGGGCGGCGACCGGCACCGTGGCGTGGCGGAGGCTCGCCGCGGCCCAGACGGCCAGCGCGATCAGCACCGCGACGGCCACCCACACGCCGCGGGCCATCAGGTCGCGCGGCCACGACAGCCCGATGCGCGCCCGCATCCACAGCAGGCCGATGATGGTGACGCCGATGACGGTGGCCAGTTCCTGGCCGGCCACCGCGCCCGCCACCGTGCCGCGGAGGCGCGGCGCCAGGACGAGCGCGACGTACTGGCCGGTGACGACGGCCGCGAGCGCCGCGAATACCGTCCGATCCACGACGGCCACGGCCGCCGCCACGCGGCCGGCCCGCGGCCCGAACGCCTGGTGGACGCGCGACGAGGTGCCGCCGGGAATCAGCAGCGCCCAGCTCTCGATGTCGATGGCGCGCGCGAACCAGCCCACGATCGCCGTGGCGGCGACGGCCCACAGCGTCGCCGGGCCGAGCACGGGCGCGGCCACGCCGGCCACGAAGAAGATCCCGGCGCCGAGCTGCGCGATGGCGAGCGCCGCCGCCTTCCACACCGAGACGAACGACAGCACGGCCGGCGTGGAGAGCACCACGCGGACCGGATGCGGCGTGCGAAGTCGCGGCGTCAGCGGCATGCGAGTCGTAGCTGAGCGTACGTAGTTGCGGGCCTTCAGGCCCGCCTACGACCGCACTAGTGTC
>DASRPM010000355.1:0-5826 GCA_035646375.1 Vicinamibacterales bacterium
GTGAACGAGCCGTCGCTGCCCGTGCGGCCGAAGTTGCCGAGCGGCGTGCTGACGACCGAAAAGTCGCCGCCCTCCGAGAGCAGCGTCACCGTCGTGTCCCGCGCCGGCGCGCCCGACGCCAGCACCACGACACCCGACACCGTCACCGACCGCACGGGCTGCGCGGCGAAGCTGATGCCGGTCAGCTCTTCGCCCGGGCCCAGCCGAATCCGCTGCGCGTCGCCGAGCGAGGAGGTGCCCGGATAGTAGGTGGGTGCACCGACCATGGCTTCGATGATTCCGCCGACGGCGGCACGCAGGGTGGCCGACAGGTAGTAGTCGCCGGGTGGCAGCGCGTACAGGCGGAAGGCACCGGTATCGTCGGTCTGGTCGCCGATGCCCGCGGGCGCCATCACGCGGCGTCCGCGGTTGAAGCGCTGTTGGAACATCTGCATGCGCGCGCCCGCGACGGGGTCGCCATACTCGTCGAACAGCCGTCCTGCGACGGCGCCGCCTGGGCGCAGCACGAAGTTGGCGACCACGCGCTGCCGGGCGCCGAGCGTGAGCGTTTCCCCCGCCGAGAGGGGGCCGCGCTGACCGTACTGCTGCGTGAGGTAGCCGCCCTTGGCGGCCGACACGCTCCACGTGCCGGGCAGCAGGTTGTCCACCTGATAGCGGCCCTGCTCGTCCGTGGTGGTGAGACGGTTCTCGCGGCCGTCGGGATCGCGGACACGCACTTCGGCGCCGCGGAGCGGCACGCCGTTGACGCTGGTGACGCGGCCGCTCACCGATCCCGTTGCCGGCTGCGCGGCGGTCGCGCGTTGGGCCTCCGCGGGTGTTATCGCGACAAGGCTGGCGAGCAGGAGCTGCGCCGTGCGCATCGAGCGGCTCGGCATGGGACGAGCGTCAGCGCGCCAGGAGCTGGAGGGCCACCGTCTTCGTTTCGCCCTCGCGGATGGTGACGCGCGCCGCGTTCTCGCGCAGGCGTTCGAGGAACTCGGGATCCTGCCACTCACCCTCTTCGAGGTAGTCCACGGCGGCGGCGAGATACGTGGCGCCTGGCGGCAGCCCGCGCAGCGTAAAACCGCCCTGCGCGTCGGCGCGGACCATGCGGACGTAGCGCGTCGGGAACGTCCAGAGGTTGGCGTCCTCCGCGAACACGATCACGCTCGAGTTCTTGGCCTCCTCCTTGCGCACGGTGACGGTGCCGTTCACTTCGCTCAAGCGGTCGGTGAGCACGATGCGCGCGCTGGAGATCTGCTCGGTGCCGCGCAGCTCGAACGCGCCGTCGGTGACATCGAGCTGTCCCACGACGATCGACTTGACCATCCACTGCGACGGCAGGTTCTCGACCCGCAGCGCGATGGTGCCCGAGAGTGTGGACAGCTGAAAGCTGCCCGTCGCGCTCACGCCCGACGCCATCAGGCTCTGACCGCCCACGGTGCGAATCTGCCGCGCGGTGACGCGCAGCGACGAGAGCGTGACGGCGGACGTGCCTTCGGTGACGATGGTGCCCGCGATCGAGGCGCCGCGCGTCAAGGCGATCGACACGCCGGTCACGTCGCCGTCGCCGACCACCAGGGGCAGCGACCCGATCTCGACCTCGGTGCCACCTCGCGCCGCGGCGCCGCGGCCCCGGTTGCCGACGCCGGAGCGCGCGTTGAGGATGTACGAGCCGGGCGCGACGTTGGCGATGGTGAAGCTGCCGTCGCTCTGGATGCCGCCGCCGAGCGTGGTGAGCGGCCCCTCGCCGCCGCCAGCCGCGCTGACGAGCTGCACAGTTCCGCCTCCGACGCCGCCGCCAGCGTCGGCGCTCTGGCTGACCACCGTGCCCGAGATGCGAACGAAACGGACCGGCAGCAGCGAGAAGCCGATCGACACTTCTTCGCCGGCGCCCACCGTCACGCGCTGCGCCTCGTTCACGTTGCCGGTGCCGGGGTAATAGGTGGGCGCGTAGCCCGAACCGTCGCCCGCCTGTTCGAGCGGGTTGGCGCGCAGCACCGCGCTGACGTAGTACTCGCCGGGCGCCAGTCCGTAGAGCCGGAAGGCCCCGGTGTCGTCGGTCTCGTCGTTCACGCCCGTGCCGACGAGCCGCCGGGTGCCCTCGATCATCTGGCGGCGCTGAACAGTGACGCGCACGTTGGCGACCGGATCGCCGAGGTCGTCCTGCACGCGCCCGTTGATGACGCCGCCGCGGAGCATCGAGAAGTTGGCGCCGTCGATCTTCTGTCCGTTGCCGAGCTCGATCGGCGCCACCGTCTCGAAGGGGCGCCGCTGGCCGTAGCGCTGCGTGACGAAGCCGGGCTTCGACACCGACACGTTCCACCGCCCGGCCGGCAGATCCCGCAGCTCGTAGCGGCCGTCCGCGTCCGTGGAGGTGACGCGCCCGCCGGGCATCCCGCCCGCGTTCGCCCGCACCTGCGCCCGGCGCACGGGCGTCCCGGTGTCGGAGGTGACGATGCCGCGAATGACGGCCGTGCCGGGCGGGAGGTCCATCCGGCCGCGCAGGAACTGGCCGGCCCGGCCTCCGCCGGCGCCATCCGGCACGACCTCGATGCGCGTTCGCCCGTCCCCTCCCCCGCGCTGGCCCAGCACGGCAATCGGGCTGAGAAAGGCGGCGACGAAAAGGAGAAAGCCGGCGGCCGAACGAAACGCCACGCTCACGACGTGAGTATAGACGTGGCGGCTGGACTGCCGGTTGTCGGCGGCCGCGGCCCAGACGGAGGTTCCGATCGGCCCCCGTGCCGGATAGAATCCCGCCACCCGTCAGGAGGCCATGTGATTCCAGAGCGCTACGCCCCGTACACCTACGCCCTGTTCCGCATCGTGTTCGGCATGCTGTTTCTCTTCTTCGGCCTGCAGAAGACCATGGGCTGGTTCGGCGGTCAGCCGGTGGGCGATTTCATGTCCATGCAGGGCGCCGCCGGCATCATCGAGACTCTCTGCGGGTTCCTCGTCATGGTGGGCCTCTTCACCCGGCCCGCGGCGTTTCTGGCCAGCGGTGAAATGGCCGTGGCGTTCTGGTACATCCACGTGGCCACGGTCGCGATGGGGAAGGGCATCGCGATGCCGCTCGGCCTCGTGCCGCAGATGAACGGCGGCGTCGATTCGGTGCTCTTCTGCTTCGCGTTCCTCTACATCGCGTCGCGCGGTGCTGGAGTGTGGAGCGCCGACGCCGCGATGGCAAAGAAGTAGGAGAAACCGATGAAGCCGTACGTAGTTGCGGGTCTTCAGACCCGCCTCGCGGCGATGCTGGTCGTGCTCGCGTTCGCGGCGCCGGCGTGGGCGCAGGTGCGGATCGTTCAGACCAACTCGGGGAAGTCGAACAACGTGCACCTGATCGATCCGGCGACGAACCGCATCGTCGGCGAGGTCACGAACGTGCCGATCAATCACGGCGCGGCGGCGTCGCCCGACGGGCGCTGGCTGTACTTCACCAGCGAGGCCGAGCAGACGCTGCACGTCGTGGACGGCAAGACGCTGCAGACGACGAAACGGATTCCGCTGACGGGCCGCCCGAACAACATGTCGATCGGCAAGGACGGCCGCCGCGTCTACGTCGGCATCGTGTCGGCGCCTGGCGCGGTGGACGTCATCGACACCACCTCGCTCGAGCGGGTGAAATCAATTCCGACGAAGGGCGGCATCCACAACGTGTACGTGACGCCGGACGGCCAGCACGTCGTGGCGGGATCGATCGCGGGCCGGCTGATGACGGTGATCGACGCCAAGACCGAGGAACCGGTGTGGACGCTCTTCGAAGAAGGCGTGCGGCCGATGACGTTCGAGACGAATCCAGACGGCTCGACCAAGCGGATCTTCGTGCAGATCTCCAACCTGCACGGCTTCGCGATCGTGGACTTTGCCGCGCGCAAGGAAGTGGGGCGCGTGACGCTGCCCAACGACATTCCCGAGGAGAAGGTGGACAAGGGGCCGTTCAACGCGTCCCCATCGCACGGCCTTGGCGTGGCGCCCGATGGCAAGACGCTGTGGGTGACGAGTCGCCCCAACGCGCGCGTCTACGTGTACTCGCTGCCGGATCTGACGCTGCTTGGATTCGAGGAACTCGGGGGGCGCCCCGACTGGGTGACGTTTACGCCCGACAGCAAGACCGCCTACATCTCGACCGAGAACACCGACTCCACAATCGCCCTCGACGTCGCGTCGCGCAAGCGAGTGGCGACGATCGCGGTGGGCGATGCTCCGAAGCGGGTGATTACGGTGGTGGTGAAGTAGCCCGAAGCCAGCCGGCTCCCGGCTCTTGGCTCCCGGCTTCAGGACTTCAAACCGTCGAGCGACCGTGTCAATGCCCTCAGCGCGGCTGAGACCATGGCATAGCTGCGCACGAGATCGTCGCCCCGATCGGACTGGAGACATTGCAATCGGACGGCGAGCGCGACGAGGTATTCGACCTCGGACGCCGATCCCGTGGCGACATGGAGAAAATGCAAATACTCCCGGATCGTTTGCCGCGCAGATCCTTCGACGATATTGCAGACGGTTGAGACCGCGGCTCTGCGGACCTGGCTTTGCAGGCCATAGCGCTCTCGAACCGGAAACCCTTCCGAAGCCTTGTAAATATCGAGAACGAATCGGTCCGCGAGCGTGAATACGTGAAGTCTTCGATGGTCTCGGCTCATGCCCGTGGCGGTTCAACGAGCGTGCCGCTTGTTCTTTAGCCGGGAGCCGGGGGCCGGGAGCCTACGGTTTCTTCCCGAGCGCGTCGGTGAGGTATTGCGACAGTAAGTCGACCTCGCCGTCCGCGAGGGAGGCCCCGTACTCCTGCATCGTCACCACGATGTCCTTCCACTGGGCGCGCGTGTAATAACCCTTGAACTTCGTGACCTCGTCGAGGTCATGACATGTCGTGCACGCACGCAGCAGCACCTTCTTGCCGGGACCATCGGGAAGCTCGTCATCCTGTCCGGCGGCGCGCGGGACCGCGGGCGACCACACCAGGACCGCGGCCAGCGCCGCGGTGGCGACGATCAGCGCGCGGCGTGGAACAGTGGGCCTCACACGTTCTCCCTGGGAATCAGCAGCCGCGCTTCGTGGGCGGCCATCACCATCTCGGCGCTCTGCACGTATTCCGGCGACGACGCGGCCGCGTTCATGTTGTCCTCGATGAACTCGTCGAGGAACTGCGGCTGGTAGTGCGCGTAGACGCGGGCGCCGAACCGGAACAGGTCCACGGCAAAGAGCCGGAAGTAGGGAAACCCGCGCTGCTCCCACGTGCGTATGAGCTCCAGCCCGTCGTCCACGGCGTCGGTGGCCTCGTGCACGTCCGGGGGCATCTCGAGGCTGTCGCCGGCCTGCGAGAGGGTGTGCGCGCACACGCGACAGAGCACGTGTCGTGCCTGGAGCCCCGCCGACGCGGCGTTGGGGTCGGTGGCTTCTAGGCTGGCCACTGATTCGAGCGTCCGCATCGCCGCGTCGCGTGCCGCGGCATGCGCCGGCTCCGACGCCTGCATGGCGTGCAGGCTGGCCAGGTTCAACCACACGACGGCACAGACGTACGCACGGTCCTCGATGCCGTTCGAGTGTTCCTCGTGCAGCACGGCCAGCGCCTCGGCAAACGACGCGGCGGCGAGGTCCGCGTCGCCGTCGCGGCCCCGCGCCTGGAGCGCGAGCCCGCGATTCTGGAGCCCGAGTGCCAGACGGCGGGGGTAGAGAGGGTCTTCCGAAAGCGGAAGCCGGCGCAGCACCGCCACGCCTTCGTCGTAGGACGCCAGCGCCGCCGCCACCGGCCCCACGTCGTTCATGCGCACGAGCGCGTCAGCGCGGTTGAGCAGGCAGGCAGCGAGCAGGTAGGCCTGCCACGGCGAGTGATCCGCCGGGACGCGCCGC
>DASRPM010000356.1:0-15827 GCA_035646375.1 Vicinamibacterales bacterium
CGCATCACGCAGGTGGAAGTGTTCGAGCGCTTCCTGCAGCGCACCTTCACCGGCAAGACGCGGTTCTCGGTCGAAGGCCTCGACATGCTGCTGCCGATCCTCGACGAGATCATGGCGGGGGCGGCGGGCACCGGCACGCGCCACATGATGCTGGGCATGGCGCACCGCGGACGGCTGAACGTGCTCGCGCACATCCTGCAGAAGCCGTACGCGCAGATCCTGGCCGAGTTCAAGGATCCGATCGCGGTCCAGATGCTGCGGATGGACCTCGGCTTCATGGGCGACGTGAAGTACCACGCGGGCGGCACCACGGAATCGCCGGCGGGCCACATGTGGGTGTCGATGGCGCCGAACCCGAGCCACCTCGAAGCGGTGAACCCGGTGGTCGCCGGCATGGCGCGCGCCGCGGGCACGCTGGCGGATCGCGCGGGGGCCCCGATCTTCGACGGCACGATGACGCTGCCGGTGCTCATCCATGGCGACATGGCGTTTCCGGGCCAGGGCATCGTGGCCGAGACGCTCAACCTGTCGCGGCTCGACGGCTACCACACCGACGGCACGATTCACATCATCGCCAACAACCAGCTGGGCTTCACGGCCACGCCGGGCGAGTCCTACAGCACCAGCTACGCGAGCGGCCTGGCCCGCGGCTTCAAGATTCCGATCATCCACGTCAACGCCGACGATCCGGCCGCGTGTCTCGAAGCAGCCCGGATGGCGTGGGAATATCGCGCGCGGTTCCGCAAGGATTTCCTGATCGACCTCATCGGCTACCGGCGCCACGGTCACAACGAAGGTGACGAGCCGGCCTTCACCCAGCCCGTCATGTACAAGGCGATCACCACGCACAAGACGGCGCGCGAGCTCTTCGCCGAGTCGCTGGTCAAGCACGGCACGGTGCCGCCAGAGACGCCGGACGCCCTGGTGAAGAAGCACTTCGTCGTGCTCGAGCAGACCTTTGCGTCGCTCAAGCCCGAGGAACACTACGCGCCGCCGATTCCGACGCCGGTTCCTCCGGGCCTGGCAGCCAAGACGCACACGGGCGTCCCCATCGAGCTGCTGCGCGACCTCAACGAATCGCTGCTCTCCACGCCCGAGGGGTTCAACGTCCACAAGAAGCTCGAGCGCGTGCGCGATCGGAAGCGCAACATGCTCACCGGCATCAACGAGCGCACGGTGGACTGGGGCGGCGCCGAGGAGCTGGCGTTTGCGAGCATCCTGGCCGAGGGCGTGCCCATGCGGCTCACCGGCGAGGACGTGCAGCGGGGCACGTTCAGCCACCGCCACGCGGTGCTGCACGACGCGGTCACCGGTGTCGAGCACGTGCCGCTGCAACAGCTGCCGCAGGCGCGCGGGTCCTTCGAGATCCACAACAGCCCGCTCACCGAAGCGGCGACGATCGGCTTCGAGTTCGGCTACAACATGCAGGAGCCGAAGCACCTGGTGATCTGGGAAGCCCAGTACGGCGACTTCATCAACGGCGCGCAGATCATCCTCGACCAGTTCGTCACCTCGGGCCGGTCGAAGTGGGGCCTGAAGCCTTCGATGGTGTTCCTACTGCCGCACGGCTACGAGGGCCAGGGGCCGGAGCACTCGAGCGCACGGCCCGAGCGCTTCCTGCAGGCCGCCGCGGACATCAACCTGCGGCTGGTCAACTGCACCACCGCCGCGCAGTACTTCCACGTGCTGCGCCGGCAGGCAGCCCTGCTCGACAAGGATCCGCTGCCGCTCATCATCCTGACGCCGAAGAGCCTGCTGCGCCATCCGGCGGTCAGCTCGACGCCGCAGGAGCTCACCGAGGGCCACTTCCGCTCGGTGCTCGACGACACCGAGGCGCACACGCGCGCAAAGGGCGTGCGGCGCCTGGTGCTGTGCAGCGGCAAGGTCTACGTCGATCTCACCAGCCACGAGCGGCGCGCGGGCGCCAAGAACGTGGCGATCTGCCGCGTGGAGCAGCTCTACCCGTTCCCCAACGTCGCGTTGCGCGAGGTGCTCGATCGCTATCCGTCACTGACCGAGGTGGCGTGGGTGCAGGAAGAGCCCTCGAACATGGGGGCGTGGGAGTTCATGTGGCCGCGGCTCGAGGAGCTGATTGGCGATCGCTGCGGCCTCCGCTACATCGGCCGCGCCCGCAACTCGAGCCCGTCCGAGGGATCCTCGGCCTGGCATCAGGTGAACCAGAAGACGCTCGTCGAGCTGGCGTTCGACCTCGACACCGATATGCTGTCGCCGTCGGTGGTGTGGTCCAAGCCGATACGCAGCCTCGCCACGGCGGCCGCGAAGAAATAGCTGAACGCCACCCGCCCGGGTGCGGGGAGGCTGGAGAGTCATGTCCAACATCGTTGTTCCGGAGCTCGGTGAGTCGGTGGTCGAGGCGCGCATCGCCAAGTGGCTGAAGAAGCCGGGCGACCGCGTGGAGGTCGGCGAGCCGATCGTCGAGCTGGAAACCGAGAAGATCGACCTCGAAGTGAGCGCGGAGAAGAGCGGCGTCCTCGCCAGCATCGCGCGGCAGGAGGGCGACGACGTCAAGATCGGCGAGCTGCTCGCCGTGGTGGACGAGAGCGGCGCCGCCGCATCCGCGCCGGCCCCGGCGGCCGAGCCAAAACCGGCGGCCAAGCCCGCGGCGGCGGCCAAGGGATCGGCCAATGGCTCGCCGGCCGACGATCCCCGCGCCACACCCACGGCCCGCCGCGTGGCCAAGGATCACGACGTGAACCTCGGGAACGTTCAGGGCAGCGGCAGTGCGGGTCGCGTGATGAAGCAGGACGTCCAGGCCGCGATCGCCCCGGTGGCCGCCAAGGCGGCCAACCCGGCACCGGCGCCCGTCGCCGCCAGGCCCGCGGCCGTTCCGGCCGGAAGCCGCGGCGAGACGCGCGTGCGCATGACCAAGCGCCGCGAGACGATCGCGCGCCGCCTGGTCGAGGCGCAGCACAACGCCGCCATGCTCACCACCTTCAACGAGGTGGACATGACCGCCGTGATGGGGCTGCGCGAGCGCCAGAAGGAGTCGTTCAAGAAGCGCCACGGCATGAACCTGGGCATCGCCTCGTTCTTCGTCAAGGCGAGCATCGCCGCGCTCAAGGCGTTTCCGCAGCTCAACGCCGAGATCCAGGGCAACGAAATCGTCTATAAGCCCTACTTCGACATCGGCATGGCCGTGGGTGCCGAGGGCGGGCTGGTGGTGCCGGTCCTGCGCGACGCCGAAAAGATGGCCTTTGCCGGGATCGAGAAGGCTATCCGCGAGTACGCGCAGAAGGCTTCCGACGGCACGCTCACCCTCGAGGACCTGGCGGGCGGCACGTTCACGATCACGAACGGCGGCGTCTTCGGCTCGCTCCTCAGCACGCCGATTCTGAACCCGCCCCAGGTGGCAATCCTCGGCCTGCACAAGATTCAGGAGCGCGCGGTGCCGGTGAACGGGCAGGTCGTCATCCGGCCCATGATGTATGTGGCGCTGTCGTACGATCACCGCATCGTGGACGGCCGCGAGGCCGTGCAGTTTCTGGTGAAGATCAAGGAATTCATCGAAGACCCCGGCCATCTGCTGCTCGAGAGCTAGCGGGACTGGCCCGGCCATTCGGCGGCCGGCAACGTCTGCTTGATCGCATGAACCGCCTGGCGATCGCCGTCGTTCTCGGGTCGACAACCATCATCGCGCAGGGCTCGCCAACGTTCGAGGTGGCGTCCGTGCGCCCGACGCCGGAATCGGTGGCGCCAGGTGCCGCAGGCGTGCGGATTGCCGGCTCCCAGGCACGCTTCACCGCAATACCGCTGAGGCAATACATCATCTGGGCCTACCAAGTACGGTCGCAGCAGATCCTCGGCCCGGACTGGCTCGCTCAACCGAAGTTCGATCTCACCGCGGTCATGCCAGCCGGCGCTTCGATCGCGCAGTTGCCGGCGATGCTGGAGGCGCTCCTCGCCGATCGATTCCAGATGAAGGCGCACCGCGAGACGAGGCCGCTTCCAGCGTACGCGCTGACTGTCGCCAATGGAGGGTTGAAGATTCCGGCATCACAGCCACTCCCCCTCGACTTCACAGGCGCGAAGCTGCCAGAGGTGGACGTGAGGGCGAGATCGACGGGCACCGAAGTCGGGGCCGATCTCGGCCGAGGCTCGTCGATCGTATTGCACACCGATCGCCTCGAGGCCATCAAGGTGACGATGTCTTCGTTCGCCGATATGTTGAGCAGCTACACCGATCGCCCGGTGCTCGACGAGACGGGACTGACCGGCCCGTACGACATCAGGCTCGACATCGATCCCGACGATTACCCAACGCTCAGGGCCCAAGGGGCAGCCAACGCGGGGGTCACGCTCTCGCCCGAGGGCTACCGCATGCTTGCCGAGGCGAGGCCCAACGCGCTTTCCGGACCGCTCCAGAAGCTCGGCCTCACGCTCGGGGCGCACAAGGGGCCGGTCGAGGTCGTCGTCGTGGACTCCATCGCGAAGACACCCACCGGGAATTAGAATGAAGAGTCCCGTATGACCACATCGATCCGTCCCGTCGTCGCGATCGCCGTCACCCTGGCCGCCTTGTGGTCGCCGCGCGCCGCGCTCGCGCAAGCCAGTGAGCTCGCAGCGCCGCCCGACCTCACGGCGCCGCCGGCCGATGCCACCAAGAGCGCCACCGGCCTGATCTCGAAGGTCGTGACGCCCGGCAAGAGCGCCGAGAAGCCCGCCGCCACCGATATCGTCACGGTGAACTACACGGGCTGGGCGAGCGACGGCAAGATGTTCGACAGCTCGGTGACGCGAGGCAACCCGTCCACCTTTCCCCTGAACCGCGTGATGGCCGGGTGGAAGGAATGCGTGCAGCTCATGGTGATCGGCGAGAAGCGGCGCTGCTGGGTGCCGCAGGAGCTCGCGTACAAGGGGCAGGCCGGACGTCCCCTCGGCACGGTGGTGTTCGACATCGAGCTGGTCGAGACGCGCTCATCGCCGACGATCCCTCCGCCCGACGTCGCCGCGATTCCGGCCGACGCCAAGCGCACCGCGTCGGGGCTCGCCTACAAGGTGCTGCGCCCGGGCACCGGAGTGCGCCGCCCGGACGGCCTGCGCGAAGTGCTGGTGCACTACACGGGCTGGACCACCGACGGCAAGATGTTCGACAGCTCGATCCCGCGCGGGGCTCCTGCCACGATGCGGCTCGACCAGGTCATCGGCGGCTGGACCGAGGGCGTGCAGCTGATGGTCGAAGGCGAGCGTATGCGGTTCTGGATTCCGCAGGACCTTGCCTACAAAGGCCAGTCCGGCTCCCCGCGCGGCATGCTGGTGTTCGACATCGAGCTCGTGAAGATCAACTGATTCTTGCCGGCCTTGGGCCTTAGGCCTTGGGTACGTAGTTGCGGGTCTTTAGACCCGCCCCGCACGAACCGATAAGTCATTCATGAGTCCCAGGCCCGGCGTCTGGACGCAGGTGTTCGTCCTGGCGCTTCTGTTCCTTGGCGGAGGGGTTGGCGGCCTCGGCATCGCCCGCTCGGTAGCGCCGGGCTCGTTCGCAGCCGAGTTCTTCGGCATGTTCGCGTTTCCGTTGTCGTTTGGCATCGGCATGCAGGTGTGGCTCGGGATGGCCCTCGTTACCGAAGCGTGGCGCACCATCAGGCGAGGCTTCCGGCCCGCCGCCAAGCAGGGTGAGGTACGGATCCCGCCGGGCTCGTTCGCGTTCGTCCCTACCAGCGTGCTGCTGGTCGGGAGCGCCGGCCTGCCGATCGCGCTCTTCGGCTCGTCGCTCGGCGCGCTCGCGACGATCGCGCTGTATTTGACGCTCGGGCTGTTCTACGGCACCGCCTGCTGGCTCTACGCGCGGAACGGGTACCTACCCTTCCCGCAGGAATGATCCGGCCGAGACCCAGCGTTATTCCTCGGACATGTAAGGGTAGCTAAAGGCTTTGGGCGGAACGAAATTCTCCTTCACCGTCCGGGCGCTCACCCAGCGCACGAGGTTCAGCTTCGACCCCGCCTTGTCGTTGGTGCCCGACCCACGGGCGCCCCCGAACGGCTGCTGCCCCACCACGGCACCGGTCGGCTTGTCGTTGACGTAGAAGTTGCCCGCCGCGTTGCGGAGCACGCTCATCGCCTGCCGAATGGGCGCGCGGTCGGTGGCCCACACGGCGCCGGTGAGCGCGTAGGGCGACGTGCGGTCGATCAGGCCCAGGGTGTCGTTCCACTGCGAGTCGGGGTAGACGTACGCAGTGACAACCGGCCCGAAGATCTCCTCGGACAGCAGCCGGTAGGCCGGATTGCGCGTCTCGATCAGCGTGGGCTCCACGAAGAACCCGTGATCGTCATGCGCGCCGGAGCCCTGGATGATGGCGGCGTTGCGGCGGGCGTCGTCGAGGTAGCCGCTGATGCGCTCGAGCGCGCGCCGGTCGATCACCGCGCCCATGAACGTGCGGAAGTCGGCCACGTCGCCCACCTTGATGTCGCGCATCATCGCGACGGCGCGATCCTTGACGTCCGGCCACAGCGACGCCGGCACGTAGATGCGGCTGGCCGCCGAGCACTTCTGCCCCTGGAACTCGAAGCCGCCGCGCACGATCGCCACGGCCAGCGCTTCGGCGTCCGCCGAGGGATGCGCGAGGATGAAGTCCTTGCCGCCCGTCTCGCCGACGAGGCGCGGGTAGTTGCGATAGCGCCCCATGTTGTTGCCCACCGTCTTCCACATGCCGTTGAACACGGCGGTGCTGCCGGTGAAGTGGACGCCGGCGAGATCCGACGAGGTGAGGGCGATCTCGGAGATGAGCTCGGGGTCACCGGGCACGAAGTTGATGACGCCAGGCGGCAGGCCGGCGGCTTCGAGCAGGCGCATGATGTAGTAGCTGCTGAAGATCGCGGTGGCCGACGGCTTCCACAGCACGGTGTTGCCCATCAGCGCCGGGGCGGTGGGCAGGTTGCCGCCGATCGAGGTGAAATTGAACGGCGTCACCGCATAGACGAAGCCTTCGAGCGGCCGGTATTCCAGCGCGTTCCACATGCCCGAGGGGCTGAGCGGCTGCTCCTCGTAGAGCTCCTGGGCGTAATAGGGATTGAACCGCCAGAAGTCCACCAGCTCCGAGGCCGCGTCGATCTCGGCCTGGAAGACGGTCTTCGACTGCCCCAGCATCGTCGAGGCGTTGATGGTGGCGCGCCACGTCGTGGCGAGCATCTCGGCAGCGCGGATGAAGACCGCCGCGCGCTCGTGCCACGCCCACGACGCCCACTCGCGGCGGGCCTCGGCCGCCGCCTGGATCGCGCGCAGCACGTGCTCGCTCTCGGCGCCGTGCCAGTCCGCCAGCACGTGCGCGTGGTTGTGCGGCATCACCGCCTGGTGCATGCGTCCGGTGCGGATCTCCTCCCCGCCGACGATGAGCGGAATCTCGATCCGCTCGCCCGCCATCTCCGCGAGCCGCGCCTTGAGCGCCGCACGCTCGGGCGAGCCGGGGAGATACCCCTTGTTCGGATCGTTGACTGGAAGTGGAACGCGAGGGATGCCCGCGAAGGACGCGTAGTCGGCCATGCGCCGATCTTACGCCGTCAGGTCCGGGCTGGCTCGATGTCCACTCTGATGTCGCGCCATTTCTGCTGGCGGAAACGGACGAAACTGAGCAGACAGCGCGTCATGTGGCCGAGCACGATGGCAAGCCAGATGTCGTTGGCCTGCAGCCCGCGCGTCGCCTGCAGGATGGTGCAGAGGCCCAGCGGAAGGATGACCTGCGACACGATCGAGATGTAGAGCGGGCTGCGCGTATCGCCGGTCCCCTGCAGGCCTCCGGTGTAGCTGAGGGCCACCGTCACGAAGAGTCCCGAGATGCTCAGGAACCGCAGCAGGTTGGTGCCGAGCGTGGTCGCCTGCGGATCGCTCATGCCGAATATCGCCAGCAGGTAGCCGGGGATCAGCCAGAACAGCGCGCCGATCGCCAGCGCCACGCCGAGCCCGATGCGCGCCGCCACGCGCACGCCGGACACGGCGCGATCCGGATTCCCCGCGCCGAGGTTCTGACCGGCAATCGTCGCGGACGCCCCCATGAGCGCGTTCGACGTCCACGTGATGAGCGAGAAGAGCTCGGTGTACGCGACGGCAAAGGCCGCCTGCGCGGCGGCGCTGTGCTCGAGCGACCCGATGAAGCGCAGCATGAACACGCCGCCGATGTTCATCGCGATGCCCTGCACGCCGGTCGGCAGGCCGAAGCGGAAAAGCGAACGGATGATCGTGAAGTCCGGTTTCAGATCCATCCCACGCTCGAAGTGGATCACCGACCCCGGCCGCGTGAGGAACCACAGGCCGTACAGCGACACCGTGGTGCTGCTCGCAATCGTCCCGAGCGCGGCGCCGACGGTGCCGAACATCCGGATCAAGACAATGTTGAAGAGGATGGTCAGCACCGTCATCGCGACGCCGAGACGCAGCGGCGTACGGGCGTCGCCGGCGGCGCGAAAGGCGCCGCTCAGCATGAAAAACATCATCATGCCGAGGATGCCCATGAACATCGCGCGCAGGAACGGCAGCGCCTCGGCCTGCACCTCCGGCGCGGCGTTCACCAGGCGCAGCAGCGCCGGTGACGCGACGTAACCGATGACCGCGAGGATGATCGAGAGACCCACCGCGGTGAGGAACGCCTGGTAGACGACGCGGTTCACCTTGTCGGGCTGATTGGCGCCCGCAAAGCGCGACACCAGCACGCCCATCCCGGTGAAGAGCGAGCTGATGAAGACGATGATGACGAGGACGATCTGCCAGCTGACGCCGATGGCGGCGTTGCCGGTGTAGCCGACGATGTTGCCGACCATCGCGTGGTCGATGATGCCCTGCAGTCCGGCAATGACGTTCTGCAGCATCGTCGGCCACGCGAGCATCCAGACGGCCGCCCCGATCGGTCCTTCGACGATGGCTCGATTGAACTTGCGTTGGGGTTTGGGTGCGTCGGCCACTAAGATCCTGGGGCTCCGGGACTCGAACAGCTGTTCGCTGGGAGTTTACTACGCGGCCTCCCAAAGGGCCTTTACCCCATCTAGTACGTAGAGGCTCAGACGCGTCAAATCAATCCACGATCGCCTGTTGCACGAGCGTCGCAACCACCTGACGGTAATGAGCACGGATGGCGCCGGGCGTCTGCGCCATGTAGACCACCGCCAGCTCCTCCTTCGGATCGACCCAGAAGAGCGTGCCCTGGGCGCCCGACCAGCGGAAGTCTCCGGGCGAGCCCATGATGCCGGCCACGCCCGGCACACGCCGCACCGCCACGCCGAAGCCAAAGCCGTAGCCGTCGATGTGCTCCACGGGGAAGTTGTGCAGCCGCGAGGCGTCCACGTCGGGACCGAGATGATCGGCCGTCATGAACTCCACCGTCTTGCGGCCCAGCACGCGCGTGCCGTCGAGCGCGCCGCGATTGAGCAGCATTTGCGCGAAGCGCAGGTAGTCGATCGCGGTGGACGTGAGGCAGCCGCCGCCGCACTCGAACTTCCACGTCCGCGTCTGATCGCGAATCGACTGCGGCTGCCCCGTGACCGGATCGGCCGGCAGCGCGCGGGCGATGCGACTCACCTTCTCCGGCGGAACCGTGAAGGCGGTGTCGCGCATGCCGAGCGGGCGGAAGATCCGATCCTGCAGCACGCGGCCGAGCGGCTGGCCGCTCACGTTCTCGAGCGCCAGGCCGAGGATGTCGAGGCCGTAGCTGTAGTCCCATCGCGTGCCGGGCTGATAGTGCAGCGGCAGCTTCCCAAGTGCCTCGACGAACTCGGCACCTGTCATCGTGTCGGCCACGTTGCCCGAGCCGCCCGGATACGCCTTATGCAACGCGGTGGAGCCCTGGTTCCCGTAGGTGAAGCCGGCCGTATGCCGCATCAGATCCTGAATCGTGGGCTGGCGGCGGGCCGGCTCGCGATCGAACGTTTCGTTGCCGCTGCCGTCGCGCCGCAGCACCACCACGCTCATGCTCTTGAGCGCCGGCAGATAGGTGCCGACGGGCTCGTGCACCAGCAGCCGGTTCTCCTCGGCAAAGGTCATGGCCGCGGCGGCCACCACCGGCTTGGTCATCGAGGCGATGCTGAAGATGGCATCCTTCGGCATCGGCGTGCCTGTGCTCTTGTCGAGGAAGCCGAAGGCCTCGTAGTAGACCAGCTTCCCCTTGCGCGCCACCGCGATGACCGCGCCCGGCATGCGGCCGTTGTCGATGTCGTTCTTGAGTGCCGCGCCAATTCGCGCCAGGCGCTGCGACGACATGCCGACGCTCTCGGGCGTGGCCCTCGGCAGCTCCTGAGCCCCAGGGCGCGCCGTCACGGCGAGCACGATGACGCAGATCGCGGCGACGAAACGAACAGTCAGGCGCATGAGATCCTCGATTCGGACGAAGCGTACACCGGCCCGGTGCCCGTCCACCGGATGATCGTCACGCGGCGTCTCCGGCCGCGTTGATGTCGCGCCCTTCGAGGACGCGCGCGGGATAGCTCTCGGCCGCCACCCGAACGAGCGCCCGCCCGAGCGTGGCGGTGTTGGTCACCGCGCCCGGCGCCAGGCGCCGCAGGAGCGGATAGAGCGGCCCGGCGATGTCGTACACCGCCTGATACCAGCGCGTGCTCGATCGGACGCCCTTCATCGGCTGAATGTAACCAGGCCGGAACATATACGCACCCTTGAACGGAAGGGCGAGCAAGGCGTTCTCGGTCTCGCCTTTCACACGCGCCCACATGGTGCGGCCGCGCGCGCTGCTATCGGTGCCCGCGCCGGACACGTAGCAGAACACCAGCCTCGGGTTCGCGGCGGCCATCGATCGCGCAGCCGCGAGCGTGAGGTCGAACGTGATGCGTCGACGCCGAAGCACTCGATGAGCGCGCCCGCCCCAATCATTCCGGTGCCCCCAAAGAGGACGATCTTCACCAACTGAAACCGCCCCGCGAAGCGGGGCCAAGAGAGCCTGTCACTACATCACCTGCGAGGCCAGGGACTCTATCAAAGGCCTCGCAGGTGATTGTATTTGGCGGGCAGGGTCGCATATTCTCGGTGGGTTTCGCCCCTTCAAACGAGGTCTCGATGAAAGCTGTGTTCACTGCGATCCTGTCGTGCGTGCTCGTGTGCGGCTCGGTGCTCGCCCAGGCGCCGCCCGCCGCGCCGGCGCAGACCGAGGCCGACTTCAGGGGCGCGGTGGTGGGCTTCATGCACGCGATCCACGCCACCGACAACCTCGACACGACCGCCGCGTTCTACAAGGAAGTGTTCGGCCTCTCGAGCGCGATTCGCCCGTTCGCCGGCGACGGCCCCCGTAATCTGACCGACTCCCCCGCGGCCAACCTGCGGGTGTCGATGCTGCCCATCCCGGGCCAGGGCTTCAACTTCGAGCTGACCGAGTTCACGAACACGCCGACGCGCACGCTCGGCCAACAACCCGCGCTCGGCGATCCCGGGGCGCCGCACATGAAGTTCCTGGTGCGCGACATCGAGCCGGTGATGGCGGGCGTGAAGAAGATGGGGCATCCCATCATCACGACTTCGAAGGCGCCGGTCGCGGTGAAGACGCCGTTCGGCGACGCCAGGGCGATCTTCTTCCGCGATCCGGACGGCTACATCGTCGAGGCGGTGCAGATTCCCGCGCCCGCGGACGCGCCGGCCGGCAACGTCATCGGCGCGATCATGGGCGTGACGGTCCGCGACATGGACGCGGACATGAAGTTCTGGGCCGGGCACATGGGGCTGGAAGCGACGGGCGACAAGAGTTTCGCGAGCGACGCCGCGCGGCTCGATCTCTATGGCCTACCGAAGGGCGCGTCGTACCGCACGATGAGCGCGGTGTTCCCCGGCAGCCGGGCGCGCATCGAGTTCCTGGAGGTCAAGGGCGTGCCGCGCAAGGAGTTCTCGATTCGCGTGACGGATCCGGGCGCGTCGGGCATGGCGATTCGGGTGAAGAAGATCCAGGATCTGATGGCGACGCTGAAGAAGGAAGGGATCCGCGTGTCGTCGAAGAACGGCGAGCTCGTGCAATGGAGCGCGACGATCGTCAACGTGTTCATCAAGGATCCGAACGGGCTCAACCTCGAGCTCGTGGGCACGCCCGCCGGCGTTCCCGCGGTGCCATTCCCCGGCACGCAAGGCCGCGGCCGCGGGGCTCAGTAGCCGCATCCGAAGACGCGGGACGCGGGCAGTGGCCGGACCGAGTCTGCTCGAGGCTCTGCGTTCCCGCCGCACGCTCTCGGTGTCGGTCCTGTCGTTCGCGTCCGGGCTCCCGCTCGGTCTCGTCTGGTACGCGATTCCCGATTGGATGCGCGACATCGGCGTGGACATCCGCCTCGTCGGTCTGCTGACGCTGGCGCAGGCGCCGTGGTCGTTCAAGGTCTTCTGGTCGCCGCTGATAGACCGCTATGCGCCGCCCTTCTGGGGACGACGGCGGGGATGGATGGCGGTGACGCAGCTCGCACTCGGCGTGCTCGTGCTGATGCTGGCGGGCGTCGGCGACCGGCCGGCGACCGTCTGGGTGGTGGGCGCGCTGGCCTTTGCGATTGCGATCGCGTCGGCTTCACAGGACATCGTCATCGACGCCTACGCGGTGGATGTGCTGCGGAAGGACGAGCACGGAGCGGCGGTCGGAGCGCGTCTGGCCTTCTACCGGGCAGCGATGCTCGTCTCCGGTGGACTGACGATCACGCTGGCGGCGCGCATCGGCTGGCCGGCCGTGAACGCGCTGCTGGCGCTCGTCTTCGTGCTCATGGTGGCGCTGACGTGGCGGTCGCCGGAGCCCGAGGCGCAGCCCGCGCCGCCGGCAACCATGCGTGAGGCGGTCTGGCGGCCGCTGATGGGGATGCTGCGCCGCCCGCGCGCGCTCGAAATCCTGGCCTTCGTCATCCTGTACAAGCTCGGCGATCAGCTGACGCAGTCGCTCACGAGGCCGTTCCTCATCGACATGGGATACGACGCCTTCCATCGCGGCCTCGCCATGACGACGCTGTCCGTGGCGTTCACGATCCTCGGCACGTTCGTCGGCGGGCTCGCCAGCACGGCGGTCGGCCTTGGCCGCGCGCTCTGGATCTTCGGCGCCGTGCAGATCTTCTCGAACGCGGGATACTTTCTGGTGGCGGTGCTGGATCAGCCCAATCTCGTGGTCATGTACGGTGCGACCAGCCTGGAGACCTTCACGGCCGGCCTGGGGATGGGCGCGTTCGGCGTGCTCCTGTTGCGGCTGACGGACAAGCGATTCTCGGCCACGCAGTACGCACTCTTCTCGAGCCTGTTTGCGCTGCCGCGCGTCGTGGCCGGTCCGCTCACAGGATTCACGGTGAGCGCCCTCGGCTGGCCGGCCTTTTTCCTGCTGACCATGGTGCTCGCGGTGCCGGGGCTGATGATGCTCGCGCGCTTCGTTCCGATTGGCGTGCGGGAGCCCGATTTCGAAGCGGGAGCAGTCGAGTCTTCGCCTGTCCGGGCGTAACGCGGCAGGCGGGCGATGCGCCCCGCGGGATGGGATACACTCGCCGCGTCCAGCAGCGGGAGGAGATCTCACATGCAGTGGAATCGCCGTCAGTTCGTCACAGCGTCGTCCCTCGGACTCATCGGAGCCATCGGCCACCGGTCGCTTCTGGCTCAGGCGCCCGCCGGGCAGCCACCGACCGTGCCGGCATTTGCGGAGGTCCGCCGCAACATCAGCCTGTTCACCGCGCGTGGCGGCACCATCGGGTTCCTCGTCTCCCCCGACGCCGTCGTCGTGATCGATAGCCAGTTCGCCGACACGGCCCCGATGTTCCTCGAAGGGCTCAAGCCGCGGACGTCGCGCAAGATCGACTTCCTGATCAACTCGCATCACCACGGCGATCACACTGGTGGCAACAAGGTGCTGCAGCCGTCGGTGGCGAAGATCGTCGCGCACACGAACGTGCCGGGGCTGCAGCGAAAGGCCGCGGCCGCCCAGAAGTCAGAGGCCAATCAGGCGTACGCGGACACGACGTTCGACAAGGACTGGAAGGCGACCGTAGGCAAGGAGGTCGTCCGGGCCCGGCACTACGGGCCGGCGCACACGGGCGGCGACATCGTGATCACGTTCGAGCAGGCGAACGTGGCGCACATGGGCGACCTGATGTCGTTCCAGCGCAATCCCCGCGCCGATCGCCCGGCGGGCGCATCGATCCGCAACTGGGCGGTCGTGCTCGAGAACACGGTCAAGGACCACGCCGCGGACACGGTCTACATCTTCGGCCACTCGAAGGTCGGCGAGCGAGTGACGGGGTCGAGCAAGGATCTGCTCGAGCTTCGTGACTACTTCACCGCGATGCTGGACTTCGCGCAGAAGGGCATCGCGGCCGGGAAGTCGAAGGACGAGATCGTGAAGGTGGCGGCCGTGCCTGGCTTCGAGCGGTACGAGGGCACGCCCACGGCCCTCGATGCAGCCTACGACGAACTGACCAGCAAGTCCTGAGCACGCAGACCGGCTCCCCGTCCTCCATCTCGCTCACGGCCGCGCTCACCAGCGCGGTCGTGGCGATGATCTCGTTCCAGATCGGCGCGTCGTTTGCGAAGCAGCTGATCCCGGTGGTGGGATCGTCTGGCACCACCGCGCTGCGCCTCGGTCTGTCGGGGCTGCTGGTGCTGGTGCTGATGCGCCCCTGGCGGTCGATGCCGACGCGCCGCGCCTGGCCGATTCTGCTGGCCTATGGCGTCTCGCTCGGTGCGATGAACTTCGTCTTCTACCTCGCGTTGCGAACGCTTCCACTCGGAATCGCGGTGGCGATCGAGTTCATCGGTCCGCTCGGCGTCGCCGTGGCGGCATCACGTCGCCGCATCGACTACCTGTGGGTGGCCTTGGCGGCCGGAGGACTGCTGGCGCTGCTGCCGATCACTCCATCCGGCCGTCAGTTGGACCCTGCGGGCGTCGCGTACGCGCTGGCAGCCGGTGTCGGCTGGGCGCTCTACATCATCTTCGGGCAGAAAGCCGGTGCAGTACACGGAGCGGCCGCCTCGACGTGGGGCATGCTGATCGCCGCACTGGTGGTGGTGCCACTTGGTGTTGCGGATGCCGGCAAGGCGTTGTTCTCCACGTCCGTTCTGCCCTTCGGCATCGCCGTCGCCGTGCTATCGAGCGCGCTGCCCTACTCGCTCGAAATGGTGGCGCTGCGGCGGCTCTCGACGAAGGCGTTCGGCACGCTCATGAGCTTCGAACCGGCGATTGCCGCCGTCGCCGGCGTGCTGGTCCTCGGCGAGCGTTTGACGGCCGGGCAGTGGGTGGCCGTCAGCGCGATTGTCATCGCGTCGATCGGTACGGTCACCGGCGAACGGTGAACAACGCCCACGCTCATTTGGCGGCCGGTTGGGCGCCGCGGCCCCTCGACCCGAACTGCACCGACTCGCGGAGGTTGGGGAACACGTGCACCCGCGACTGGAAGCGCCAGCCGTTCGGCGTTTTCACGTACACGTCCTCGTAGCCGCCCTGCCGCTCGATCGTGGTCGGATCGCCGCCGACGCCGATGGCCAGCAGATACGACTTGCCGACGGCGCCGCCGCGAGCGGACGTGATGACGTGGTTCACGCTGATGTGGCTGATGCCGTAGCCGAGCGTCGTCTTGGGATCGACGCAGCCCCCCTTGCCGTCGCCGCCCGCGGCGGCCGCGAGCGCCTCGCGCCCCTTCGTCTTGCGACCGCCGGCCGTGCCCCACGCCTGCGATACGCTGAACTCGCCGTCGGGCGTGAACAGGTCCGCGAACTCGTAGCCACCGGCTGCGCAGCTGTCGACGAGGAACGCGTAGCGCGCCGCCAGCTGCTCGATATCGATGTAATCCTGCGTGGTCAGTGCCGGCGCGGCGGCCCGGCCCTGCGCCGCGGCATGACAGACGACGGTGAACGAGATCGCGACGGCAACGATCGATCGGCGCATGTG
>DASRPM010000357.1:0-12580 GCA_035646375.1 Vicinamibacterales bacterium
GATCCGGCGCCCGAATCGAGATTGTTGGATACGAGTACGGCACCGGACGAGGCGTGTGTTGTGCGGATGGTGGTCTGACCCAGCGCAAGAGCACTCGCGGTCAGCACGACGAACAGGCGAATCTTCATGGGGCTCCTCTCAACCTTTTAGTTTTTGGCTGAGATAGCTAATCGCCTGGCGATTACGGCAAGGTCACGTCTTAGTAACGGGCACGCTACATCTGCGCGCCGGGCGCCGAAAGGGGCTCAGCGACCGGTGCCTTGTCTTACTGTGGGACACCGCTTGAGCGGAATGTTCTGAAGCGGAAACCGCTTGCGCAGATTCAGCTTGGTGAGACGGGCGTTCGAGGCCTGCGCCACCTTGTTCGCCGGGTGTGCCGGCGTCGGCACCCCCAGTTCAAGTTGCGCGACGCCCTTCTTCTCGTCGAGGTTGAACGTCGCGGTGACCGGCTGGGCGCCTTCGAACTCGGTGATGAGCACCGCCTGGATGCCGTTGTAGCCGGGGCCGAAGTACGACGGGCCAGCCATTTCGATGCCGGCGAAAGCCTCCTTGTCGGCGGCGTTGAGGAGCGTCAGGCGTGCGGCCTCGATCCGGGCGCGGGCGGGCGAATCGCAGGTGGCGGCGGCTGGCACCCAGTCGCCCTGGAAGTCGGCGGGCACCTGGGCGGCAGCCGGCGCCGCCGCCAGAAGCAGCATGAGTGCGGAAGAGGAGATGTGTCTGCCCATACTCTTCATTGCGTAAAGCCGCCTCGAAAAATGTCATCGGGCCCGGGCCGGCCAGTTACACTCGGCGAGTCGCCGTCGTGCTTGCGCTGCTGGTGCTCGCGTCAATCGTGGCTGTCGTGTGGGCGCTCAACGCCCCGGGGCAGCGCTTTCTGCCGTCGTTCGCCCGCCTGTTGACCGAACGTGCCGTCCACGCCGGCCCCTGGAGCGTGGTGTCTGGACGATCGAGGGCGTCGGGGACGTTCGGCGGGCGCGACGTCGTGATCGAACTGAAATTGAGGCGCGGGAGACACGATCAGGGATATCTCGTGGTGTCGATGCGGACGAACGCGCCGGCCGTCATCGACGCCGCCGCCATCGACGCGCACACGACCGGCGACGCGGGGCGGCGCGCGCTGTTCACCCTTGCGAAGCACGACCTGATGCTTCGCCCCGGCGAGGGGTGGCTGCACGCACGGTGGCAGCCGCAGGGATTCGTGCTCTTCCCGGGAGCGTTCGCCGAGTCGAAGTGGCGGGAGGTCCTGGACTCGATGCACGCCGTGACCGCTTCGCTCGACGCGGCGACGGCGCCGCCGGCCTAACGCCGTTTTGCCGACAGCACCAGCGCCGGAATCCAGATCGCGTAGCCGAGCCACGCCCAGCCGAGCGCCGCGGCGGTTGGCGTCACCGCCGCCGTGTAGCGGTCCACGATCCCGCGAATCTCCGCGTACTCCTGCGGCCGGGACTTCGACTCCTCGATGAGCGGCTGCAGCGCGTCCGCTGTCATGCTCACCGCGCTGGCGCCGCGCGCGCTGGCCGCCGCGAGCGCCGTGAGCACCAGCACGGTGGCGACGAACAGGCGCGAGAATCGCGGACTCTTCGTGGCGAGCAGCGGCAGCATCACGAGGGACGCGGCGACGAACGCCGCGAGCGCCGCCAGCTGGATGAACGGTGGGGTCAACGCGGCGAAGAGCGGCAGGAGCACGACGCCGGACATGTTGGCGTTGGCGTTCCGCCAGAGCTCGCTGTTCGCCAACAGCCCCGCCACCACGCGCCATTCGGACAGGAATGGTTGGAGGGTCACCAGCAGCCAGACGGGAACCACGACCAGCGTCAAGGCGAGCGCCATCGCCCAGCCGCCCGTGTTCGTCTGCCCGGCACGTTCGGCGGAAGAGAAGGGGGGAAGACGCGAGGCGCGGATGGCGGCAAGCCCGAACAGCAGGAAGGCCGCGCCGATCTGCAGCACCACCACCAGGATGTCGCGCACGGTCCCGGATGATGCCGGCAGCACCGGGATGCCGGCGATGAACAGCGCGACGCCGGCGAACACGAGCGCCGTGGACACCAGCCGCAGCGCCCACGCAACGGCGCGATCGTGCAGCGAGTCCATGCAGGGCCGGCGGCCGGATCAGCGGGCCCGGTCGGGCCCGTTCACCTGTTCGAAGACGCGCGGCGGCGGTGGCAGCCCCTTGGCGATCGCCTCGGCGACAGCCTTCTCATAGGCGCGCTCCGCGCTGAGCGCGTTGCGCATCGCGATGTTGCCTTCGTGGCAGCCGTACTCGTAGATCTCGTAGTTCGGCTGCCGGGTGACGGTGAGGCGCATCGTCCACGGCGCGGCGAACGTGGCCGCGTCCTCGACGTGAATCTCCCAGTCGATCATCTCCGGATCGATGCGCGTGAAGCGCTCGGTGATCTTCAGGCTCTCGCTGTGGCGCGCTCCCCCGAGGTTGGTGCGGTCCGTGAAGTTGGTCGACTCGATCACCAGCGTGTCGCCCTCGTAGCGCGCCCGCGAGTCGCCCATGAACTGTTTGATGGCGGGGCTGATGTGCCGGCGGCCGTCGAGCGGGATCACGCGCGTGTCGTGCACCATCTCGTAGGCGATGACGACCGAGTCCGGCGTCTGGATGATCCGGGCGCCGTTGCCATACACGGCCGGCATCCACGAGCCGACCATGCCGCGCGTGATGCAGCGGTCGTAGAGCGAGAAGTCCTGCACCTTGTCCCACGGACCGACGCCGAACGAGCCCTGATCCCCGGGGCGCCGCCGCGCGCGCGCCTCCGCCGTGATCGCGGGCACCCGGCCGTCGGCCGGCTCGATGACCATCGACGTGTAGCTGAACGAGCGCGTCCCTTCCTCGTTCCGGAAGGTGCCGGTGCGCGCGTTGTCGATGTCGCGGGCGTTCTCGCGCTGCTTCGCGCGGTTCGCGAACTCCTCGTCGGTCATGTAGGGGCGGGTGCCGAACTGCGCCGGACGCGACATCGGGACGCCGCGCATGTCGTCGGTCGTCCAGATGCCCTCGAGGTCCGGCTGGCCGAACGCGTTGCGGGGCGCCTTCCAGTTCGGATTCGCCCGCTTGGCAGCGGCCGCGTCGGCCGACCCCTTTGCCTGCGCCAGCGCCGCCGGTGCCGGCAGCAGCACGCAGCCCACCGCGGCCATTACGCCCAGAAACAGCCGAATCATGCCCATTCCTCCGTAGTTCGATACGACGAGACGGGCGGCAGCGTAACACGGAGAATGCTGGCTTAAGCCTGATTACTTGCCGACGAGGTGAGGCACGTCTTTTTCGTTCTCGAGACAGGCGTACTCGAGCAGGTCGGTGTCGAGCGCCAGGTGGTGGTTGACCGCCACGGTGAACGGCCTGGTATAGGCCTTGGGGTCGTCCAGCGTCACGTCCACCTGCAGCGTGCCGAAATCCGGACGGCGGTACCGCTCGCGAATCCTGGCCTGATCGGTGAGCGGGCTGCC
Organism: Vicinamibacterales bacterium; assembly: GCA_035646375.1. Taxonomy (GTDB): domain Bacteria; phylum Acidobacteriota; class Vicinamibacteria; order Vicinamibacterales; family UBA2999; genus DASYRM01. Next base: position 3,448 of record DASRPM010000357.1, read on the forward strand.
GTTGAAATCGGCCCACAGGCCGTCGCGCAACCCGGTCGTCTCGACCACCAGCGCGTCGCCGTCCCACCGCGCGGTCGAATAGCCGTACCAGCTCGGGTTCGGGTCCACGGGTGCCGGACGGCCGTCGATGTAAATCTGCCGGAACTCCATGTTGCGCTCGTGGAGCAGCACGAGCAGGCCCGGCATCTGCAGAATCTTCTTCGGCAGCGGATGCGCCAGCATCTGCAGCGGCCCGAGCGGCAGGCAGCGCGCGTCGGGGTTGTCCTTGCTCAGGTCGTCCTTGCGCCGGTCGTAGAGCGCGCCGGCCCACGGCTGGTACGGCGGCCGCGCGTTGAGCGCGTGCGCCAGATCGAAGAAGACCGTTCTCGGGGGCGCCCCCACGCCTTCGCTGCCGCGCACGTAGCCGTCGGCTTCCCAGACGCCGGAGAAATCCGGCTTGCCGTCCCTCGTGCGCGGGGTGGGCGCCGCGAGATTCGGTTTGCCGTCGCGCGTCCTGGGCACGTTGGCGGTGGGATAGCCGATCCACTGCGCCTCGACGGCCGCCGAGGCGAACGCGAGGGCAACGCTGGCAATGGCCAGTGCGGTGGCCCGAGTCACGCGGTGCATCTACTGTGGTCTCGGCGCCTGCAGCAGGACCAGAAACAGGTTGTCGGGATCGCGAACGATCGCCACTGTGGTCGTGGCGCCGCCGCGGCCCGGGAGCTCCACGGTGGTGCCGCCGGACGACACCACGGCGCCGCCCGCCTGTTTGAGCGCGGCAATCGTGGCGTCCACGTCGCGCACCTGCAGCTGAATGCGCGTGGAGCCCGGGTCCTGGATGTCGCCCTTCACCACGCGGCCGCCGACGCCTTTGAACTCGATGAGCTCGAAGATGAGGCCCGTGGTCGGCACTTCCAGAATCGCCGCGCGCCACTCGGCTCCGGGGACGCCGAACGCCGTCATCACCTCGGGGTCCTTGCGGAAGGCGCCCATCGGGCGCGGCTCGCGCATCCCGAGCACGTCACGGTAGAGGCGCGCCGACTTCTCGGCATCCTGCACCGTCACGCGCACGCGCACCTGCACGACGTTAGACGTGGGCGGCGCCGGCGACTCGGGCAACTGGTCCGGTTGGATCAGCTCCACGAAGTGGCCTGCCGGATCCACGACGACGGCCAGCTTGGCCTTCTGCGCGCCGAAGGGGATGGTGGCCGCCACGCCGCCGGGCGTCAGGATCGGCGCGCGCAGTGCTTTGAGGCGGGTGAGCGTGGCGTCGATGTCGCGCACGAAGGCGATGAGGGTGAAGGCGCCGGTGTCCTGCATGCGGCGGGTGAGCGGGCGGCCGTTGGCCTTCGAGATCTCGACGATCTCCACGCCGCTGCGCATCCCGCCCGGCCGTCCGATCAGCCAGCGCAGCTGCGCGTCGGGCAGCCCGAACATGTTCCGCAGCGCCGGGTTGGCGTCCGCGTTGGCCGGCGCGCCCTGCACGTCGAGCCCGAGCCCATCGCGATAGAACGCCGCGGCGGCGTCGAGGTCGGCCACGATCGGGCTGAAGAAGTTGCCCGAGCCGACGATGAGCCCCGTCGGCGCGGGGCCGGCGGGTGCGGGCGCCGCCGGCGCCTGCGCGAACGCGAGCCCGGCCACCAGAACGCCGGCCATCAGCAGGGTCAGTCTACGCATCGGGATTCCCCCATTCGTGGGGCCAACTGTAGCTGAAGCCCGGCGACCGCCTATTTCAAAAAGTCCGCAACTTTTGCCACGCCGGCCCGCGCGCAGGCATCGTCCTGCGGCTGGCTGGACCCAGAGCTCCCCACGCCGCCGATCACGTCATTGCCGATCTGGATGGGTACGCCGCCTCCGAGCGCGAGGATGTCGGACACGTCCCGCTGTGCCGCGTACATCGGGTCGGCGGTGCGCTTCTGGAACTCGAGCGTGCTCGTACGGAACATGCGCGCGGTGTAGGCCTTGCGGCGCGACATCTCGAGCGTCTGCGCCGTGGCGTTCTCGTCGCGCAGCAGCACCAGCGCCTGGCCGGCGCGATCGACGACGGCCACCGAGGTGGCAAATCCCTTCGTCTTGCACTCGGCGAGCGCCGCCTCGGCAATGGTTTTCGCCAGCCCCAGCGACAGGATCTTCTGGGTCACCAGGCCCTGGGCGTGTGCGGCAGCGGACGTAAGCATGAGCGCGGCGGTGAGGGCGGCTGTGCGCATGGCGCCAAGTGTGCGCTCGCGGCGCGATCTTTGAAAGACCAAGGACCATGGCCGACGCTGAGGTGCAGGGTGGGTTGTCCGACGAGGAAAAACGGCAGAACCTCGTCCGGCTGGCGTTCGGCGGCGATCGTGCACGGCTCGACGAGTTCTGCCGAGCCGTCGAGGAAGAGATCCCGCCGGGTACAACGGTCGTGCTGCGCGGCAGCTCGCTCACCGGCTGGCGTTGGGATCACAAGGAGCCCTTCGATGGCCGCGGGCCCGGCACGAGCGACCTCGACCTCACGCTCGTCGGGGAAGGTCCACTCGCCTTCTTCAAGGTGACCGGCTTCTTCGTCCCCGGTGTGCACTCGCGGCCGTTGAGCGACGACGACCCCGACATCGCCCCCGGGCTCGTGCCGCTGCGCCAGCGGCTCATGGCAATGGTGGGGCGGCCGGTCAACATCCAGGCGTCGCGCGAGATCGTCATCCAGGTGCGCGGCGACCTGATCGGGCAGCCGTATCTGGAGCTGTTCCGCAAGCCCGAGGGGCTGTCTCTGAACACGTGATGTTCCGCCTGATGACGTACAACATCCGTCACGGCGGGCGCGGCCGCGAAGCCGCGATTGCCGCCGTCATCAGCGCCAGCGCGCCCGATCTGGTGCTGCTGCAGGAAGCCACCGACCCGCGGAGCATCGAGCGGATCGCCGAGGGCACAGGCATGGAGGAGTGGCGCGCGTATGCGGGCCAGTCGCTCGGCTTTCTCAGCCGGAAGCGCGTAGCCTTCGCCGAGTGGACGCGGCCGCGCGTGTCGCGGCACGCCTTCATCGAAGTGGTGCCGGCGGGCGAAGCGGTGCGCGTATTCGGCGTGCACCTGAGCGCGGTCCACGCCGCGTGGACCGAGCAGCGCCGCGTTTTCGAGCTGCGCGCGCTCCTTCGCAGCGTGGCCCGCCACCAGGACGGCTTCCACGTGCTGTCGGGCGACTTCAACACCGTGGCGCCCGGCGAACAGATGGACGTGCGGAGCCTGCCGATGCGGCTGCGCCCGTTCGTCTGGATGAGCGGCGGACGGATACGCTGGCGCACGGTGCAGACGGTGCTCGACGCCGGCTACGTGGACGGCTTCCGGGCGAAGCACAAGGAGGACCCAGGCCTCACGCTGCCTACCCCGACGCCCCACATCCGCATCGACTACGTGTTCGTGCCCGCGCCGTTCTCCGCACGCGTGGCCACGTGTGACGTGGTGCGTCACCCGCAGGCGGGTGCCGCCTCGGATCACTTTCCGGTGGTGGCCGACCTGCTGATGGAGGAAGACGCGAGCGCGTCAGCGCGAACCGGCGAGCCGTGACGCGTCGCCGTGCACGATCCGTCCGCCGAGGATCGTCAGCACCGAGTGCACGCGCTTGATCGCCTCGTCCGGTACCGCGCGCGCGTCGAACACATCGGCGTTCAGCACCGCGAGGTCGGCGAGGCGGCCGGTCTCGATGGTGCCGAGCTGCTGCTCGTCGCGCGAGAACCAGCCGTTGGCGCCGGTGTAGAGCCACACGGCTTCCTGCCGCGTGATCTGCTGGCCGGCGTTGATCAGCTCGCCGCGCACGTTCCGGCCCGTGACCATGTAGTAGACGTTGAGCCACGGATCGATCGGGGCGGCCTGCGCGCCGTCCATGCCGGTGCCCACGTGAATGCCCGAGTCGAGCAGCGTGCGATACGGCGGTCCGGCCTGTCCGGGTGAGCCCGCGAGGAAGCGCCAGCCGTGGGCGCGCACGCCGACGCCGAGCGCCTTCATCCGCGCCAGCGTCGGAGCCTCGATGGTGTTGACGTGGTCGATGCTCCAGCGCAGGCCCGTGATCGGGAACTCGCGGTTCACGCGCTCCCACACGTCGGCGCGCGCGACGTGGTTCGGGTCGTTGAAGCTGTGCTCCATGAGCTGCCAACCGTGCCGCGCCACCTGACGCACCGACTGGTAGTACTCGTCGCCGAGCGGCACGGCACCCTCGAGCGGCCAGTCCACGATGTGCTCGCCGATGCCGCCTGTCTTCACGAGATCGTTGCCGAGGTCGGGCCACAGGTTGTCGAGCACGTCGGACAGCCGTGGATTGCCCGGTTTCCCGTCCACACGCGGGCCGGTGTTGAAGTAGAGGCGCAGCCGCAGCGTCAGCTTTCCCTCGCGCTGCAGCTCCTGCATCGGCCGCTGCTCGTTCCAGCCGAAGTACTGCGCCGGGCCGCGGTCCTGCGACCCGAGCACCGAGTGCACGGTGGTCAGGCCGACGCTGTTGAAGTAGCCGAACACCTGCTGCATCGTCCGCTTGGTGTCGGCCAGCGTCCAGTTGGCGCGCAGCGCATCGAGCGCGTCCCACGTCGGGCCGTTCACCTCGATCGCGCCGGTGGGGGCCACCGCCACGCCCTTGCTCTCGAAGAACGTCCTGCCGAGCGTGTTGGTGACCGCCGGCCCGTTGAACGACGTGTGGATGTAGACGGGATGCCGGGGCGCGGCCGCGTCGAGCTCGGCCAGGGTGGGCAGCCGGTTTTCCACGAACTGCCGCGGCTGCAGTCCGCCGATGGCGGTGATGAACGCGCCGTCGGGCACCGTCTTCGTCCGCTCGCGGATGACGGCCTGTGCCTCGGCGATGGAGAACGCGGTCTCGATCGTGCGCGTCTCGTAGCCCGGGCGGCTGCCCACGAGCTGGACGTGGAAATGGTTGTCGATCATCCCGGGGATGACCGTGCGGCCGCGGAGATCGATCGTGTCGGTGCAGCCGCCGCTGCTGCTCGCGGCGTCGCCCACTTCCACGATCCGCCCGTTGGCGACGCGGATCTTCGACACGATGGTGCGCTTCGCATCCATCGTGTGAATGCGGCCGTTCGTCAGGAGCAGCAGCCGTCCGCCCGGACACGACTGTGCAACGCCGGCGCCGGGCTGGACCAATACGGCCAGGCCGGCCAGACACGCGGCGGCGAGCCCCACTCGAACAGGCGACATGCCGCCGCGATTCTACGATGTAACGTCAGCCCTGACGCGCCAGGTGTGAGCGGCGCTTCGAGATGTGGGTGGCGGCCTGCATGTTTGCGTTGCGGGCGCGCTCCCCGGCCGGCGGCGGAGCTGCAGGCGCCGGCTTCCGATGCTTCTTGCCCGGAGCGTCCACCGTGCCGCCGCTGCGCGCCTTGCGCACCGGCCGTTTCGGCGCGGCTCTGCGCCGCACCCGTGAGGCGACGCCGCTGGCGAGCTGCTCGAGCAGGCGCTTGGCGCCGTCACGGACGCTCGTGACCTGCCGGCTCAACTTCTGGCGATCCATCCGGCTTTCTACCTTCGACTCGATCGAGCCGGCGACGTACCCGAGCTGCTCGGCAAAAGCCAAGACCTGTCGTTCGAGGGCACTTGATGGTGGGGTGGGCTGTTTCGGTTTGCTGATGCGTTTGGCCATGCATCGAGGAGATGCATCTCCCGTGCCCGTGAACCGGCGTTCCCGCCTTTTGCACCTTTCGATCAGGAGGGGAGAGCTCATGCTGTTACGACTCGTCTGCTGGGGTCTGGGGTCATCGCGTGACCGAACGCGGCGGCGGCACGGAGTACGCGTGCGGCTGCGGCCACACGTTCGTGCATCATCCGCAAGGCAAGTCGCTCGTGCGGCATCCGCTTCGCTGCGTCCTGCTCGGCCGCTGGATCTCCTTCGTGGAGACGCGCGGCGCCTTCAGCGAGTACGTGTGCCGCACCTGCGGGCACCCGTTCTTGTTCAAGCGCCGCGATGTGCCCGTTATGCGGCTCCGTGCGAGTGTTGAGCTCGTTGACCGATCGCATAACGGGCCCGCCGCGCGAAGCGCGGCAGAGGAAACGGGAACTAGCCAAGAGGCTGCCGGGATCGGACGGGCAGCGCCCTTGGCTAGTTCCCGACGATCGACTGATAGAGCAGCGTAGCGAACTCGGCGCGCAGGCTGAAGTCGCCGCCCATCAGCTGCGTGCAGTAGATGGCGACGAGATCCTCCTTGGGGTCGATCAGCACGTGCGTGGACGCCGCGCCCGACCAGCCGAATTCGCCCACCGAGCCGACGTTGCCGCGCTCGGCCGGATTCATCAGCACCGAGACGCCGAGGCCGTAGCCGGTGCCGCGTCCCAGGATGTCGGCCGACGCCATGGCCCCCGGCGACAGATGGTTGGTGGCCATCAGTTCGACGGTCTTCGGGCTGAGCAGCCGCACGCCGTTCAACTGCCCCTTGTTGAGCAGCATCTGCGCGAAGAGCGCGTAGTCGCTCGCGGTGGTCGAGATGCTGTAGCCGCCGAAGACCTGGTCGCCGTAGCCGGTGCCGAGCGGGCTGGTGTCGGGCACCAGCTTGCCCTTCTGGACACCGTAGAGCCCGGGCACGCGAGACGTCTTGTCCGCCGGGACTTTGAACATCGAATCGCTCATCCCGAGCGGCGTGAAGATCCGCTGCTGGACGAACGCGTCGAACTTCTGCCCCGAGAGCTTCTCGACGAGCGCGGCCTGCACGTCGTGGGCGACGCTGTAGACCCAGCGCTCGCCGGGCTGGTAGGCCAGCGGCAGCTTGCCCAGCTTCGTCATCAGGCCGTCGAGGTCCGTCGCGAAGACGTTGGCGTCCTGATACATCTTGTCGAGCGGCGAACCGCCGAAGAAGCCGTAGGTGAAGCCGGCGGTGTGGCGGAACGCGTCCTGGATGGTGATGGGGCGCCGCGGCGAGTCGAGCAGCACGCCGCCACCCGGCGCGCCGCCGGTGAGCACCTTCACGTCGGCGAAGGCCGGGTAGAACTTCGCCAGCGGATCGGTGAGCTGGAATTTCCCCTCCTCGTAGAGCATGAGCAGCGCCACCGAGGTGATCGGCTTCGTCATCGAGTACATGCGGAAGATGTCGTCGGCGCGTGTCGGCCGGCCGGACGCGAGGTCCGCCTTTCCGTAGGCGTCCACGTGCACCACTTTGCCGTGGCGCGCGATGAGCGTCACCACGCCCGGCGTGCGCCCGGCGTCCACGTAGGCGTGGATCGCCTTGGTCATCCGCGCCAGCCGCTCGCTCGAAAGACCGACGTCTTCCGGTTTGGCCGACGGCAGGTCCTTGGACAGGAGCGCGGTCGAGGCGAGCGCCGCCAGGACGGCCGTGAGCAGAAGAGCGCGGGTTCGGGTGAGCACGGGCATGAGAACCTCCAAGAACAGTGGCTGCGCGGCCTATCTTGCCAGAACAGACGGTCCGGTGTACTCGAAGACGAACAGGCCCGAACCGACGCGATCCGAAGCGTAGGCAAGGCCGCGGTGATCGATGTCCACGTCGTTGATCTGGATGGCGGCCGGCTGCCCTTTGGTGATTGGATGTGACAGCGTGTTGGTCTTCGGCACGTAGTAGCCGACCTCTGTGAGGTTGTACGGATCCGACAGATCGACCACGCGCACGCCCGCGTTGAAGTACGCCACCCACGCCAGCTTGTTCTCGAAGCGGTTGATCTCGCCGTTGACCGTCTCGGCGTGCTGGTGCGGCCCGAAGCGCCCACCCTTCTCGCAGAACTCGCCGACCGGCACCTGCCACGTGGACACCGGGAAGGGGTGCGTCTCGTCGGTGATGTCCACCATGTACGCCTTGGTGCGGACGCCGCTCGCGCACGGCTTCATGTCGGCGGCGCCGGCGGCCTCGTCGGTGATGAACGCGTAGGTGCGGGGCAGGCCGTCGGGGCCCTTGAAGTTCGGCACCTGGTCGTAGCGGATCGGCGACACCGTGTGCGGCCCGCGTCCAGGCGGGCTCGTGTCGATCATCCACACCAGCCGTGGCGACGCCGGATTCGAGATGTCCCAACCGCCAGCCAGCCCCGCCCCGCGAAAGCCGATGTAGAGCCGATTGTTCGCCTCGTCGACGATCGGGTGGTGCGCGTACTCGTTCTGATATCCGGGCTGGCCGTCGCGCTGCGCGGGCGACGCGGCCCGGCCCACGAACTTCGGACGCCGCGGATCCTTCAGGTCCCAGATGTGGATCACGGTGACGCCGCGGAAGCCCGCCTCGCCGGAGCTCGAATAGAACAGACCGGAGCGTTGCGACCACCATCCTTTGTGCGCGCGACGGATGAACGGACCGCCGCAGCCGGGACCGCAGTTGCCCGCCGGCGTGCCCGTGATCTCGGACACGAGCGCGATCTTCGACGGGTCGGTGTCGCGCGTCGTGATGTCGAAGATCTGGAACTTGAACACCGTGCCGGTGTCGTAGCTGCGAACCAGGTAGTCGTGGCCCCTGGGCTCGGAGTCGAACCCGTAGTCGTAGACCACCGACACCGAGCGCGAGTTCACGTGCGCCTGATCGTTCGGGATGTGCCACACCAGGCGCGGCTTCGCCGGGTCCGAGATCTCGACGATCGACGTGCCGTTCCACTCCATCGTGCCGGTGAGTGGGTTGAAGATCGGCTGGTCGTTGCCCTGGCCGTCGTCGGACGCCTGCGGATCGGCGCGGTCGTTCGGCGTGTGGCCGATGTAGACCCAGTTGCCGTTGGCGGGATCCGATTTCGTGGTGACGACGAGCGATTGCCGCCCTTGCAGATCGTGATAGCCGACCAGCCGTACGTTGCGGTCGCCGTCCGAGCGCGGATCACTGCCGCCGGCCGGCGCCGCGGGCGCCGGACCAGCCGTCGTGCACGCGGCGGTGAGCGCCGCGCCGAGGAGTGCCGCACGCAGACGCATGACCACGAGACTCCTTCTATGCCGTCGTCTCGAGCATGGCAGGACGGCGCGCGCCGTGACGGGTCGCCTGCTCGAAGGCATGACCGAGTTGCAGCACGCTCCACTCGTCGCGGTGCCGTCCGACGATCTGGAGTCCGACGGGCAGCCCGCCCGCGGTGAATCCGGCCGGGACCGACAAGGCCGGGTTGGCCATCATCGTCACGTACCAGCACGAGCGCATCCAATCGAGATAGGTGGCCATCGGCGTGCCGGCTACGTCGGTAGGGTAGGGCGTGTTCACGTCGAACGGCGCGACCTGCGTCACCGGCA
>DASRPM010000358.1:0-2154 GCA_035646375.1 Vicinamibacterales bacterium
TTGCGCTGGCCCGTCGACAGACCATGCGCGTGCGCGTCCGCGCGCTCGGCGAGACCGACCGATGCCAGCGCGCGGTGGGCGACGTCACGGGCGGCGCCGACATTCGCCGTCTTCTGGAAGGCGCCCACCATCACGTTCTCGAGGACGGTCATCCCGCCGAATGGCCGCAGCTTCTGGAAGGTGCGCGCCACGCCGCGGCGGCTGATCTCGTCCGGACGGCGGTGGGTCACCTCGTCGCCGTCGAGCCGCACGACGCCGGCGTCCGGACGCTGAAAGCCCGTGATGAGGTCGAACAGCGTCGACTTGCCGGCGCCGTTGGGGCCGATGATGCCGACCAGCTCGCCGGGCGCGACCGTGAACGACACTTCCCGGTTCGCCACCAGGCCGCCGAAGCGCTTGGTGAGGCCGGAGACCTCGAGCAGCGCGGTCACGCCGCGCGCCGCAGACGCCGGAGCATGCCCACGAGGCCGGCGGGCTGGACGACCGAGATGACCATGATCAGCGCGCCGTAGATGACGAGATCGAGCGCCTTGCCGGTCCCGCCGAGATAGATGCGGGTCACCTCGCCAAGCGGAATCAGCACGGCCGCCCCGAGCAGCGGCCCCCACAGCGTGCCGACGCCGCCCAGCACGGCGACGAGACAGATGAGGATCGACAGCGAGAGCGGGAAGACCGACTCCGGGTCGATGAAGAGGACGTACTGCGCGTAGAACGTGCCGCAGGCCGCGGTGAGGGCGGCCGAGATGGCGAAGGCCACGCGCTTGGTGCGCGCGACCCGGACGCCGAGACTCGCCGCCGCGTCCTGCTCCTCGCGCACGGCGCGGAAGTAGTAACCGAGGCGCGACCGCTCGATGAGCCGCGTGATCGCGAGGCCGAGCACCAGCAGCCCCAGCACGATGTAGTAGTACACGGCCTTCGACTGGTGGAACTGGAAGTTCACGAGGCTGTCGGGCCGCTTGATCGGGATGTACAGCCCGCGCGCGGCCCCGATGAGCTCCCAGTTCACGGCCAGGATGTGGACGATCTCGCCCACGGCGATGGTGGCGATGGCGAAGTAGTGACCGCGCAGCCGGAAGACCGGCGCGCCGATCAGCTGCGACAGGGCGACGGCGAGCACGGCGCCGACCACCATGGCCACCCACGGTGAGGCGACGTCGTTCGCCACGAACATGCCGGAGGTGTAAGCGCCGGTGCCGAAGAAGATCGCATGGCCGAGGGAGATCTGCCCGCAGTATCCGGCCAGGATGTTCCACGCCTGGGCGAGGGTGGCGAACAGGAAGACGCGAATCAGGACGTCGCGCGGGTAGGGCAGGGCGATGACGACGGGGACGAGGAGGGCCGCGCCGAGCAGCGCGATACCGAGGCCGACGCTCGCGCGCGACATCAGAACCGGCCGAACAGGCCTTGCGGCCGCCACAGGACGACGATCAGGTAGAGGGCGAAGACCCCGATGAGCTTCAGCGACGGATCGATTAGCACGCCGCCCAGGACCTCCACCAGCCCGACCACGACGCCGCCGGCCAGCGTGGCCGGGACGTTGCCGAAGCCCCCCAGCGCCACCGCCACATAGGCCAGCAGGGCGAACGACGCGCCGACGTCCGGGAAGACGTAGAAGAACGTCGTCAGCAGCGCGCCCGCCACGCCCACGCAGGCGCCGCCGAGCGCCCAGCCGAGCGCGAACATGTGCTGGGTGTCGATGCCCATGAGCGAGGCGGCCTGGCGATCCTGCGCGGTCGCCTGGAGCGCCAGCCCCGTCTCGGTGCGCGTGATGAACCAGTAGAGAACGCCGAAGGCGAGCAGCGCGCCCACGCTGGCCACCACCTGCGGCAGGCCGATGAACACGCCGGCGATGGCGAGGCGGCCCTGCACGAGCGGGTCCTTCACCAGATGGAAATCGGCACCCCACAGCGCCTGCGCGCCGGAGCGGAGGAACACGGCGAGACCGAACGTGGCAAAGATCTGGGCGAGCATCGGCGCGTCGAGGATGAAGCGGACCAGACCATGGTACGTCGCCCAGCCGAGGGCGGCCAGCGCCAGCGTCGACAGCGGCAGCGACACCAGCGGATCGAGTCGCCACAGCGCCCACGCCCAGAAGCTCGCGAACATGGCGAGCATCAGGAACTCGCCGTGGGCGAAGTTGACGATCTCCATGAG
>DASRPM010000359.1:0-12253 GCA_035646375.1 Vicinamibacterales bacterium
TGGGCCGCGGCGATCATGCAGGCCACGCAGTCCAAGGCGATGCCGCCGTGGTTTGCCGAACCGGGCCACGTGCGGTACGCCAACGAGGCCGAGAAAGTGTTGTCGGCCGAGGAGCTCGACACCCTGGCGCGCTGGGCCGACACCGGCGCCCCGGCGGGCGAGCCGGCCACCGCGCCTGCGCCGCGCGTCTTCCCCACCGGCTGGAACATCACGCCGGATGTGGTGGTGGAGATGCCGAAGCCGTTCGAGATGCCGGCCCGCGGCACCATCAACTACAAGTACGTGCTGGTGAAGACCGACTTCAAGGAAGACATGTGGGTGGTGGCCGCCGAGATGCGTCCGGGCAACGCGCAGGTCCTGCACCACGGCAAGGTGTGGGTGCGCCCCCCCGGATCGAAGTGGATGGAGAAGGCGGTGCCCGGCGAGGCGTACGAGACGGAGACGCAGCGCGACATCCTCGGCCGCAACGCGGTGGAAGAGGGCAACGACATCCTCGGCAAGTTCAATCCCGGCCTCGGGCCGCAGCGGTTCGACCGTCAGGGCGCGGCGAAGTTCATCCCGAAGGGCTCCGATCTCGTCTTCGAGCTCCACTACACCACGACGGGCACGCCGACCTCCGACGCGTCGAAGGTGGGGCTCGTGCTGACGAAGACTCCGCCCGATACGCGCTACTTCTTCCACGCCGGTCCCACCGCGCTCAACCTGGCGATTCCTCCCGGTGAGGGCGCCGCGGAGGTGGTGAGCGAGGTGACGCTCGGCGCGGACGCGCGTCTCGTCTACGCGCAGCCGCACATGCACCTTCGTGGCAAGGACTTCGAGCTGCGCGTGGTGTCGCCGGAGGGCGCGAGCAAGACGGTGCTCAAGGGCAAGTGGAACTTCGAGTGGCAGATGGGCTACGAGCTCGCCGAGCCCGTAGCGATCCCCAAAGGTTCGAAGCTGCAGTTCATCACCCACTTCGACAACTCGACGGCCAACCGGTTCAACCCGGACCCGGCCACGAAGGTCGTGTGGGGGCCCCAGAACTGGGACGAGATGAGCAACTGCTTCATCGGCGTGCTCTTCGATCGCAGCACGGCGCCGGAGAAGGTGTTCCTGCGCTCGGGTCCCAGCCTGCTCCCGCGTGCGGAGTTCGGACCGAGCCTCGAAGCGTTCAGCCGTGTGCCGAAGGACGCCGTGGCTCCGGCGTCGAACGCCAGCACCGGCGGCCGAGGCGCGCAGTAGCGCAGGCATGACGAGCACGCTGCCCCGCTAGCGAGGCTCCGCCTCTGGCCATGCAGGCTCCGCCTCGCTAGGACAGTGTTTGATGGCCCGCCCTCCGGGCGGGCGTAGACGGCTTGAAAGGCAACCCGAAAACCAGATGCGCTCGGCTTCTCGCCTTTCAATCCGTCTAGCGTGGGTCGTGCTCGCCGCGGCCCTCGGCGCGCTGCCACTCCTCGCCCAGCAGAACCCGCCGCGCGGGTCGGGACCCGACGCGGCGGCGGCCGCCATTCTTCGCACCTATCAGCCGGTCAGCGCCGCCAGGCTCCTCAGCCCCGAGGACGCCAACTGGCTGATGATCCGGCGCACCTACGACGGCTGGGGCTACAGCCCGCTCGATCAGATCACCACGTCCAACGTCACGCGCCTCCGGCAGGTCTGGAGCCTGCCGACCGGCGTGGACCGCGTGCACGAGGCCGCGCCCATCGTCAACGGCGGCGTCATGTTCATCTCGACGCCGGCCAACCAGGTGCTGGCGCTCGAGGCGGCCACCGGCAAGGTGCTGTGGCGCTACGTGCGGCCGCGCCCGAAGGACGTCTTCGTGCTGCACGACACCAACCGCGGCGTGGCGCTCTTCGAGGACAAGGTCTACTACGCGGCCGCCGAGGCGGTGCTCGTGGCGCTCGACGCGAAGACCGGTAAGGAAGTCTGGGCCACCACCGTCGCCGACAACCAGTCGGCGTACTACCTCACCCTCGCGCCGCTCGTGGCGCAGGGCAAGGTGCTCGTGGGCGCGTCGGGCGGCGAGTTCGGCGTGCGCGGGTTCGTGGCCGCGTACGATGCGAAGACCGGCAAGGAAGCGTGGCGCACCTACACGGTGCCCGCGCCGGGAGAGCCCGGCAGCGAGACGTGGCCCAAGGGCGATCAGTGGAAGACCGGCGGCGCGCCCGTGTGGGTGACGGGCAACTACGACCCCGATACCAACCTCGCCTTCTTCGGCACGGGCAACGGCGGCCCCTGGATGGGCGACCAGCGGCCGGGCGACAACCTCTACGTCGGCTCGACCGTGGCCTTCGACGTCGCCACCGGCCGCATCAAGGGGCATTTCCAGTACGACCCGAACGAGTCGTGGGACTGGGACGAAGTGTCGCCGCCGATTCTGGTGGACTACCGGCGCGGCGACCGCACGGTCAAGGGGCTGATCAACGTGGCCCGCAACGGGTTCCTCTGGTTCCTCGAACGCTCCGGCGGCCCGATCACCTTCGTCGACGGCACGCCGTTCGTCACCAACGACGTCTACCTGCGGCTCGATCCGAAGACCGGACGGCCCGAGGTCGATCCCGCGCGCAAGCCGGGCACCGGCAAGACGGCGCAGTTCTGTCCGTCGCCGCACGGCGGCAAGAACTGGCCGCCCATCGCCTTCAGCCCCAAGACGCGGATGATCTACATTCCCGCGAATAACAACCTGTGCGGCACGCTCACGGGCGTGCCTGTGCGGTACGAGAAGAAGCGATCCTTCTCCGGTTCGATGTCTGGGCAGCCGTTCGCCGCGCCGGGCGGCGGCCACGTGGGCGGCGAAGTGCAGGCCTGGAACGTGGACACTGGCAAGAAGGTGTGGACGCACGAATACGCCAAGACGCCGAACTGGGGGTCGATGCTGGCCACCGGCGGCGGCCTCGTGTTCACCGGCGGCACCAACGACCGGAAGATTCACGCCTTCGACGCGGCGGCCGGCACGCTGCTGTGGGAAGCGCAGGTCGGCTCGGGCATCGTGGCGCCGCCGACCACGTTCACCGTGAACGGCCGGCAGTACCTGGCGGTGCACGCCGGATGGGGCGGCGACCCACGCGGCATGCAGAACACGATGAACCGGATCTTCCCGGGCGAGTTCCCGCCCGTCCCCGAGGGGGGATCGATCACCGTCTTTGCGCTGGAGAATTAGCCCATGTCACGCGCACGCCTCGCCGTTCTCGCCTTCACCGTCATCGCGTCGTCGGTTTCGGCCTTTGCGCAGCAGCCTGCGGCACCGGCCGCGGGTGCGCGCGCGGGTGGGCCGGCACGCACGCGGCCGCCGCTCTTCTTCAAGGAGGAGTGGAAGCAGAACGAGAAGGGCGGCGAGCACGGCGTCGGCCCCGACGCGGTCGGCAACCCGAACCTCGAGGTCAAGATGTACGGGCCGGCGGCCAAGGAGTTCCTGATGAGCGGGAGCGCCGGCGACGAGACCAATCCGATTCACCTCTGGACGGGCATGTGCACGTCGCCGTGCGGCGCCACGCTGCGGCACAAGACCAGCCTGGTGGACCTGTCGGGGCTCGCCCGCATCAAGTGGAACACCAAGATGTCCGGCTTCCATCAAGTGCGGCCGCTCATCAAGCTGGCCGACGGCACGTTCCTGGTGGGCGATCGCGCCGACGGTTCCGTCGCGGACTGGCTCTGGAGCGAGATCTCGTTCGCGGACGTGAAGTGGCTGCGGTTCGACGTCGCAGCCGGCGTGACCAAGGGAACCATCGTGCCCAACCCGGATCTGTCGAAGGTGGACGAGGTGGGTTTCGTCGACCTGATGCCGAGCAGCGGGCACGGCCAGGGCGGCTGGTCGGACGTGGCGCAGATCGAAGTCTACGGGCGGCCCGTCGCGCGCTGAGGCACGGCCGATGCCTGCGGGTCTCACCTTCGCCGACGTCAGGAAGATCGCGCGGACGCTCGACGGCACCGAGGAGGCCACGGCGTACGGCGCGTTCTGCCTGAAGGTAAAGAAGAAGATGATCGCGTGCGTCGCGATCAACAAGGACGCCGAGCCGAACTCGCTGATGATCCGCATGCCGATCGATCAACGCGACGCGCTGATTGCCGAAGAGCCGGACGTCTACTACCTCAAGCCGCACTACGAGCCGTATCCCTGCGTGCTCGTGCGGCTGGGCAAGGTCCACCGGGACGCGTTGCGCGACCTGCTGACCGGCGCGTGGCGGCAGGCAGCCGCCGCGAAGCCCCCACGGCGCTCTCCGCGCGCCCGCGCGAAACGTTCAGGAGCTCGCGCAGACTAGCAGGCGGCATGCCGCGGCATCGCAGGCGACCGCACGCCGATTACAGCAAAGGACGCCCGCGCTCGCTGACCGCGGCGCCGCGCGGCGTGCCCTCGCACCGCCCCCGCGGCCTGCTGATGGCGCTCGCACTGCACGCGCTCGTAGCGGCAGGAGTCCTGGGCGTGGCGCTGCAGCAGCGACTGACGCGGGACGCCAGCTCCGGCGCGGGGACCGGGCCCGGCGTCGAGATCGTGTATCTGGCCAGCATGCCGGCAATGGAGGCGCCAGGGCTCCTGCTCGAGGGGCCGAACATCCAGCCTGGGCCGCCGGTCGCCGCGTTCTCGCCGTCTCCGGCAATGCTGAAGTTCGACACGTCGAAGATTGCGGCCAGACGCAACGAGCTCTTTCCGTTCCTCGCCTCCAGGCTCGGTTTTCTGGACCGCTTGCGGAAAGCGCGCCTGGCCGTCACGCCGCGTCCTCTCGCCACGACCGGCCCCGTGTTGCCGACAGTCGCTACGCCTTTGCGGCTCTCGGCCGCGGAGCTCGACGCGCTCGTCGATCGTTCGTGGTCGAGGCGAGACCGGTGGCCCAGCCTCGCACCGATCGTGTCGCTCGCCGATACGCACCACCCGAACCAGGGCCAGCTGCCAAGCCTTGTCCGTACGTATGTCGAGCGCAACCTCCTGCAACCGTACCTCCCTGCCTCGACACCGGACGCGCGCTTCTGGATCGTCCTGGGACTGGCCGCGGACCATGCCGACGTCCTGCGCTACATCAGCCGTTACGCCGACCAGCATCCTGGCACCCGCACCACGACCGAGCTGCTGTTCCTGCTCGACGCGCTGGTCGAAGCAAGCCGCGACGCCTTCAACATGCTGACGCTGACGCCGCTCGATTCCCTGGAATCCACGCAGCGCTTCAGCCGCGCGAACTTCGCGCTGGCCACGGACCTGCAGACTGGGTGGGCCTCGTGGGCCGGCTCCCGTAAGATCGAGTCGCCCGAAGACCTCGACAGACGCATTTGGAATCTGCGGCTGCAGATTCTGACCGCGATCGTCGACACCAGCCTCGGCGGGTACGGCGCGAGCGACGCTCGGTTTCTGGCCGGCCGTGCGTTATGGACCAGCGGCGACCACGAGGGCGCGCTGAATTGGTGGGGATCGCTGGGAACGGACGAGCGTAACGGCTACGCCGAGGTGAAGGGCGCGATTGCCCGGGCCTTCCACGCCGATGGGGCCGTCGACGAGGCGGCCATCTCGCGCGCGCTGGAACTCGAGCAGGCGCGATGGCTTCGCACGGCGACCCGGCGGCTCGAGCGGTTCGGGTTCACACCAACCACGTACTGATGATGAGGAACCGGCACGATCCACATCTCGAAAACCGGTGTCTTACGTCTCAGCGCCCCCTACGCGTTCCAGTTCATGCGACCTGCCCTGCTCTCCGAACCGGCCGACGACCTCCCTTCGAACCCGCGGCGCGGGTTTGCGGGCACGGCGGCGCTGCACGCCGCCGGCGTCCTGGTGCTGCTGATGGCGACTGCCGGGGCCGGGCTCTCACCGGGCTGGGGCATCGCGGGGAGCCCCGAGGATCCGCTCGTTGTCATGGTGCCGCCACCGGCGTCGCTGCCGCCGCCCGTGCTCGTCATCAGCAGCGCGCCCGCGCTCGAGGCGGTGGACGCCATGCCCGCGTCCACTGCGTTCACGACGGCAGACGGGTTCAGCTACGACACATCACGCATCCGCCTGCGCCGGGAAGTCCTGTTTCCGTTCCTGACCGGCCGTCTCCCGTTCCTCGACGAGCTGCGCGCTGCGGCTGCGACGGAGCGACAGCGCCTGCAGAACCCGCTTGGCACTGAAGGGCGGCGGCAGACGCGCCAGCGGCCACCGCTCGAGCTGAGTGCCTCGGCGCGCGACGCGCTCGTGGACGCCTCGTGGTCGCGCCGCGATCGCTGGCAGAGCCTGGCGAAGCTCGTGGAGCTGACGGGCCGCCACGATCCCGACGGCGGCCAGCTGCCCGCCGTCGTACGCGGGCACGTCGAGCGAAACCTGCTGCAGCCGTACCTCGAGTCGTCCGTACCCGATCCGCGGTTCTGGGTGATGCTGGGCCTCGCGGCCGATCACCTCGACGTCATCCAGTTCGTCGGGCGATTCGCGCAAGAGCATCCGTCGAGCCGGACCACGACCGAACTGCTGTTCCTGCTCGACGAACTGGCCGAGGCCAATCGCGCCGCCTTCGAGCTGCTGATGCAGACGACCATCGCCGGACTCGGGGGCACGGCCGCCTCGAGCCCGCAGGACGTGCAGCTGGCCTGGCAGCTGCAGCGCGGCTACGAGAAGTGGACGCGCGAGCGCGGCCTCGACCAGGCGAAGACGCTCGACGGGCACTACGACGGCGTGCGGCTGGCGATTCTGACCACCATCATCGAAACCAGCCCGAACTTCTACGGCGCCGCCGACGCCCGGTTCCTGGCCGGGCGGCTGCTGTGGGATCGCTCGGATATCGCCGGCGCCGCGAGGATGTGGCACGGCATGGGTCCCGACGAGCGCACGACCTACGCTGGTGTCCGCGCCGAGATCCGCGCGGCGCTCCTCCCCGACGGCCGCGTGGACGTCATCCGCGTCGTCCGCGCGCTCGGCGCCGAGCGCGGCCGCTGGCTGCGCGAGTCGGCGGACCGTCTGGCCCGCTTCGGCTTCACGCCGCAGACGTTCTGACCCACCCGCCCCACCCGCCCTACCCGCCTCACCGGCGTCGAAGGCGCCGGGCCTAGTTCGACGGGGCGTGCGGCGTCTGCAGCCACACGCGCGAGGCCGCCTCGTCCTTGAGCGGCGTCACCTTGTCCGGGTCGAAGCGGATCATCAGATAGGTGATGTGGTCGTCGATCTTCGTGAACTGGTGTCCGGTGCCCGCGGGGATGACCATCACGTCGCCTGGCTTCAACTGGTGGGTGACGCCGTTCCGAACCGCCGAGCCGTTGTTGCCGGGACCGTTGAACAGGCGCACGGTCTCGAGCGTGGCCGGACGGCGCTTCATGTTGAGGATGTCGGGGCCGGTGAGGAGCGTGCCGGTGCCCTCGATGACGTGATAGACCTCGCTCACGAGATCGTGCTCGGCGACGGAGTCGGGCGCCGGCTTGTCCAGCTTGCCGCGATACACCACGCCGACGCCGACATGCGCCTTGCCGATCTCGACGTCGCGGATCTGCTGATCGACGAGCCGTTCCTTCATCGCCTTGGCGACGTACTCCTGGATCTCGGTGTTGTTGATGTAGGTCGCCGGGCACATGGTGCACTGCGGCTTCGGCCCGCTGTCCTGGGCCATGAGGGCTGCAGCAAGGCCACCCACCACAACCGCCCCGCCGAGCGCGCCGATTAACGCCGATTTCACCGCCGTCATGGAATCCGTCCTTTCAGGCGGGTCTGAAGACCCGCCTCTACGTCCTACCCACTCTGCCTACTCCGCCTCCAGCTACTTGCCAGGCCAGACGACGCCCTGATCGGCCTTCGTCACCGGGCCCACGCCTTTGAACAGGAAGCGCTGCAGGCGGGCGCCGTTGTAGGTCTCGGTGGTGTAGACGTTGCCCTTGGAGTCGGTGGCAATGTTGTGCACGCCGTAGAACTGGCCCGGCTGGCGGCCGCCGTCGCCGAACGCCGTCAGCACCTCGAGCGTGTCGCGGCGCACGATCCGCACCTTTTCGTTCACGCCGTCGGCCATGTAGATATAGGCCTGCTGCGGGTCGCGCGAGAAGGTCATGTCCCACACCGAGCCCGAGCGCAGCGTCTTCGTCTCGAAGAACGCTTCCTTCACGAACGTGCCGTCGGTCTTGAACACCTGCACGCGATCGTTCACCCGGTCGCACACGTAGACCAGCCCGTCGTTCGACACGTTGGCGCAGTGCACCGTGTTGAAATGCTTCGACGGCGGGCTCGCCGGCGAGTAGTCCGGCACCTTGATGTCATCCGGCTTCGCGCCGTAAGCGCCCCAGTGACGCTTGTACTGACCGGTGTCGGCGTCGTAGACGATGACGCGGCGGTTGCCGTAGCCGTCGGCGATGTACGCCTCGTTCGTTCTGGCATCGACGACGATCTTCGCCGCCCGCCACAGGTTGGCCGTGTCGTTGCTGCCGTTGTGGGTCCCCTTCTTGCCGATCTGCAGCAGGAACTTGCCGGCGCGGTCGAACTTGAGCACGTGAGTGTCGCTGTCGCCGTTGCCGCCCACCCACACGTTGTTCTTGTGATCGACGAAGATGCCATGGTTCGACTCGAACCAGTCGTAGCCCTGGCCGGGCCCGCCCCAGTGGCCGACCAGATTGCCCGCCGGATCGAACTCGAGCACCGGCGGTGCCGGCGTGCAGCACGTGCCGACCTGCGGCGTGACCGCCGCCGCCTTGAAGTTGTCTTCCACGGACTGCGGGCGGTGCAGAATCCAGACGTGATCGCGCGCGTCCACGGCGACGCCGATCGTCGAGCCGAGCACCCAATGATTGGGCAGCGGCTTCGGCCACAACGGATCGACCTCGAAGCGAGGCGCCGTCTTCTGTTGCGCCGTTAGCGCGGCCGTGAGCACCAGCGCCACCATTCCGACGGCAAGCATTCGTCGCATCGTCGCCTCCGGCCGCGATTCTACGGCATCATAGCCCGATGGATCTGTCGTTCGAGCAGTTGCCCTGGCTCGCGCCGCTGCTGCGCGCGGTCGCCACGGTGGCCGGCGCCTACGTCGTCGGCCGTCTCCTCAACGTCGTCATCGCCGGCCGGCTGGCCCGTTGGGCCAGCGGCTCCCGCGGCCCCTGGGACGACATCATCATCAGCGAGCTGCGCTCGTACGTGCCGCTGTGGAGCGTCCTCATCGGGCTCCGCGTCTCGCTCGCCTACTGGCCGATTCCCGAACGCTGGCTCCATCTGGCCGCCACCGCTATTTCGGTGCTCGGGTTCGCCTCGGTCACATTCGCGCTGGCCGGGGTGGCCACCCGTCTCGTGGGCACCTATGGCCCGCGGGCGGTGCCGGGCGTGCCCATCTCGGGCCTGACACGCAACATCGTCCGGCTCATCGTCATCGCCGGCGGCCTGCTCGTGGTCTTGAACGAGCTCGGCATCGAGATCCGGCCGATGCTCGCCGCCCTCGGCGTGGGCGGCCTGGCGGTGGCGCTGGCGCTGCAGGAGCCGCTGGCGAACCTGTTCGCCGGGCTGTTCGTGTCGATGGCCGGTCAGGTGCGCATCGGCGACCACGTGAAGCTCGACTCGGGCGTCGAAGGCCAGATCGTCGACTTCAACTGGCGCTCGACCTGGCTCGAGGTCCCGGGCGGCAGCGTGGCCGTGGTGCCGAACTCCAAACTGTCACAGTCGATCGTGACGAACTTCAACCTGCCCAATCCCGAGCTCGCAATCCCCGTCGAGTTCACCATCCGCTACGAAGAGGACCCGGTGCTGGCCGAGCGCACGGCGATCGAGGTCGCGCAGGCAATAATGCGCGACACGCCTGGGGCGGCGGCGAAGTGGGAGCCGACGGTGCGGTTTCACACGTTCGCCGATCTCGGCCTCCGGGGCACGGTGACGCTTCGCGCCGCCACGTGGGCCGACCAGGGGCTCATCCGGCACCGGTTCCTGCTGGCGATGCACGACCGCTTCAGGACCGACGGCATCGAACTGGTGTCCACGGCGCCGGTGAAACCGGCGCCAGCCAAGGCAGACGTCTAGCAGCCCGGGGTGAAACCCCCGGCGTAGCACCGAGACGGGCGAGGCGCCCCGATGGCAAGGCGCGACGACCGCGAATACCGGGAGTATTTAAGGGAGGAGCAACGCAGCCAGCGGGGATGCATCGCCCGTCGAATGCAGCCGGGGTTTCACCCCGGGCTGCTATCGAGCCGGCGGGCGCGCGCCGCGCGACACCTCCTGCTGCGTGGCCGAGAGCACGTGCGTGCGGGTCTTGAAGCGCCACCCCTGCGGCGTCTTCACGTAGACGTCGTCGTAGCGCCCCTGCGCCTCGACCTTGCCAGGCTCGCCGTCGAGGCCGACCGCAATGAGATAGACCTTCCCGGTGGCGCCGCCCGGCGCGGGCTCGATCACGTGATTGACCAGCATGTGCACGATGCCGGCCCACGGCACGTCCGTGCAGTCGGGCCTCCCGCCGCGCGCGGCCTCGGCGAGACGCTCGCGCCCCTCGAAGCGGTTGAGGATCTTGCCCGCGCGCGACGTATAGAAGGCGCCGTCGGGCGTATAGAGATCCGCGTAGTCGTAGCCGCGGTTGGTGCACTCGTCGATCGCGTACGCGTACTTCGAGACGAGCTGCTGGATGGCGATGTAGTCCTGTGGCGCGAGCTCGGGCTTTGCCTGCGCACGCGCCACCGTCGCGAATGGCCACGCGAGCGCCACGGCCGCGAGGACGAGGCCGCAGCACCAGGTGCGCGCGCTCATCGCCCGAGCTCCGTCATGAGCGCGTCGAGCTGCTGATACTGCAGGCATCCTCCGGTCGGCGGACTCGGCGGGCAGCCGGTCGAACGCCAGCCGTAATCGTCCTCGAGCACCTTGGCCACCTCGGCCTTGGCCGCGCCACCCTTGATCAGGCTGACCAGTCGCCCCCGCATCACTCCGATGTCGGCGTTGAACTGCGCCAGAGCCGCCTTGGTCGTCACCGGCCCGTGACCAGGAATGACCGTGTCGAAATCGATTTTCAGCACGCCGTCCAGCGTCTTCGTCCAGTCCAGGAAGCTGCCGCCCTGCACGTAGTCCACGTAGATCCCCGCGCCCGGCGGGCGGGGCGAACCGTCAGGGCGGTTGCGGCGCGGGAAGTTCAGAAACAGGTCGCCGGTGTGAATGGTGCGGAGCTCGGGAAAGTAGACGATGGCGTCGCCGCTCGTGTGGCCGCGCCCGAAGTAGCGCGCCTGTACTTCCTTGTCGCCCAGCGTGATGGCGAGCTCGTCGCTGAAGGTGACGCGCGGCAGGCCGATGGGCGTGCCCGGCGTGTCCTCGTAGTACGGGCGCTTGATGTCCTTCAGATTGGCGCGCACGTTCTTGTGCGCGATCACCTCGGCGAGCGGCAGCATCTTGAGGTCGCCGCCGGCGTGATCGTCGTGCTGATGGGTGTTGAGGACGTAACGAAGCGGCCTGTCGGTGACGGTCTTGATCTGCGCCAGGATCCCCGCGTGGTTGCGATCGAACATGTTGTCCACGAGCACCACGCCCTCGGACGTGGCGTAGAGCGCCACGTTGCCGCCCTCGCCGGAGATCATGTGGAGGTCGCCCTTGATGCGCTCGGTCTTGAGCGGTCCTGGCGGCTTGGCGGTCTGCGTGAGGACCCAGGCGGTCTGCGCCATGAAGAGCGCCGCCACGGCAACCACGAGCTGTCGGCGTGTCATGCCGCGGACTATAGCACCGCGACTCCGTCGCCTCAGCGGGTCCGCCGGTATAGTACTGGGCGTCGATGAGCCGCCGAGCCCGTTCCCGCCCCGCCAACACGGGCCGCCTTGTCCGCCGAAGCCTTGGCGGAGGCGGAGCTGCGGCGGTGCCCCCCCTCTATTACTTCGGCGTCCGCCTGTTTGCCGGCTTCACGATGGCGATGTTCGTCGCCTTCTGGCCGAGCTATTTCTCACGGCTGGCCGAGCAACCCTCGTCGCATCACCACGCCCACGGCATCGCGATGTCGCTGTGGCTCGTGCTGCTCATCGCGCAGGCGTCGCTGATGCGCTCCGGCAACCGGGCGCTGCACCGGCGTCTCGGGCTGCTCTCCTACGTGCTCGTGCCGGTCATCGTGGTGGTCACGCTCCGCTTCGTGCACTACACCCTACAGGAGGGGCCGCCGCAGCTTGGCGCGTACTCGCTGTTCTTCCTGGCGCTCGTCGTGATGACGCTCGTCGCGTTCGTGGCGCTGTTCGCGCTGGCGATGCTCTATCGAACGCAGCCCGCCGTCCACGCCCGATTCATGCTGGCCACACTCTTCCCGCTCTTCCCGCCCGTGACCGACCGGCTGATCGGCCGCTTCATGCCGTCGATCATCGACTCGATGCCGCGCATCGGCGGCGGGCCCATCCTGCAGTGCGCCGGGTT
>DASRPM010000360.1:0-12959 GCA_035646375.1 Vicinamibacterales bacterium
CGCGAACTTCTTCGGGCGCTTCTTCAAGTGCCACCTCAAAGGTGGGCACGGCAGCATGGACATGCGCCACGCCATCGAGAAGTCGTGCAACGTCTACTTCTACACGCTGGGCAACATGCTCGGCGTGGACAAGATCCACAAGTGGGCGGAGAAGCTCGGCATGGTCGGCAAGACCGGCATCGACCTGCCGAACGAGCAGGAGAGCATCGTCCCTTCCACCGAGTGGAAGCGGAAGCGCACCGGAGAGAAGTGGTACGCCGGCGAGACGATCTCGGTGTCGATCGGCCAGGGGCAGGTGACGGTGACGCCGGCGTCGCTGGCGGTGATGATCTCCACCGTGGCCAACGGCGGCACGCGTGTCACGCCGCACGTGCTCAAGGCGATTGACGAGGGGCAGGGCTGGAAGCCGGTGCCGGCGCCCGCCGTCGCCGACGCCGTGGCGTTCAAGCCCGACACGCTGGCCGCGCTGCGCGAAGGGCTGTGGATGGTGGTGAACGCGTCGGGCACCGGTGGCCGGGCGCGGCTGCCCGGCTACGACGTGGCCGGCAAGACCGGCACCGCGCAGGTGATCTCCAACCAGGGCCGCCAGGCCGCGCGCGGCACCGATCGCGACCTGCGCGACCACGGCTTCTTCGTCTTCTTCGCGCCGCGCGACAACCCGCAGATCGCCGGCGTCATCTTCGCCGAGCACGGCGAGCACGGCTACCTTGGCGCGCCGATCGCCAAGCACGTCATCGACACCTACTTCGCGAAGAAAGAGGGCCGCCCGCTGCCGCAGCTGCCGTTGCCGGCGCCGCCGGCGGGGGCCGACGAGGATCCCGATTCGCCGCCGGCGCTTCCGGCGGTGGACGTGGCCGACGCCCGCGGCGCGGTCTCCGGCACCACGTCGGCCGACGGGCGCGTCCCCGAGACGAACTGATGTTCGAGCGGCGACTCCACTTCCACCTCGACTGGGCGATGCTCATCGCCCTGATGGCGCTCTGCTTCATCGGGCTCGCCAACATCTACAGCGCCACCGGCGGTCCCACGGGCGTCTACGTCACGCAGATTTACGGCATCGTGCTCGGTCTCGTGGCGCTCGCCATCTGCCTCACCATCGACTACCGCACGCTCGCCGACAAGTCGCACTTCGTCTACGGGGGCGTCATCCTCCTGCTCGTCTACGTGCTCTTCCTCGGCGTCGTGCGCGGCGGGTCGCGGCGCTGGATCGATTTCGGCCCCCTCAACCTGCAGCCCTCGGAGTTCGCCAAGGCGGCGCTGGCGCTGGTGCTGGCGAAGTTCTTTGCCGACGGGCGGCGCGGCGGCGTCTCACGGAGCGACCTGCTGATCGCAGGCGCGATTACCGTGGTGCCGCTGGTGCTCATCGCGCGCCAACCCGATCTCGGCACGGCGGTGACGCTCGTGCCCGTGCTCTTCGCCACCGCCTTCGTGGCGGGCATGCCGATGCGCATCTTCGGCATCCTCGCGCTCGTGGGCGTCCTCGTGGCACCCGTGGCGTGGAAGTTCGCGCTGCAGGATTATCAGAAGGAACGCATTTCCACATTCCTGGACCCGTCGCAAGACGCCAAAGGGGCCGGGTACCAGCAGATTCAGGCCCGCATCACCGTCGGCTCGGGCGGCGTGTGGGGCAAAGGTTTCCAGAAGGGCACGCAGGGTCAGCTGCGGTTCCTTCCGGTGGCGCACAACGATTTCATCTTCTCGGTCCAGGCGGAGGAGCACGGCTTTGCCGGCGTGCTCATCGCGCTCGGGCTCTATCTTTTCGTCATCCTGCGCGCGCTCGAGGCGGCCGCTCTGGCCAAAGACCGTCTCGGCTCGTTCCTCGTCCTGGGCGTGCTTGCCAGTTTCACGTTCCAGGTCGTGTACAACATCACCATGTCGGCCGGCCTGGCGCCGGTCAAAGGGCTTACGCTTCCGCTCATGAGCTACGGCGGCTCCTCCATGATTGCAACCTTGGCGGGGTTCGGCTTGATCCTCAACGTGCGGATGCGACGTTTTACGAATTGAACCTTATGGGCCTCCAGCTGCTGCTCGCCTTCGCCCTCATCCTGCCCGGCCTGTTCGCCGTGCGCGCGCTGCGCGCCGGTACGCTGGCCGCGCCGGTACCGGCGTTTGCGCGGCGGCGCCTTCCGGGCCCGCAACGGAGCATCGGGCATGACCAAGGAGATGATCATCTCCTCGAGCGCCCACGAAACACGGGTCGCGATCCTCGAGGAGGACCAGGTTGCCGAAGTATTCATCGAGCGCGAGCGGTCGCGCGGGGTGGTGGGCAACCTTTACAAGGGCCGGGTATCGAAAGTCCTGCCCGGCATGCAATCGGCGTTCGTTGACCTCGGTCTCGAACGCGACGGCTTTCTCTACGTTTCCGACGTTGTCGCCACCTTCGAGGAGTTCGACCGCCTCGAGACGGACGAAGACGACCCGGCCGCCAACGGCAACAAGTCCGGCGCGGTAGCCGGGGCCGGCGCCTCGGGTGGGCAAAGCCGCGGCGGCGGCCGCGGGGGCCGCGAGCGCGAGAAAGGCCCCGAGCCCAAGATCGAAGAGCTCGTCAAGGAAGCGCAGGAGATCATCGTGCAGGTGGCGAAGGAGCCGCTGGGCACGAAGGGCGCCCGCCTGACCTGCCATGCCACGATGCCGGGCCGCTTTCTGGTGTTCATGCCGACCGTGGACCACGTCGGCGTGTCGCGGAAGATCGACTCGCGCGAGGAGCGCGGCCGCCTGCGCGGCATCGTCCGCGAGTTCCGCGAGCAGCACGGCTTCACCGGCGGCGTCATCATCCGCACCGCCGCGGGCGGCCGGCCGAAAGAGGACATCGTCTCGGACCTGAGCTACTTCCACAAGGTCTGGACCGAGATCCGGCAGAAGTCCGAGACCTCGCGGGCGCCGGCGGTCGTCTACCGCGAGGCCAGCCTGGTGGCGAAGCTCCTGCGGGATCTGCTCACCGAGGAGTTCTCGGCCATTCGCATCGACAACGAGCACGAGTACCGCAAGATTCTCGAGCTCATCGAGCGCATCATGCCGTCGCTCGCGCCGAAGGTGCGTCTCTACGAGAAGCCGTTCCCGATCTTCGAGGAGTACGGCGTGCAGGCCGAGATCGACAAGGCGCTGCGCAGCAAGGTGTGGCTCAAGTCCGGCGGCTCGATCGTGATCAACCCGACCGAGGCGCTGGTGGCGATCGACGTCAACACCGGCCGCTACGTCGGCAAGAAGACCGCCGGCCGGCTCGAGGACACCATCCTCAAGACCAACCTCGAGGCCGCCAAGGAGATCGTGCGGCAGGTCCGGCTGCGCGACCTCGGCGGCATCATCGTCCTCGACTTCATCGACATGGAGGACAAGAAAAACCGGCAGAAGGTGCTGCAGGCGGTCGAGCACGAGCTGCGCAAAGACCGTGCCCCGTCGAAGGCCATTTCGGTGTCGGACTTCGGCCTCGTCATCATCACGCGGAAGCGCGTGAAGCAGAGTCTGGAGCGCACGCTCACCGAGCCGTGTCCGTACTGCGCCGGGAGCTCGGTCATCAAGTCGAGCACGACGATCTGCTACGAAATCCTCGCGGAGGTGAAGAAGATCGGCGCCGACCTCAACGGCCAGAGCCTGCTGCTGCGGGTCAACCCCGACATCGCCCGCGCGTTCGGCGACGAGGAACGCGCCGTGTTCAAGGATCTCAAGCAGTCGATCGGCAAGGACGTGACGCTGCGGCCGGATCCCCAGCTGCATCACGAGCAGTTCGACGTGATGGCGCTCGGATAGGGCGGGTAAGGCAGGTAGGGCGGGTGGGTAAGAACGCTTGTCCGATCGTTCGTGGGGGCCGCCTTTAGGCGGCCCGACCAGTGGTTCGAACCGCTCGGAATGTCGTCCGTCGCCATCGACGGCCGCAAACCTCGCGTGGTCGCACGTGGATGCGGGCCTTCAGGCCCGCCCGATCAGTGAAGATTCTCGCGATTTCCGGGAGCCTCAGGAGCCGGTCCAGCAACACGGAGTTGCTGCGAGCGGCGCAGCTGGTGGGGGATCCCTCTTGGACCTTCGACTACTACGACGGGCTCGCGTTGCTGCCCCACTTCAATCCGGACCACGACGCCGAGGGCGCGACGCCGCCCGAGGCGGTTCGCGATTTGCGCGCCCGGATTGCCGCCGCCGACGCTCTCCTCATCAGCAGCCCCGAATATGCGCACGGCGTGCCGGGGTCGCTCAAGAACGCGCTCGACTGGCTGGTGAGCGATGCCGCGATGATCGGCAAGCCCATCGCCCTGCTGAACGCGTCCGAGCGATCATCGTTCGCGCATTCTCAGCTCGCCGAGACGCTTCGCACCATGTCCACCGCCCTCGTCGACCAGGCCAGCATCCTGGTCCCTCTTGATGGGCGCCGTCTCGACGCCGCCGGCATTGCCGCCGATCCCGCGCTGGCCGCGCTGCTGCGAACCGCCCTCCACGCCTTGGCTGGAGTAGCCTTAAGCCCTAAGCCCTAAGCCCTAAGCCCTAAGCCTTGAGCCTCTTCGATCCCCTCACCTTCCGCACCGGCCTGACCGCGCGCAACCGCGTGGTGCTGGCGCCGATGACCAACAAGCAGAGCCACGCCGACGGCTCGCTCGGCGACGACGAGCTCCGGTGGCTGTGCTCGCGCGCCGATGGCGGGTTCGGCATCGTGATGACATGCGCGGCCCACGTGGCGAAGGACGGCCAGGGCTGGCCGGGCGAGCTCGGCATCTTCGACGACGCGCTGTTGCCGGGACTGACCACGCTGGCCGCGGCGCTGCGCGACCGCGGCGCCGTTTCAATAGTGCAGATCTTCCACGGCGGCCTGCGCGCCGATCCGGGAGTCACGGGCGC
Source organism: Vicinamibacterales bacterium (assembly GCA_035646375.1). Classification (GTDB taxonomy): domain Bacteria; phylum Acidobacteriota; class Vicinamibacteria; order Vicinamibacterales; family UBA2999; genus DASYRM01. The sequence goes on from DASRPM010000360.1 coordinate 4,825, forward strand.
GATGCCGTGGAGCGCCACCGCCGCCGACGGCGTACGCGAGGCCACGCCGGACGATCTCGCCCGCATCGTCGAGCAGTTTGCCGCCGCGGCTGCCCGCGCGAAACGCGCCGGCTTCGACGGCGTCGAGCTGCACGGCGCGCACGGCTACCTGTTCACCCAGTTCCTCAGCGCCGAGCAGAATCGCCGCACCGACGCCTGGGGTGGTCCACTGGAGAACCGCGCGCGGCTGCTGCGCGACGCGCTGCGGGCCGTGCGCGCACAGGCGGGCCAGTCGTTCACAGTCGGCGTCCGCCTGTCGCCGGAGAACTTCGGCAACGCCAAGGGGCTCGATCTCGACGAAAGCGTGCAGACCGCGCGCTGGCTGGCCGAAGACGGCGCCGACTTCGTGCACCTCTCGCTGTGGCGCGCGCTCGAGCCGACCACCAAGCGTCCGTCCGAGCACGCGCTGCCGATCTTCCGGGCCGCGCTGCCGCCGGACGTGGCCATCCTGGCCGCCGGGGCGCTCTGGACTCGCGACGACGCCGAGCAGGTGATGGCGCTCGGCGCCGACGCCGTGGCCCTCGGACGCTCGGCCATCGTGAACCGCAACTGGCCGCTGCGCGCCCGCGACGGCGCCTGGGCGCCGCGCCGTCTGCCGGTGACGCTCGCGGACCTGCGCGACGAAGGGCTCGGCGAGGCGTTTGCCGGCTACATGCGATCCTGGAAGGGCTTCGTGCAGGAGACGTGATGTTCGGAACCGAAAATCTGTGGCTGTTCGTCGTCAGCGGCCTGCTGCTCAACATCACGCCGGGCCAGGACACGCTCTACATCGTCACGCGCAGCGTGGCCCAGGGCCGGGCCGCCGGCGTGTGGTCGGTGCTCGGGATCTCGTCGGGATCGGTGCTGCACACGCTGGCCGCGGCCTTCGGGCTGTCGGCCATTCTTGCCACGTCCGCGCAGGCGTTTCTCGTCGTGAAGCTCGCGGGCGCGGCCTATCTCGTGTATCTCGGCGTCAAGATGCTGCTCGAGCGTCCCGCGCCCGCCGCCGCGAGCGTCGATGCGCCGCCGCGGGACGAGCCGGCGTGGGCGATCTATCGCGCCGGGCTGCTGACGAATGTGCTGAATCCGAAAGTGGCGCTGTTCTTCATGGCGTTCCTGCCGCAGTTCGTCGCCGCAGACGCCGCGTCTCGGATCGTCCCGTTCCTCTTCCTCGGCGCCGTGTTCGTGGTCAACGGCACGCTCTGGTGTCTCGCGCTCGTGCTCGGGGCGTCGGCGCTCAGCCGGCGGCTGCGCGGCAACGTCTCGGGCGCGCGACGGCTGCGTCAGGCCACCGGCGCGGTGTTCGTCGGCCTGGGCGCGCGGCTGGCGTTGAGCAAATAGGCTTGAGCCCCTAAGCCTTAAGCCCTAAGCCCTAAGCCGACAAGAATCAGTACGGTCGTTCCGCCAACGCCGCCGCGTCCGCGGCACAGGCCTGCGCGTTTGGCTTGGCTTGCGCGCGCAGGCGCGCCACTTCTTCGCGTGCCGCGTCGAGGTCGCTGCGAAACGCGGGCACGCCGTGGAGCGCCGCGAGCACGCCCTCCGCGGTGAGTCGCCCGGCCTCGACGGCCGTGACGTGGTGCACGCCGCAGACCACGCGGCTCTCGCCGTACTTTCTCGCGCGTTCCAGGACCTCCGCTGCGCGATCGGGAGCTACCTCGGCCAGCAGCCGCCCGGTCATCCAGCCCGCCGTGGCGTGGCCCGACGGATAGTCCGGGCTGCTCCGCGACAGCCGCTCCGTGTCATCGCTGCCCAGGCACACCGACCCGGCTTCGCGCTCGTAGGGCCGCTTGCGGCGCCACGTGTTCTTCCCGATCGTCGATGCCCCGCCGGCGTCGAAATTGGACTGCGACAGCAGGCGCACGAGCGTGGGTGCGTCGGCTGGCGCGATCGCCGCGTCGAGCGCGCAGCTGAAGGCCTGCAGCATGGCCGGCGTGCCGATGGCGTTATCGCGCTGCGCCATGGTCCAGCGCGGCGTGCCCTCGAGCCGGCGCGTGCTGCGAAACACGCCCAGATCCGCGGTATCGCGGCTGTCGCCTTCGACCGGTGGCGGCGCCAGGAAACGCAGGACGTCGGGGGCTGCTCCGGGTGGCAGATACCCCACCCGTCGCGGTGGAGTAGCGCCGCCCGGTGCGACCGTGGCCGGCGGCGGGGCAGGCGCAGATGCCGGCGTCTGCCCCGCCGTCTCGGCCGCGACCATAAGGCTCAGGAGCGTCAGGATGGGTGCGGTCCAAGTGCGCATGCGGCGCCATCCTATCGCAGGAAGGTGTTGTCAGAAATAACGCTTGTAGCCAACCGTCAGGCTGACGCCGGTCGCGTCAGGCAGCAGGAACGGGTGGCTCACGATGTCCCACCGCAGCTCCATCTTGATCGCTGCCTCGTTGTTCAGGAGGTACTCGGCGCCACCGCCGAAGTTCAGGCCTCCGCGTGTCTCACCGGGCGGGTCGGTCGTCGCGTCGATATGCTGCCGGACGAAGTAGAAGCCGGCGCCGATCTGTGCGAACGGGCGCCAGGATCCTCTTTCCCAGTTGTAGACACCGGAGAACAGCAGCTTCACCTGCCGGAAGTTGTCTTCGGGGCGGCCCGCCACGCCGGGCTTCGCAAATGCCAAGAGACCCCGGACGCCCACGCGGGGCGTCACGTAGTACTCGCCAAACCCGTCGAACGTGAATGTATTTTCGAACGCCTCGTTGGGAAACAAGACACCGGCATCGACGCCGTAGCCGATCACGCCCTTGTCGGGCGTGCGCACGCGCGCCGTCTGCGCGAGGATCGGGCTGGCGATGCCGAGGCAGAGAAGAAGCGCGGCAGCCGTCTGAGCGACCCGACGCGCGCGATGGACGCGATCTGAACGAAGTCTGTGCATATTGCACAGAATAGCAACACAGGTGCCAGACCGCGCCAACTGATCGCGTCGATCGGATTCAGCGCTTCGTGATCGTGATGTCGCCGCGGAACGTTCGCAGCGTCACGAGCGGTCCGCCAGAGCCCGACACGCCGCGAAGGAGACGCGTGTTGACACCGGTGCCACGGCCGCCGGTGCGGCCAACTCGGCCTCGTCCCGACGGTCCTCTCAGGTCGCGGCGATCGTCGAGCGTGATCGGAAATTCGGATCGCACCGTGCCGGCCACCGTCGCGGCCTCCAGCTCGAAGTCGTCGCTGCCGATCGGGGTGAGGCTGACGTCGCCCGACTGCGACTGCATCGAGTAGCGGCCCCCGCGTGCCAAACGCCCCGTGAGCTCGACGCGGCCGCTCAGGGATTGCGCCGCCAACCGCTCCACGTCGCTGTCGATGATGACGAGGTCACCCGCGACGGTGCGCACGTCGGCCGACTGCGCCTTGAGCTGCCGGATGGTCACCGGTCCGCCCAGCGTGGACACGGTCACGTCGCTCGTGTCGGCATTCTCGAGCGAGATGGCACCCGCGAGCGCGCGCAGCATCCGCACCTGGCCGACCGACGTCGCCTTGATCCCGCCGCCCACCGCCTCGGCGCGCAGCTCGCCCCGAACGCCGGTGATCGTGACGTCGCCGGAGCCGGTGCGCACCGACACGCTGGCCCCGGCCGGCACGGCGATGGTGAAGTCCACCTCGGCGTCGACCCGGCGCTGCCGCTGAAAATCGGTGCGAACGTCCACGGCCCCCTGCCGTTCGGTCACCTCGATCTGGAGCTCCGCCAGCGCTGTCCGGGCCGCGCTGTCGCTGCGATCCCAGACCCGCTTCACGGCGTCGATGCGCACGTCGTTGCCGCCGCTGCCGGTGATCGTCACGCTGCCGGCGCCGCTGACCAGGGTGAGCGTTCCCTGGCGCCCGATCCTCGCCATCGCCGTAAACGGCTCCGAGGCCATCGGCCCACGGCGCGCTTCCCGGCGCTGGCGCCGCAGCTCCTCCTGGCGCTCGCGCAGCTGTTCGCGGCGGCGGAGGATGTCGCCGCTGCGATTCCCCTGGCCGCTTTCCGCCGGTACCACGCCGGCCAGGAGGGTGGCGGCCATCAAGGCCGCGGTTGCAACGAGCTTCATGGGGTCTGTACCTCCGTGGCGGGCTCGAAGTCGCCGAGCATCGCCACTGTGTCCTGGAGCAGGGTGACCTTGCTGTCGAGGGCGTCGAGCAGGCTTTCCTGCGAGAGGGCGTCGCCCGGCTCCCGCGCCAGCGCTTCTCGCGCGTCACCGATGGCGAGGTCGATGTCGTCGATGCTCGACCGCAGCGTCGCGGTCGTCAGCTCGTCGAGCCGAGGGGCGGCGGCCGCGGCGGCTTCTTCGAGGCTCGCGATCGCGTCGGTGTATTCGGCCTCGGCGAGCTGGAACTCGGCCAACGCACCGGCGCCATCGGCCATGCGCGCGGCCGGCGGCGCGTCCGCCAGCCGCACCCCGATCCAGGTGAGGCTGGACACCACCAGCACGAGCCCCGCGAGGGCACCCGCGGGTTGCCGCCATCCGGACGACGACAGGCCAAGGCGATCCAGCAGCGAGGTGCGCCGCGGCACGTCCACGCTCACGCGTGCGCGCACGTGGCGCCAGACATGGTCGGGCGGCTCGATCGGCCCGAGGGTGCGCGCCGTCCCGCGGATGGCGCGGACGTCCGCCACCAGCGCCGGGCACGCCGGGCACGCCGCCAGATGCGCGTGCACGGCCGTGTCCGTGACGGGGCTGTCGCCCACCTTTGCCGCGTCGGCTCGCGAAGCGAGCCGACCGGGCAGTGCTGGCCGTCGGTCCGCGAAGCGGGCCGACATGGCGGGCAAGCGTCCGTCGAGGAAATCGTCGAGCACGTCTACCAGCTGCTCGCACGTCAGGGTTCGATCGTTTGCCATCACACGGCCTCGAGCGCGCCGCGCGGCACCGCGCCGCGCAGCAGCATGCGCAATTTCATGCGCGCCTTGTGCACCTGCGACTTCGAGGTGCCTTCCGAAATGCCAAGCGCCGCGCCCACCTCGCGGTGATCCAGCCCTTCGACATCGTGCAGCACGAATGCCGCGCGGCATCCCGCGGGCAGTTGCGCAATCGCGCGCTCGAGATCGATCCGCGCGATGGCCTCGGGCAGCACCGGCGCGGCCGCGGCCGGCTCGTGTGCGTCCTCGGCGTCGAGCGAGTCCGTCGTCCGGGCCATTTTCGAGTGCTTCCCCCGCAGGTGGTCGAGGCACTGGTTCACGGCGAGCCGGTAGAGCCAGGTGCCGAGGCTCGAATCGCCGCGGAAGCCGGCGAGCTTCCGGTGAGCCTGGACGAACACGTCCTGGAGGAGGTCCTCGGCGTCCTGGGCGGATCCGGTCATGCGCGTCAACAGCCCGAAGAGCCGCCCGGCATGGGCCCGGTACAAGGTCTCGAACGCCGCCGCATCGCCCTCGCGGCACCGGCGCGCCAGCTCGAGGTCGTCGGCTCTCACGGCCCTACGCCCGCCCAAAGGGCGGGCAATTAAATACTGCGTCAGCGAGGCGGAGCCTCATGGTCGTTGCTGTCAGTCGAAGCCTCGCTGACCCTTAGACGGGTCGGCCGCGCCGAGGGGTTGCCGTGCCGCGGCGGGCGGCGCCAGCCTGCACGGGCCAGCGCACGGTGGCAAAGCCGCGGATGCGAGTGGGCGTCACCTCGAGCCCCTCGGCCCGCAGCAGCTGCCGTTTGCGCTCGAGGTAGCCGCCATACCCGCCAAGACCGCCGGCCGCGGCAATGACGCGATGGCAGGGGACCGAGGGGTCGCCGCAGCCGCGCATCACGTTGCCGACGGCGCGGGCGGCCCCGGGCGCGCCTGCCAGGTCGGCGATATCGCCATAGGTGGCGACGCGGCCGGGCGGGATCCGCCGCACCACGGCCAGGACGCGGGCGCGAAAGCTCGCGAGGCTCCGCCTCGGTGGTGTCATCAGCGTCCGAGCACGACCTTCACGCGGAACACCGCCCCGCCGAGGTCGTCTTCGCCAAAGGCTGCGGCCGCCCCCGTGCTGCTGGTAAACGCGTTCGGCACGCTCATCCACGCGGCTTCACCCGCGATGCCCAGCCACCGCGATGCGCGCCATTCGGCGCCGCCGAGCACCTGAAAGCCGGCTTTGGTGAATTCCACGTCCTCGTCCGCCTCGGCGAACTCGGAGGTTTCCTTGTACCGGTGCCAGGCGAGGCCACCGCCGAGATACGGAATCACCGTGCGACCGCCGTCGTCGAAACGCCAGCCCGCCGAGACCTCGATCGGCACGATCGAGATCGTCGTGTCGAGGCCGATGGGAAACGCCTCGCCGTCCGCCACGACCACCCGCTCCCCATCGCGCTGGAAGCGCGAGACGCCGAACGACACGAAGAGGTTGCGCCCGACGAGCACCTCGGCGCCGGCTCCGAACAATGGACCGGACCGCGAGCCCAGCACCGCCTCGAAGCTTTCCGACGCGGTGAACGTCCGCGCGCCGGCCTCGAAGAAGCCGCGTACGCGCAGGGCGGGTTCCGCGGGACCGCCGGCCGCCGTGCGGCTCTGCGCCATCGCCGCCGGCGCCATCAGCATCAGCGTGGCGCACACCAGCGCCGCGATCCGTGCGCCAGGCCGAAACAGCCGGGCCCTCATCGCGCCAGCCCCATGCCGCGCAGCGCGGATCGCGCGTTGATCAAACCGTGGCCGTACTCGTTGTCGCGCCCCGGGGGGCCCAGGTCCGTCGCGGACTGCTTCAGGATGGCCTCGACGGCGGCAGGGCTCGTGACGCCCTGGCTCATGAGAAGCGCCGCCAGCCCGGACACGTGCGCCGTGGCCATCGAGGTGCCCTCGAAGGCGTAATAGGCGAACGCGTCGAAGCGCGGCACGGCGTAGCGCGAGACGGGGCCGGCCCAGGTCTCCACCAGATCGAGGTCGAGCGTCTGCTGCACGATGCCGCCGTTGGAGCCGCCGCGCGAGAAGTCGCCGCCCGGGGCTGTCAGCTCGATGTAGCTGGCCACGGTGGAGTACGCGGCGCGCCGGCGATCCGGGCCGGTGGCGGCCACCGACACCAGGCCGTCGATCTGCGGCGCGAAATCGGCGTAACGCTCTGGGGCGTTGCCGGACGCGGCCTCGTTGCCGCCGGCGACGGCGATGAACGCCCCGTGCGACACCGCGTATTGCATCGCCGACTGCACGACGGGCGCGGGGTCGCCCTCGCGGCCCAGGCTCAGGTTGATGATCTTGGCGCCGTTGTCCGCCGCGTAGCGGATGCCGCGCGCCACCGTGTCATCGGTGCCGATGAACGGGCTGTCGAAGATGAAGTCCCACTCCGAATCGACGACCTTCACCGGCATCAACTTGACGTTGAACGCGATGCCCGCCGCGCCCATGCCGTTGCTCGTGAGCTGGCCCACGGTGCCCGCGACGTGCGTGCCGTGGCCGGACAGGTCGAACGGCAGGTTGTCGTCCCAGATGAAGTCGCGCGGCGAAACGTAGCGGTCGGTGCCGAGGTCCGGCGCCGCGGCAAACGGCACGTCCACCGTGCCGAGCGCAGGGAACGTCGCGCCATCCTCCCGCTGCCATGCGGTGGCCGTGTAGCGCAGCGTGCCGCTGCGGAACGCCACGCCGCTGTCCACGATCGCGACCACGACGTCGGCCGTGCCGCCGCGGTTGATGTCCCACGCGCGTTCCATGTCGATCTGCGGGAAGTTCCACTGGCGCGGGTAGAGCGGGTCGGTCGGTACGAACATGGGGCGCACGCGGTAGCGCGCCTGCGCAAACTCGACGTCGGGCTGCGCGCTGAGACGGCGGGCCACCGCCTCGGGGTCGTCGCCGCCTGCGAGCGTCACGATGTCGAAGTCCGCATACGACAGGGCGGGGCCGGGCGCCGCGTCCACCTGGGCCAGCAGCGCCCGCTGCGCCGCCGGCAGCGTGCCCGGCCGGAACCGCACGATGACGCTGTCGCGCAGATACGCGCCGCCGGCTCCGTCGGCCACCCAGCGGCGTCCCAACGACGTAGGCGCCGGACGCGGAGCATCCGCGTCGCGGAGCCCGCGATCGATGCCCGGCGCGCTGATGTCGGACAGGATTTCCTTGACGCCACCCCTGCGTTCGGGCTGCTGCGCCGCGGCGGTGGTGAGCCACCCGACGGCGGCGGCAAATAGAAGCACAACCGGAGCGACAGGGCCGCTCAGGCGGGCGAATGAACGCATGGGTCCTCGATTCGGATCCGGCAAGAGCGGCAG
>DASRPM010000361.1:0-29516 GCA_035646375.1 Vicinamibacterales bacterium
ACGATCGAGGACGCGACCATGTACACGCGGCCGTGGACGCTGAACTTCTCGCTGGAGCGGAACAAGGAGCCGGGCTACTACCAGCTCGAATACGCCTGCCACGAAGGCGAGCGCGATCTGCAGCACTTCACGGACGACACGGGCCGCGGCGAGTCGAAGACGTTCAGGGAGAAGTAGCCATGCGGCCCGCGGCTATGGCGTTCCTGCTCGTTGGCGCACTCACGCTTCCTGCCGGCGGCGCAGGTCGCCGAGCCTCTGTTCAACGGCCGTGACCTGAAAGGCTGGAAGACGGAGCATGCCAAGGCGCGGGTTCTCGACGGGGTCATTCGCGTCGAGCCATCGCTGCGGTGAAGAAGTGGCGGTTCCGCCCGCCGACGGTCAATGGCAAGCCCGCACCCATGCAAATCACCATTGAGCTGACGTTACCCTCAGATAGCGGCTGTGCTTCGCTTCACCTTGGCCGGCTTCGCCGTCGCAGTGGCCGCGGCGGCAACCTTCTTGCTTCGGCCCGTCTGTGTGCCGCTCTCCCCCGCCGATCTCGCGGGCTTCGACCCGCCGGTTGAAACCCGGACCGATCACGACTTCTACCTGCAGGTGTTCCAGCAGATGGATGGGCGCTGGTATCAGTGCAAGACCTGGCTGTCGCGCCAGTTCTTCTTCTAGGCCCTACTTGTTGTCGGCGGGCGCGCCGGTGTTGGACGAACCCGTGAAGAGCGTGCGGCCATCCGACATCTTGATCTGACGCCCGTTCACCGTGGGGCTGCCGTCCTTGGCCTTGTAGCCATCGACGGTCACGGTTTCACCGATGGGCAGCGTCGCCTTGGTGACGCCGCGGCGAATCAGGTTGTTCGGCGCCCCCATCTCGACGTTCCATCGCACCACTTTGCCGTCGGCGTCCTTTACCTCGAGATACAGCCATGCGTGCGGGTTGACGAGGTCGATGCGCGCGATCTGCCCCTGCAGCGTGATCGGCTGGTTCGCGTCGTATTCAGCGGCGAACGAGTGATGGGCCCGTACGGCCGACGCCGTCAACGGAAGTAGTCCGGCCACGACGGCCACGCACCATGATGTCTGCCGCATACTCGTACTCTAGCCCGCGAGGGCGGCGCGGCCAAGCATGGCGCCGAACACCCGCGCCATCGTCGCATCCGGCGCCGAGCCGGCCGCGACCGCGCGCCACGCGATGACGTTGTCCGGCCGGACGAACACCGCGCCCGACGGCGAAATGCCGACTGCGTCACAAGACGCACCCATCTGAAACACCGGGCACACCAGGCTGGCATCGCCCGCGGCACGGGTGGCCGCGCCGACCCATTCGCGCGCGTCAGGACCGGCAAACAGCGCAAACCCGCCAGCCACAAGGTCGATCGACGACACCGCCGCGCCGTCACGTTCGAGGACGACGTGCGGCAGCCGCGTGCCCGGACGGCCGCGCATCTGCCGTGGATCTTCGGTCAGCGCGCCGTCGTCACCCGGTTCGGTGACAATCGCCGCCGACCGGTAGCGGTAGCCCAGATCGATGTGCGCGTCGTTGATGAACGGCGCCATGCCGCCCGGCGTCAGGTGCGGCGCGCCGCGCAGCACGTAGCGCGTGTGCGCCTGGGCGGCGGTCATCGCCGCCACCGGACGCCGCTCCGTCTCGTAGGTGTCGAGCAGTGCGGGATCGGCCCGCCCCTGCAGCACCAACGCCAGCTTCCAGGCGAGGTTCTGCGCGTCCTGGATGCCGGTGTTGCCGCCGAAGCCGCCGTACGGCGGCATCAGATGCGCCGCGTCGCCCGCCAGGAACACCCGGCCGTCGCGGAAGCGATCGGCGACATCCGCCATGCACTCCCACTTCTGGATGCTGTCGATCGTCACCGGCGTATCGACGCCAAGCCCCGACTTGACCAGCTCCAGGCACTCTGTCTCGCTCAGGTTCCACGTGTCGGAGACCGGCGCCGCGGGATCGCCAATCGAGTTGACCACGAGGAAGGCGGACTCGAACGGCTTCTCGAGGCGGAAGAAGCCGCGGAACCGCTCGTTCCGCACCATGATGACGCTCAGGTTGCGGCCGCGCATGAGCGGCGCGATGTCGGCGCGGAAGTAGATGGTGATGCTCTTGGACAGCACGCCGCGGCCTCGCATTTCGATGCCGAGCTGCTGGCGCACCATGCTGCGGTTGCCGTCGGCGCCGATCAACCAGGCGGCGCGGACACGCGTCTCGTCCTTCGTCGCGCGATCGCGGATCACCGCGCTGACGCCGTCAGCGTCCGGCGCGAACGACACCAGCTCGGTGTTGAAGCGGATGTCGGCACCGAGTTCCCGGGCGCGCGGGCCCAGCATCGGCTCGAGGGCGTTCTGCGTGATGAAGAGGCGCTCGGTAGGGCTCAGATCCTTGACGAACTCGTTGAGCGTCGGGATGTCCCAGTTCAGCTCGTTGCCAGCGATCGACTCGACCGACATGATGGCGCCGTCGGGCTCGAAGCGCCGGTACGACTCCTGTCGCACCGAATCCTCGATGCCGAGGCTGCGGATGATCTCCATCGTGCGCTGGTAGATCATCGCGGCGCGCGGATGAATGGCGCTGCCCGGATGCCGCTCGACGACGAGCGGCCGAACGCCCTCCCGTGCGAGCAGCGCGGCCATGAACATGCCGACGAGGCTGCCGCCGGCGACCAGAACCGGGGTTTGGTGCTCGGTCATCAGGCACGAAATATACCCGGCTTAAGGCTTGAGGCTTAAGCCGGCTCGGGTGCCCGAGGGGTTACGGCTTCCGCGACGGGATGAACTCGCGGCGCTTGAACTTCCAGCCCGCGTCGGTCTTCGTGTAGACGTCCTCGTAATGCCCGCCGAGAAAGAGCGTGCTCGGCTTGCCGTTCTCGCCCACGTCGATCACGACGAGGTACTGCTTGCCGACGGCGCCGTCGACCGTGGGCTCGATGAGCTGATTGGCCAGGTAGTGCCGCACGTAGTTGGCGCCGTGCGGCTGATCGAGCGCCAGCTTGGCCAGGTTGTCGCGCCCTTTCGTCGGCGGGCGGATGAACTCGCCGTCGGGCGCGAAGAGATCGGCATAGTCGAAGCCGTTGTTCGCCGCCGTGTCGAGCGCGTAGGGATACGACACGACCAGCTGCTGGATCTCGATGTAGTCCTCGGCGGTCAGGCGCCGCAGCCCGGAGGGCTTCGGCACCGGCGCGGGCGCTGGATCGCTGGGGCCGGCCGCCGGCCCCGCGGGCGCCTTCAACGGATCGTTCTGCAGCTGCTTCGGCGTCGGTCCGCCCTCGGACGCGTAGAAGACGCGCGTCTTGAAGCGCCAGCCGTCCGGCGTCTTCACGTAGGTGTCCTCGTAGCGTCCCCCATGCGTCCATTTTCCGTCAGTGGAGCCGTTGGCGCCGAAGTCGCCGATGATCGCGTACTCGGTCCCCTTCGCGCCGCCGGGCGTCGCCTCGAGCACCACGTTGGTGATGAAGTGGCTCACGTAGTTCGGGTTGCGCGAGCCCTCGCGCGCCAGCGACGCCAGCGTGTCGTGATTGTGATAGGAGCGTCCGGTGGGCCCCTGGTTCATCCCCACGAACACGCCATCGGCGGTGAAGAGATCGGCGTAGTCGTAGCCGTTGCGGCCGCCGGTATCGAGCGCATAGGCGTAGCGCGCGATGAGGTGCTGGATCTCGATGCGATCCATCGGCGTCAGCGGCAGGAACTGCGTGTTGGTCTGCGCGGCGCCGCTCAGGCTCGCAGCCGCGAGCACGGTGGCGATGACGAGGATTCGAGAGATACGCATGGTCGTCTCCTCAGCGCGCGGCGGGCCCGGTCGGCTTGCCGACGTTGCTCGTCGGGCCGCCCTCGTTCGGGACGAACTGCCGGCGTTTGAAGCGCCAGCCGGCTTGCGTCTTCGCGTAGGTGTCTTCGAAATGGCCGCCGGTGAACACCGAGCTCGGCTGGTTGTTCTCGCCGATCGCGATCACCACCGCGTAGACGCGGCCGCGCGCCCCGCCGGCCGTGGGTTCGAGCTTCACGTTGGTGGCGAAGTTGCGGACGTAGGCGGGGCCCTGCCCCGGGCGATGGCCCGACGCGAACTTCAGCAGCGCCTCGCGGCCCGAGACGGTGGCCTGCGGGCTGGCGAAGACGCCGTCGTCGGTGAAGAGGTCCGCGTAGGCCTTGCCGCCTTCCGCGCCGTTGTCGAGCACGTAGCCGTAGCGCGCGACGAGCTGCTGGATGTCCAGCACGTCCTGCGGCGACAGCGACAGCTTGCCGCTTGCTCGCGCCGTCACTTCGGCCGGCGTGTAGTACGAGCGGTTCAGGAACCGCCACCCGCCCGGGGTCTTGGCGTAGGTGTCTTCGTAGGCGCCGCCGTTATTGGGCAGCGTCACGGTCATCTTCGCGGCCCGGGCGGTGGACTCGATGGAGCCGAACTGCAGCGCGGGCGCGCCCGCGCCCCCACCGGGCCTCGCGGGCCGTTCCGCACCGGGCTGGCAGTGGCGCTCGGACTTCACCAGCGCGACGAGCGCGCCGGTGCCCTGAATGCTGCCGCGGAAGCCGCTGTAGAAGATGCCGTCGGGCGTGAAGAGACCCGCGTACGCCTCGGCCTGGCACGTTCCGAGCATCGTCGCGTACCGTGCGCTGAGACTCCGGATCTCCTCGACGTCGGCCTGTGTGACGGTGAAGGCCGTCTGCGCCAGCGCGCCCGAGGCGACGAACGCCCCGGCTATCCCCCACGTCGTGCACCACTTCTTGTTCACGTGGCCTCCCCTGGCGGGTGAGTCTACCCTGCCCCTGGAAGGCGGCGGCCCCCCTAAAATGGGGAGCCTCGGTTCGATCGAGCCGGCTTCGTCGTTAACCAACGGGGAGGACCGATGCGCGCGATCTTCATCAGCTACCGCCGCGAAGACTCCGAAGGACAGGCCGGACGCCTGTTCACCGACCTGGGCCGCATCTTCGGGCCGCAGTCGGTCTTCATGGACGTCGCCGGCCTCAAGGCCGGCCGCGACTTCCGCAGCGCCATCGACGAGCAGGTGTCGACGTGCGGCGTGCTGCTCGCCGTCATCGGCAAGAGCTGGACTGACGTCAGCGACAGCTCAGGACGTCGCCGTCTCGAGGACCCGCACGACTTCGTGCGGCTCGAAACCGCCGCCGCGTTGAAGCGCGACATCCCGGTGGTACCGGTGCTGGTGCACGGCGCGCAGATGCCGCGGGCCGACCAGTTGCCGCCGGACATGGCCGACCTCGTGTATCGCAGCGCGCTCGAAGTGACGCACGCCCGCTGGGAGTCGGACGTCCAGGTGTTGGCGAACCAACTGCGGCCCTACGTGGACGTGCCCGCATCGGCGCCGCCGGCGTCCGCGCCAGCGGCGCGCGCCGCCGAGGCGCCCGCCACCAAAGGGCGGAGCCTGCTGCTGGCGGCCGTCGTCGCCGCGGCGGTGCTGCTCGTCGCTGGCTATTTCTACCTGGGACCGTCGAGCGGCTCGAGCGCCGCCAGCGGGACGGTGGCGCCGGAGGCTTCGCCACTCCCCGGGCCTGCCGCGCCGGCACCTGCGCCCACTCCGTCACCCGCCGGCGATCGCGAGGCCGAGGTCAAGGCACAGGCCGACGCCGCGAGACGTGTGGAGGCCGCCGCGGCGGCCGAGCATCGCGCGCGGTGGCCGTACTACGACTTCCCGCCACCGAATGCCGGCATCCTGGTGTTCACCATCACGCCGGACGGCGATCCGGTGTGCGCGTCGTACGACGGGTCGGGCTGTCTGTGGGGTCAGCGGTACGACGACATCGACTTCAGCAAGGTGAAAACGCTGGCTTGCGGCGCCGCGCACAAGGCCCGGTGGGGCGTGACCGGCTACGAGGACCCGATGCACTGGTGCAGCATCGCCCGTTCCGTACGCCCCAACCGCAGCTAGTCGGGCCGCCCCTTGCGAAAGCGCCGCTACGGCAAGGCGAAGACGCGCACGGTGTCGGTCGCGACGACGGCCACGTACTGCTTGCCGTTGGCGCCCTGATACGACATCGGATTGGCGTTCGCGTTGCGCTCGAGCGTCGCGCTCCAGATCTCCTTGCCCGTCTTCGCGTCGAAGGCCCGGAAGCGGCGATCGTTGGTGGCGCCCACGAACACGAGGCCGCCGGCGGTCACGCTGGGACCGGCGCTGCCGCTGTTGCCCGTGAGCTGCTTGCCTTCGGGCAGGGCTTCGGTGAGCCCGAGCACCGACTTCCACGCCACCTCACCCGTATTGGCGTTCACCGCGATCAGGTGCGCCCACGGCGGACGCTGGCACGGCACGCTCTGCGCCAGCACCTTGCCGTTCGCGTCCTTGAGCGGCGCGCTGAAGGTGAAGAACGGGCCCAGCCCGTTCACGCTCGCGCGGTCGTACGCCTGCTCGGAGCCGACGGCCTCGAACGAATAGGTGACGCCCGGCTTCTTCTTCTCCACCCAGCCGACGAGCGATGTGTCGTGCGCGTTCATGTAGACCAGGCCCGTCGTAGGGTCCGCGGCCGTGCCGCCCCAGTTCACACCGCCGGTGCCACCCGGGAACGTAATCGTGCTCTTCGGCGGCGTGCCGTCCTCGTGATACTTGAACGGCGTGAACGGGCCGGCGTTGTAGAAGCCGCCGCTCTTGTCGTAGAGCGCCTGGCACTCCGCGACGTGCTCGGGCGAGGTGTCTTCGGCGCGCACCATGTCGCGTTCCTTGTCGAACGAGACCCGCACCATCGGCTGCGCCGGCTTCACCGGGAACGGCTGCGTGGGCGAATACCACTCGGTGGGCACGTCGCCCTTCGGCACCGGCCGCTCCTCGACGCCGAACACTGGCCTCCCGCTCACGCGATCGAGAATGAACATGTAGCCGGTCTTGCCGATGTGCGCGAGCGCCGGGACGGTCCTTCCGCCCTGACGAATGTCGACCAGGCTCCCCACCGAGGGAAAGTCGTGATCCCAGATGTCGTGATGGACGGTCTGGAAGTGCCACTTGTAAGCGCCGGTCTCGATGTCGAGCGCGACGACGGAGTTGGCGAAGAGGTTGTTGCCTGGACGATCGCCGCCGTAGTAGTTGGCGGCCGGTCCGGCAATCGGCAGGTACACCAGGCCCCGCGTCGCGTCGACGAGCGCCGAGAAGCCCCACATGTTCGTGCCGGAGCGATCCTTCCAGCCGTCGCCCCATGTGTCGTTGAATTTCTCGCCCGCCTTGGGAACGGTCTGGAACTCCCACAGCTTCCTGCCCGTGCGCACGTCGTAGGCGCGCGGATTGCCGGGCGGCCCTTGCGGCACCTCGTTGACGTTGGCGCCAATCACCACGACGTTACGGCCCACGGTGGGCGTCCCGTTGTAGGGGACGCCGATCTCCACGACGCCGCTCGTGCCGAAGCTCGCGACCGGCGTTCCCGTGGCGGCGTCGAGCGCCATCAGACGGTTGCCCGCCAGGAAGAGAATTCGCGGCGCTTCGCTGCCGGCGCCCGGCCAGTAGCCGAGCCCGCGCTGCGACGGACGTCCGGCGGCGGCGCCGCCGCGGCCGCCGCGTCCCGGCGCCGCGCCCGGAGGCGGCGGCACCTCGAACACCCACTTCTCTTTTCCGCTCGCGCCGTCGAGTGCCACCACGCGGCCGCCGCTCGGCACGTACATCACGCCGCCGACGACGAGCGGCACCGCGCTCGATCCGCCCGCCTGCAGTGTGTAGGACCACGCCGGCGCCAGCTTCGACACGTTGGAGGCGGTGATCTCCTTCAGCGGCGAGTAGCGCGTCCCGGCCAGATCGCGGTTGTAGAGCGGCCAGTCACCCGCGCCGCCCGCCGCGGGCGGCGATTGCGCGAGCAGGAGCGTGGCGGCCGACAGGGCGGCCGCCAGCACCCCGACACCAAGGACAAATGAACTGCGCTGCATCGTCTACTTCCGCGGCAGCGCGTATGCGATGTAGGCACCGGGCTGCGACGGCGGTCCGCCGGCGCGCCCTCCGCGCCCGCGGCCCTGCCCGGCCGCCGCGGCGCCCTCGGGACCGGCGGGCGCCTGCGAGGGTGCCGCCGCGGGACCGGGCCCGCCGAAGCGGATCGGGAACAGCCCCTGTCCGGCCGCCACCGGGAACACGATGAACTGCCGGCCGCCGGATTCGTACGACGCCGGCACGCCCTCCGAACCGGTGGGCAGATCGGTCTTCCACACCACTTTGCCGTTGTCGCGGTCGTAGGCGCGAATGGTGCGGTCCGACGCCGTGGCCACGAACACCAGGCCGCCCGCGGTCACGAGCGGACCGCCGCGCGGCATGTGCGCGCCGGAGTCGGCCGGGATGTTGACGTTCGATCCCGGCGGTGGCGTGACGCCGCCGTCCGGCACCTGCCATTTGATCTCGCCGGTGTTGAGGTCGTACGCCGTGAGCTGCGACCACGGCGGCCCGATGGCCGTCATCCCGTTGGTCGGGCTCTGCATGAAGTCGTACGGCGAGGTGTAGCGCACCGGCCCCTTCGCCAGCGCCTCCTTCGCCTCGGCAATCAGCTTCTTCTCTTCCTCGGGCGTGATGATCGGGCTTGGCGGGCCGCCGCCAAGCGCGCCGCCGGCGGTGGGTTCCTCGTTGCTGCGAATGAGCCGGTTCATCACCGGCATGTTCTTGGCCACGACGTACATCTCGCCGCGGAGCGGATCGACTCCGGTGCTGCCCCAGTTGGCGCCGCCGTTGTGGCCCGGCATCGATATCGAGCCGCGGATGCTCGGCGGCGTGTAGAGCCCCTCGTTGCGCGCGTTGCGCACCCGGGCCTTCATCGCCTCGAGCTCGGCCGGCGGCAGGAACGGGTTGACGTCCTTCTCGGTGAACGACTGGCGCGAGAACGGCGCCGGCTTGGTGGGGAACGGCTGCGTCGGCCAGCTCACTTCACCCGGCACGTCGGTCTGCGGCACCGGGCGCTCCTCGATCGGGAACACCGGCTTGCCGGTCTTGCGTTCGAACACGAACACGAACCCCATCTTCGTGGCCTGCGCCACCGCTTCGATGGTGCGGCCGTTCTGGCGCAACGTGAGGAGCTTCGGCGCCTGCGGCAGATCGAAGTCCCACAGGTCGTGGTGCACGAGCTGCTGGTGCCAGAGGCGGCGCCCGGTCTTCGCGTCGAGCGCCACGATGCTGTTTGCGAACAGGTTCGCGCCCTGGCGGTTGCCACCGTAGAAGTCGAAGCGGCCCGTTCCCGTCGGGATGAAGACGATACCGTTCTGCTCGTCCACGGTCAGCTCCGACCAGTTGTGGACGCCACCCGCCGTCTTGAACGCGCCGTCGGGCCAGGTGTCGTAGCCGAACTCGCCCGGCAGCGGAATCGTGTGGAACACCCAGCGCACCTTGCCGGTGCGCACATCGTAGGCCTGCACGTCGGCCGGGTTGGCCTCGTAGCCGGCGCCCTGCGCCGGCAGCGACATGATGATGATGTCGTCGTAGATGCGGCCGGGGTTGCTCGTCTGGAGCGGGTTGCGGACGTCGCGCCACAGCGCCGTACGCAGGTCCACGCGGCCGTTCTTGCCGAAGGACGTGATCGTCTGGCCCGTGCGCGCGTCGAGCGCGGTGATGTTGCCCTGGTTCAGGTAGATCAGGCGACGGTCGGAGCGATCCGCGCTCTCCCAGTAGTTCATGCCGCGCCCGCCAATCCCGCCCTGGTTCGGGTGCGTCCAGATCTCCTTGCCGGTCGCGGCGTCGAGCGCCACGATGGCGTTGCCCGAGCCCTGCACGTACATCACGTCGTCCACCACGATCGGGTTGAACGTGATGTTGCCGTTCACCGGGTAGGTCCAGGCCACCTGGAGCTGCGACACGTTCGCCTTGTTGATCTGCGTAAGCGCGGTGAACTGCGACGAGTGCGCGCCGCCGCCATAGGCCGTCCACGTGGTGTAGGGCTTCGCCTTCGAGCCGGCCCCGCTCCGCCCCGATTGCGCAACTACCGACCCGACCGCGGCTGCGGCCAACACGCCGACAAGGACCAGAGAACCACGAAATCTACGCATGCCCCTCCCTTATCCAAAACACCGCTGGCGCCCCGAATTCTATTGTGGAGCCGGCCGCGGCCGAGTCATCGCTGCGTATAATACGCGCGTCCCGGCATCGGTGAACGTTCAACTCCTCCGCGTCGTTCGCCTGGTAATACGCGTCGATTCCGACCCCGCGCGGCAGGCATTGTTCGCCAGGCTGGTGCACGCGCACCGGCCGGTGCGGCTGGCCTTCAAGCTTCACGAGCGCATCGCCGGTTCCTGGGCCTCGGCCCTGCTCATCTCATGTTACGGGTTCGCGTCGTTCCTCCGTGTCGCGCGTCCGCGCACCCGGGGCGCGCGAGTGCTGATGGTGGCGACGCATGCGAACGCGCGGCAACAGGTGGCGCGGATCGCCGGCTGGATCGGCCCCGCGGATTGCGCCTGGGTCCGTACCGGGGCCGGCGCGCTGCTGACGCGATCGGTGTTCAGCGGCACCGCCCTGCTGCTCTCGCGGCGGCGCGTCGTCGAGTCGCTGCGCATCATCCGCTGGCTCGACCGGCAGTACGGATTCCTGGTGTCGTGCCGCGCCGCCGGCGCCATCGCCTGGTACTCGCGCTCCAAGGGGATCCTGGCCGCGGCGAGGCCCGCGGCCATTCTGGTGTCGAGCGACTCCCATCCCGAAGAGATGGGGTTTGCGCTCGCCGCGCGCACGCTCGGGATTCCACAGATCTTCGTCGCGCACGCCTACCCCACGGCGATCACGCCTGCGCTGGATTTCACCCTGTCGATTCTCGAGGGCGAAGCCGCCGTCGACGCGCGACGGCTGAAGGGACCGATCAAGGGCGCGGTCGTGCTCGCCGGTGTCGAGGGCGACTCGCATGCGATGGACGCAACCCGGCTGTTGCGGCCCAATCCGGCGATCGGCATCTTTCCCCCGAAAGCCATCTCGTGGGTCACGCTGGCGGCGCTCGTCGAAGACTGCCGGACTTATTACCGCGCCCGACGGATCGTGATTCGCTGGCATCCGAGCATGCTCGAGCCTCCACGGTTGACGCGCCTGTTCGACGACGTGAGCGACATCGTCGAGACGCCGCGTCACGGCACGGTGCAGGACGCTGCGCACCAATGCGACTGGGTGATCGGCGACGAGAACAGCAACGTGCACCTGCCGGTGATGAAGATGGGCATCCCCACAATCGCCGTCCGGGACCTGGGCGTCTATTCGGAAAGCCGCTCGGATCAGTACGGCTTCGTCGCCGCCGGCGTCGTGCATCCGCCGCTGGCCGCCATCCGCGATCTGGATCCGCAGGCCGCCGTCTCGTTCTTCACCACCTGCTGGGCCACGCGGTTCGCTCGATACGACGCCGCGTATTTCAAGTCACAGGACGGCGTGGGCGCCGACGTACGGGCCGCCACCCGCGCGCTCATCGAGCCGGCGGGTGAGCATGGCCGCTGAGACGCACCCGGTCGCGGCGGCCCCCGCCGACACCGCTGCCGCTGGCGGATGGAAACGGTACGGCGCCCGCGTCGCGAGCATCGCCGTGAGCGCAGCGCTCCTGTTCGGGCTCTATCGAAGTCTCGACGTACGGCTGACTGGCGAGGCACTGCTGAGGAGCGACCCGCTCTGGCTGGTCGTGTCGGTCGGGCTGATCGTTCCGATCACCGTGCTGCGCGCCCTTCGTTTCTTGTGGGTGGCACCGCCTGGCGCACTCCCGGGGCTCGCCGAGGCGACGCGCCTCACCCTGGCGGCGTCGGCGCTCAACGTGTTCGTGCCGCTCAAGGCCGGCGATCTGATCAAGAGCTACTTCGTGGCGCGGCGGAGCCCCACGTCCGCCGGCGCCGCGGTGGCCGTGATCGTCTACGAGCGGGTCAGCGACATGTTCGGCCTGCTCTTCTGGTGTCTGCTCGGGTGGGTGGCCGCCGGCAGCCCCCTCCCGCGCGGCTGGTCGGCGGCGATCGTCCCGTTGCTGGTGCTCGAGGCGGCCTTCGGCACCCTGCTGGTGTCGATGCGCGCGGCCACGGCCTGGAAGGCCATCACCGCTCGCGTACTGCCGGGCACGGGACGCCTGCGGAAGCTGCGAGGTCTTGCCGACGGCTGGCCCGACCTCCTCGCCATCCTGCGAGGCCGCCGCCGCTGGATCCTCCTGTTCTCGCTCGTGCTCTGGCTGGTCCACCTGTTTCAAATCTGGCTGTTCACGGTGACGTTGTCGGCGCCGGTGCCCTTCGCCGCGTGCCTCACCCTGGCGGCCATCGCCCTCCTGGCGGGCCAGTTCCCGTTGACCGTCGCCGGACTCGGCGCGCGCGACGTGGCGCTCGTCGTCGTGATGGCGCCGTACATGGCGCCGGAGACGGCGGCGGCCCTGGCGGTGCTGGTCTCCACGCGCAACCTCCTGCCGCCGCTCCTCGGCCTGCCGGTCATGCGGCCGTATCTCGCCTCGGTCGTGCAGGAGGCTCGACGCTGGCAGCGACAGGCGCGCGACGCCGGCGTATGAAGGAGCACGCTCGGATCTTCGGGCGCCGTCTTCTCGTCGTCGCGGCGGTGCTGACGCCGCTCCTGGCGCTCACGATGCCCGCGCGCCGCCTGGCGCAGCTGCCGCAGCGGGTGCTGATTGCGGGCGCGGCTGCCGCCCTGCTCGCAACGGCCGTGCTCGGCCTGCGCCGCGCCCGTTGGACGCGCGACGTTCCGTTCCTCTGCATCCTGCTCGTGGCCGGCCTCGCCCGGCTGTGGCTCGCGACGACCGAGCGGTACGTGCACGACGAAATCAACACGGCCATCCCTCTGGCACGAACGATCTCGTTGCGGGCGGGCCAGGTGCACCTGCCGCTGCGCGGCGAGAATCACCCGGCACTGCCCGCCTATGTCGTCAAGGCCAGCGGCGAGTTCTTCGGCCGCAATGCCGCGGGCTACCGCATGCTGAGCCTGTTGTTGGGACTCGTCCTCATCGTCTTGATCTACTCGCTGAGCGTGGACACGCTTGGACCGATCGCGGCGCGGTGGGCCGCCGCGCTCCTGGCGTTCAACGGGTACTACCTGGGGGTCTCGGCGCGTGCCACCGCGCACGTTCCGCATCTGCTGCTCGTGACGGTGGCGATGTATGCGTACGCCCGCTTCCTGCGGACGCAGCGGGCGGCGTTCATCTATGCCGCGGCGGTATCAGCCGGCCTGGCTTTCTATGCGAAGGAACACTCGGCGCTGGTCATGCCGATCTTCTTCCTCGCACTGCTGACCAGCGGCCAGCGCCGATGGCTCCGTACACCCCATCCCTACCTGGCGTCGGTGCTGTTCGTGGCCTGCATCTCGCCCGATCTGTACTGGAACGCCCAGACGCGCAAGGAGAGGGTGGTGAACTACGCGGGCGAGGAGGTCCGGCAAGCGACTTATGCCGATCACTTCAGCCGGTTCGGCGGCGTCTCGCTTTCTCCGTACCCCACGATGTTCTACATGAAGCCGCTGGCGCAGGCCGCGGCGCGCCAGCTGACGGGTGTGACGCCACCGGACCACACGCCGGAGTACCGGTCGGTCAACCCGCTGCTCGGGCTGGTGCTGCTGGGGGCCGTCGTCTTCACCGTCGCGGCGCGGCGGGTGGGCGACGACCTGCAGCGGTTCCTCGTGATCCAGTTCGGGTTCGTCTTCGTCTTGTTCTCGCTGATCCAACCCGGCAATCCACCGGGCCGGCTCGATGCGGTGAGCTGGATCTGGGTGGAAACGACGATCCTGCCGGCCGCGGTGCTGACCGGCGCGCGCCTGGCCGAAACCGCCGGCTGGCGGCGCCGAGCCTCCTGGTCGATCGTCAGCGCGCTGCTCGGGTGGTCGGTGGTCTCGACACTCGTCTGAAAGCGGCCCGTCCGGTGATCGTCTATACGGAAGCCGTATAATACGCGCCGATCGCCGCCCGGCGGCGGCAACCAAGGAGGGGCCCATGCGTCGTCGGCTGGCAATTGCTCTTTCGCTTGGCGCGGCGCTGTTGGCGCCGGCGCTCGCCTCGGCGCAGCCGCGCACACCTCACGTCGCCATCACCGCGCTCAACGGCGCGACGAGCATCAGTTACGAGGCGCCGCGTACCCCGTGGGGCGACCCTGATCTGCAGGGCACATGGACGAGCGACGACATGCGCGGCGTCCCGACCGTTCGGCCGCAGCAGTTCGGCGACCGGCTCTACCTCACCGATCAGGAGTTTGCCGAGCGCGCCAAGCGCGACGAGCAGGCCCGCACGCGCGCCGACAACGACGTGGGCTCGTTCCGGAACGACGTCGGCACCAGAACCTGGCGCCAGACGTCGCTCATCGTGGACCCGGCCAACGGCCGCTACCCGGCCTTCACGCCCTACGCCGAGACCCGCCGCGCGTCCCGCGACCGCGGCACGTTCGGCGACGGACCGTTCGACACGTTCGAAGACTTCACGCTCTACGACCGCTGCATCACGCGCGGCATCGTCGGCGGCGTGCTGCCCGTGCCGTACGGCAATGGCAACACCATCGTGCAGGCGCCGGGTATGGTGATCATCACCTACGAGATGGTGCACGACACGCGCGTGATCTACACCGACGGCCGCCCGCACCTCGGCAGCGGCGTGCGCCAGTTCCTCGGCGACGCACGCGGCCGCTGGGAGGGGCCCACGCTCGTGGTCGAGACGACGAACTTCACCGACAAGACGAGCGTCGGCCCGAACGGCAACGGGCTTCGCCACAGCGCCGACATGAAGATCACCGAACGCATCACGCGGGTGGGCGCCGACGTCATCCAGTACGAAGTCACGGTGAACGATCCGAAGACCTACGTGGCGCCGTTCACGATCTCGATGCCGCTGACGCCGCTGCGCGGCGAGATGCTGCTGCCCTACGAGTGCCACGAAGGCAACTACGGCATGAAGAACGCGCTCAGCGCCGAGCGAGCCGAGGACAAGGCGCTGGCCGAGGATCTGGCCAAGGGCATCAAGCGCCCGCGCCGCGCCGTGCAGGTGCCGGTCCCGAACCGCCCGGAAGCTCCACCTGTCGAGGGAAACTAGCAAGGCTTAGGGCTTAAGACTTAGGGCTTACGGCATGACAAAACATCTCGTCGTTACCGTGTCGGCGGCCGCGGCCTTCGTGGGGCTGATGCCGTTTCAGGTGTCTACGCAGAAGGCGGCGGCACCGCCGCTCGTGATCACGGCCTATAACGGCGGCGCGCCGATCCCCTACTCGGCGCCGAAGACGCCGTGGGGCGAGCCGGATCTGCAGGGGGTGTGGTCGAGCGACGACACGGCGGGCATTCCGCGCGAACGGCCCGCGGCGCTCGGCAACACGCTCTATCAGTCCGACGACGAGTGGGCGGCACGGCAGAAGCAGGTGGCCGACGGGATCCGGCGCGGCGAGAGCGCCATCGGCTCGTTCCGCAACGACTACGCGCAGCGCGCCTTCCGGCAGACGTCGCTCATCGTCGATCCGCCGGACGGACGCCAGCCCGCCGTCACCCCCGAGGCCGAGAAGCGGCGCGCGCCGCGGGATCGCGGCACCTTCGGCAACGGCCCCTTCAACACGTTCGAGGACTTCACGCTCTACGACCGCTGCATCACGCGCGGCATCGTCGGCTCGGTGCTGCGCGTCGTCTACGGCAACGGCAACCGCATCGTGCAGGGGCCGGGCATGGTGGCGTTCAGCTACGAGATGATCCACGACACGCGCATTCTGTACACCGACGGCCGGCGGCACCTGTCGCAGAACATCCGTCAGTACCTGGGCGATTCGCGCGCCCGCTGGGAAGGCGACGAACTGGTCGTGGAGACGACGAATCTCACCGACAAGACCAGCATCGGCGGCAACGGCAACGGACTGCGCCACAGCGACAAGATGACGATCACCGAGCGCTTCAAGCGCGTCGCCGAGGACGTCGTCCAGTACCAGTTCACCGTGGACGATCCGGTCACCTACAAGGCGCCGTTCACGATGTCGATGCCGCTGACCCCGCTCTCGGGCGGCGTGATCCTGCCCTACGAGTGCCACGAGGGGAACGGCGCGGTGAAGAACTCGCTCAGCGCCGAGCGCACCGAGGACGCGGCCCTGGCTGCCGATCTGGCCAAGGGCATCGTCCGGGCGCGTCGCCCCGCACAAGAAGGTGCTACCCCGGGGGGAGGACTCCCGGCGGCGCCTCGCCCGGCTGAAGAGAACTGAGCGAGGCGCGTGTCGGCCTTGGGACGTGGGCCTTGGGGTAACGCGCTGGCGGCGACAACCGTATAGAGGCGAGACGGCATTCACTGAAGGGGTGGGCATGAGACGACTGCTGGTGGGGGTGGGCGGCGCCGCGATGTTCGCGGCCGCGGCCACGATGCCCGTGACGGGTCAGGCCGGGGCCCCGGCCCTGGTGATTACGGCCTACAACGGCGGAGCCGCGATTCCTTACACGGTGCCGCGGACGCCCTGGGGCGACCCCGATCTGCAGGGCGTGTGGTCGAGCGACGACACCGGCGGCATTCCGACCTCCCGTCCGCAGGCGCTTGGCAACGCGCTCTACCAGACCGACGAGCAGTTCGCGGCGCGGCAGAAACAGATCGAAAACGGCGTCAAGAACGCCGAGAACGCGGTCGGCTCCTTCCGCGGCGATTTCGCCCGTCGCGCCTTCCGCCAGACGTCGATCGTCGTCGATCCTCCCGACGGCCGTACGCCCGCGTTCACCCCCGAGGCCGAGAAGCGCCGCGCCCCGCGCGACCAGGGCACGTTCGGCAACGGGCCGTTCGAGTCCACGGAGGATTTCACCCTCTACGATCGCTGCATCACGCGCGGCATCGTCGGCTCGGTGTTGCGCGTCGTCTACGGCAACGGCAACCGCATCGTGCAGGCGCCGGGCATGGTGGCCATCAGCTACGAGATGATCCACGACACCCGCGTCTTCTACACCGACGGGCGCAAGCACCTCTCGCCATCCATCCGTCAGTACCTCGGCGATTCACGCGCCCGCTGGGTAGGCGACGAGCTGGTGGTGGAAACGACGAACCTCACCGACAAGACGAGCATCGGCCCCAACGGCAACGGGCTGCGCCACAGCGACAAGATGAAGATCACCGAGCGCTTCAAGCGCGTGGCAAACGACATCCTGCAGTACCAGATCACCGTGGATGACCCGGTGACCTACGTCAAGCCGTTCACGCTGTCCCTGCCGCTCACGCCGCTCGACGGCGGCAACCTGCTGCCCTACGACTGCCACGAAGGCAACTACGCCATCCGCCAGTCACTCGGCGCCGAGCGCGCGGAGGACGCGGCGCTCGCGGCCGATCTCGCCAAGGGCATCACGCGCGCCCGCCGGCCGGTGCAGGACGGCCTCGGGGTCGGCGGCCAGCCGATCGGCGAGGGCGGGCCTGGAGGAGGCCGCGGAAGGGGTGCCGGCCCTGGTGGCCCACCGGCGAAGTAACGTCGGCTTAGGGCTGAGGGCTTAAGGCTTAGGGAAGAACGCGGAGAAAACATGAACGGACGAGTTCAACTGGCGGCAATCGTGATGGGCGCCTTCGCGGCCGCCGCTGTATCGCTCTCGGCGCAACAGCCGGCGGCGCAACCGCCGGCGGCACCCGCCGCGGCGCCGGCGCTGCAGACCAACTGCGACGTCTCGGGCGAATGGGGCGCGCGGTCGCGCGAGGACACCGAAGACCGTGTCCTGCTCGGCACGAATCTCGGCGACTACACCGGCTTCGCCCTCAACGACGCCGGAAGGCAGTTCGCGCGGCACTGGAGCGCGTCGCTCCTGTCGCTCCCGACGCAGCAGGCCATTCCCCACCCGGCGATGTACATCATGCGCGGCCCGGGACCGAACGTGCGCATCGCCAAGTTCGTCGATCCGACCTCCCGGCAGTTCATCGGCTACACGCTCGACGGCGTCTACGGCCGCAACGACCGGACGATCTGGATGGACGGCCGGCCGCATCCGCCCGACTACGCCGAGTACACCTGGGACGGCTTCTCCACCGGGCGCTGCGAGCGCGGCATGCTCGTGGTGACGACCACGCACATGAAGTACGGCTACCACCGGCGCAATGGCGTGCCGTCGAGCGTGAAGTCGAAGATGACCGAATACTTCATCCGGCACGGCACCGAGCTGACGATCATGCAGTTCACCGAGGATCCCGTGTACCTCGAGGAAACGCTGGCGCGAACCACTGACTTCCAGATCAATCCCGGACAGAACGTCGGCGCGCCCGGCTTCGGCTTCGAGATCGTGGACGAAGTGGCCACCTGGCCGAAGGGGTACGTGCCCGCCTGGCCGTTCGGCACCGAGCATCGCGAGTTCGCCGAGACGCTCGGCGTGCCGTACGAGTCCACGCAGGGCTACAAGGAAGCCAGCTATCCGGAATACCTTCCGAAGCTCCGCAAGCTGATGGCGGAGATGCCGGCCAAGCCGGCGGCCAAGTGATGGCAGCAACCTCACGTCTCGCCCGTCTCGTGGCGGTGTGTCTGCTGGCTGGCGCCGCGGCGCCGGCCCTCGAGGCGCAGCATCAGCTGCCCTCGCGACCACCCGAGCGCATGGTGCGTCCCGAGTCCAAGCCAGCTGCCGCGGGCGAGGTGGGTGTGCTGCCCGTGCAGGGCAACATCTACATGCTGAACCTCGGCGACGTGAACGTCGTGGCGCAGGTCGGCGACGACGGTATCCTGCTGGTGGACTCCGGACCCGCGGCATGGAGCGAGCGGATCACGCAGACGCTGCGCGACCGCTTCGGCAACCGCCCGCTCCGGTATCTGATCAACACGAGCGTGAACACGAATCACACGGCGGGCAACGCGGCGATGATGAAGCTCGCGCCCGCGGGCAATGCCACCGCCAAGCTGATCGCGCACGAGAACACGCTCAACCGGATGAACGGCACCGCCGACGGCGAGACCGAGCTGCCACAGGACATGCTGCCGACGTCGACCTTCTTCACCGAGAAGAAGGAGATCTATTTCAACGGCGAGCCGATCGAGATCCTGTTTCAGCCGAAGGCCTACAGCGACGGCGACCTGATGGTGTTCTTCCGCGGGTCCGACGTGATTGCCGCCGGCAAGGTCTTCTCCACCACCACCTATCCGATCATCGACGACAAGCGCGGCGGCGGCATCCAGGGGCACCTCGACG
Organism: Vicinamibacterales bacterium; assembly: GCA_035646375.1. GTDB lineage: Bacteria > Acidobacteriota > Vicinamibacteria > Vicinamibacterales > UBA2999 > DASYRM01. The sequence goes on from DASRPM010000361.1 coordinate 18,966, forward strand.
CGCTCAACCGCATCCTCGACATCACCGTGCCGCGCTTCAACGAGCAGGGCGGCACGATGGTGATTCCCGGCACCGGACGGCTGTCCAACGAATCGGACGTGGACGACTACCGCAACTGGATGACGATGGTGAAAGACCGCGTCCAGGAGATGATCAAGAAGAAGATGACCGTCGCTCAGGTGAAGGCCGCGCGGCCGACGCTCGAGTACGACGGGTTGTTCGCCACGCCGGGCTGGACCACCGACCAGTTCGTCGAAGCCGTGTATCGCTCGCTCAGCCAGACGGAAACACCGGCGCGCCGCGGGTCGAACTGAACGTGGGACTGCGTCGCCAGGAGGACGTCACAATGAACCGCATCGTCTCAGCCCTCGCCGCCGGCCTCGTGCTGGCCGCCACCGGCCTCGCCGCGCACCATTCGCAGGTGGCCGTCTATCACTCCAACACCGAGCAGAAGATCGAAGGCGAGCTGGTGCAGGTGATGATTCGCAGCCCTCACTCGTGGGTGCACGTCGAGGCGAAGGACGAGAAGGGCGAGGTCCAGCGCTACGCGATCGAATGGGGCGGCGCGGCGCAGCTGCGCAGCGCCGGCGTGGACGGCAAGACGCTCAAGATCGGCGACAAGGTGCGCATCACCGGGCGCCCGGGGCGCAACGCCATGGATCACCGCCTGCTCATGATGTTCATCGAGCGCCCGTCGGACGGCTGGAGCTGGGGCAACAAGCCGGGCGAGGTCGTGGACTGATGAAGCTCACGATCTCCGGGCTCCTCGTCGCCGCGACGATCGCGGCAGTCGCGGGCGCGCGGCCCGCGGCGCAGCAGGCGCAGGGTGCGCCGTCGCCCGCGGTGGTGCCGCCGGCGCCTCGCGCCGCCGCGCCAATCGACATGACCGGCACCTGGGCGTCGGTGATCACCGAGGACTGGCAGTGGCGGTTCGTCACGCCGATCGTCGGCGACTACACCGGCGTCCCGCTCAACGCCGACGGCGATCGCCTGGCGCGCCAGTGGAATCCCGACGCCGACGTGAAGGCCGGCCTGGCGTGCAAGGGGTTCGGCGCCGCCGCGATCAACCGCCTGCCGACCCGCCTGCAGATTTCGTGGGTCGACGACAACACGATGAAGCTGGATTTCGATCTCGGGACGCAGTCGCGCCTCGTCCATTTCGACAAGTCGAAAGCGCCGGGCGCGCGCAGCCTCCAGGGGCACGCGATCGGCGAGTGGGTCGATCTGCCCGCCCCGGGACGCGGCGGCCCCGTGGGCCAGGCCCCGGGCGGAGCGCGCGCGGGCGCGCCGGCACCAGCCGCCGGCACAGCGCCGGCCGGAGCGCGTGGAGGACGGGCGGCGGGGCCAGCCGGACCGCGTGCGGGCGGCCTGAGGATCGTGACGACGAACCTGCTGCCGCAGTACCTGCGCCAGAACGGCGTGCCCGTGAGCGAGAAGGCGATCGTCACCGAGTACTTCGACATCGTGCCCGCACCCGACGGTACGCAGTGGCTGGTGCTCAAGACGCAGGTGGACGATCCGACGTATCTCAGCGGCTGGTATCAGGTGAGCTCCAATTTCAAGAAGGAAGCCACAGCCGCCAAGTGGAGCCCGACACCGTGCGAGCTCTTGCCGCGTCTCAAGGGCACGGCGACGCAGGTGCCGCGTCAAGGCGGATAGATCGATCTACCCATCCGTGCACGCGGCTGCGCTGATGGGCATTCACCCGGGAACGGCCTAGCTCGACCGTTTCGAGCACGGGACGCTAACATCAGACCGCCTGATGCGTTCCCACGATCTCGAGAGGCGGGTCGACGAGCTCGAAGCGGAGATTGCCGCGCTGCGCGAGCGCGCGCTGCTGCCGCCGCTCGGGATCAGGCGGCGAGCCACCTGGTCCATTGCCAACCTTCCGCTCTACGAGATCTCGCTCGGCTCCGATCCCGGCCGCCGCCAGCTGCGCGGTCACGCCCGCGGCATCATCGCCATCGGCGACGTCGCCTCCGGCGTGCTCGCCATCGGCGGTTATGCCCGCGGCGTGGTCGCAATCGGCGGCCTCGCCGCGGGGCTCGTCAGCTTCGGCGGGCTGTCAGTCGGTCTCTTGAGCGCGTTCGGCGGTCTCGCGATCGGCGCCTTCGCCCTTGGCGGTGCCTCGGTGGGCGGAGTTGCGGTCGGCGGCAGCGCGGCCGGTTACTACGCGTGCGGCGCGGCCTCTACCGGCACGCACGTCGTCTCGGCCACCGAACGCTCGACGTTCGCCGGCGCCCTCTTCCGGCAGTTGGGCCTCGCCGACATCTGCGACTGACCAGCAAGGCTCCGCCAGGCGACACGGCGGCTCCGCCTTGCTGGTGCCCAGTATTTCTTGGCCGAGGCTTCGCCTCGGCGGGCGTCTGTGCGAGACTGCGCGCATGTCCGCGTCCTAAGCGGGCCGCGCCGGAGTCGCCATGAGCCAGATGACCTTGATGGTCAACGGCCGCACGCACACCGTTGACGTCGATCCCGCCACGCCGCTGCTCTTCGTACTCAGCGACGATCTCGCCCTCAAGGGTCCGAAATTTGGCTGCGGCCTCGGCCAGTGCGGCGCCTGCACGGTGATTGTGCGCGGGCAGGCGGTCCGATCCTGCGTGACGCCGGTCGAGTCCGTGCAGCGCACCGAGATCACCACGCTCGACGGCCTCGGCACTCCCGAGCGGCCTCATCCGATTCAGCAGGCGTTCATCGACGAGCAGGCGTCGCAGTGCGGCTTCTGCCTGAGCGGCGTGATCCTGAGCGCCAAGGCGCTCGTCGATCGAACGCCGGCGCCGACCGACGACGACATCGATCGCGCCCTCTCGGGCGTGCTCTGCCGCTGCTTCGGGCACACCCGCATGCGCAAGGCCATCCACCGCTACGCGGCCGCCGCGAGGCGCGCATGACCCCGCGTCCCCCTTCGCCCTCCAGGCGACGGCGCGACTGTCGGCTCTCGTCCGAGGCCCGCGTCGCGCTCCGGTCGGCGGGGCTGTCGCGCCGCGCCTTCCTGCGCGGGTCGGGAGCGATGGTCGTGGCATTTGCGGCCGCGCGGCACGCCGGCGTCGACACGTTCGTCGCGGCGCAAGGCATCAACGGCCGCGGATCCACGGCGCTCGACGCCTGGATCGCCATCACCGCCGACAGCCGCGTACTCGCCTACACCGGCAAATGTGAGCTCGGACAGGGGCTGCACACCGCGCAAGTGCAGCTCGTGGCCGAGGAGCTCGACGTCCCGCTGGCGCGCGTCACGCTGACGATGTGCGACACGGGCCTCACGCCCGATCAAGGCACGACGTCGGGAGCCCAGTCGCATCCCGCCAACTTCAATCGGGCGAATCTGGCGCTCGCCTGCGCCACGGCGCGTGAAGCGCTCGTCCGCCTGGCCGCCGATCGCCTGGCGGCACCGGCCGCGGACCTCGCCACCGCCGACGGCGCGGTGTTCGTGAAAACGGCCCCCTCGCGCCGCGTGGCCTACGGCGACCTCGTCGGCGGGCGGCGGTTCATGATGAACCTCGACCCCGCCGCGACGCGCAAGAGCCCGGCCGATTGGAAGGTGCTCGGCACGTCGGTGCCGCGCCTCGACATGGCGGCCATGGTCACCGGGCAGCTCGAGTTCGTCCACAACGTACGCGTTCCTGGCATGCTGCACGGGCGCGTCGTGCGCCCGCCGTCGGTCGGCGCCACGCTGGCGCGTGTGGACGAGGCTTCGGTCGGCGGCATGGCGGGGCTCGTGCGCGTCGTCGTGCGCCGCAACTTCGTCGGGGTCGTGGCCGAGAAGCCGTTCCAGGCCGCTCAGATCGCCGAGAAGCTCCAGGTCACGTGGACGCCCGGGCCGGCCATCCCGGCGCAAGCCTCCTATTACGACCAGCTGCGCCGCGACCGCTCGGCGCGCGACACCTATCTGCTGGATTCCGGCGACGTCGATCAGACGCTGCGCGGCGCGCGCACGGTGGTCTCGGCCACCTACCTGCACCCGTTCCACATGCACGGATCCGTCGGGAGCTCCTGCGCGGTGGCCGACGTGCAGCCGGGCAAGGCGACGTTGTGGTCGGCGACGCAGGCCGTCTATCCGATGCGCGACACGGCGGCACGGCTGCTCGACCTGCCGGCCGACCAGGTGCGCGTCGTGTTCACGCGCGGGTCGGGCTGCTACGGCATCAACGGCGCCGACACCGTCACCTACGACGCGGCGCTGCTGTCGCAGGCGGTGGGCCGCCCCGTGCGCGTGCAGCTCACACGCCGCGACGAGATGGCGTGGGAGAACTTCGGCAACGCCTTCGTCATCGATCAGCGCGCCGGCCTCGACGCGTCCGGCACGATCGTCGGCTGGGACTACGAAGCCTGGTCGCCCGCGCTCGGCGGGCGTCCCGGCTACGACAGCCCCGGCAATGTCGTCACCGGCATGCTGGCCGGCTTCACGCCCGCGGCCGCGGCGCCGCGCACGCCGGCGCCCGCGCCCACGACCCCGCTGAACAACGGCCTGAACACGGCGCCGTCCTACGTCACCGGGTGTGTCGGCGGCGTGTGCCGCGGCACCGGCACCGTGCGCAGCGAGCGGGTGCTGTCACACCGCGTCGTCTCGCCGTTCTTCACCGGCCCGCTGCGCGCGCCCGAGCGCTTTCAGAACACGTTCGCGCACGAGTCGTTCATGGACGAGATTGCGGCCGCGGCCAAGTCCGATCCGGTGGCCTTCCGCCTGCGGCACCTGGCCGACGAGCGGCTGCGCACCGTCGTGCGATCCGCCGCCGCCGCGGCGAAATGGGAGGCGCGGCCATCGCCGCGTTCCGAAATCAGCGCGACTGGCCCCGCGCGCGGCCGCGGCATCTCGTGCGTGTTGTACGAGGGCGACAACGGCTACGTCGCGATTGTCGCGGAGGTCGAGGTCGACCCGGCCAGTGGCGTGATCACCGTGGCGCGCCTCGTCGGCGCGCAGGACTGCGGGCCGATCTCGAACCCGGACGGCGTCCGGAACCAGTTCGAGGGTGGCGCGCTCCACGGCATGAGCCGGGCCCTCTTCGAAGAGGTCACGTGGACCGACCAGCGCGTGACGTCCGTCGATTGGCGCACCTACCGGACGTTTGCCGTCGGCTCGCGGACACCAATCGTCGAAGCGGTGCTCGTCAACCAGCCGTCCGCGCCGGCCAACGGCGCCGGCGAGACGGCCATCACCGCCGTGGCCGCCGCGATCGGCAACGCCGTGTTCGACGCCACCGGTGCACGGCTGCGCGAGATCCCGTTCACGCCGGCACGGGTGAAGGCGGCCTTGTCAGCGCGCGGGACCGCGTAGACGGATCGCCCGCAGCTCGGGCGCATCGAAGCGCCAGTCGGATCTGGCGTTGCGCGACACCTCGGCGCGCGTCCATCGCGGCCGCATCAGGCCACGCACGGCGTGCGCCGAGCGCCCCATCAGCAGGTGGCCGATCTCGTGCGCCATCGCGCGGCCGAGCAGCGTGCCGAGGTCGCCCTCCGACCCGCGGGCCAGCCGCTCCACGCGATCGACGTACACGGTCGCCAGCACGCCGGTGCCCGTCGCGGGATCGACGAGCGCCGTGCCGAGCGAGTCGTCGCCGGCCGCCGAGTCCTTGCCCGCCCGGATCAGCCGGACCATCAGCTCGCCGCGGCCGGGCGGCACGGTGCAGCGACCGCCGCTCGACACCGAGCACGACAGCCACGTCACCTCGAGGTCCGCCGGCCGCAGCGTCTGCGCCGCGGTCTCGAGCGCCGCCCGCAGCGCCGCCTTCGGCACGTCCGCGTTGTCGTAGACGCGTACGGTCAGCCCCCGCCACGCGAGCTCGGCCCCACGCGCCGAGCCGGTCACCACCGTCATCGCCACCACACTCATCGCCAATAGTCCCGGGAAGCCGCGCATCCGTCCCTCCTTCGCCCGAAGGCGTAGGCGGCACTGTCGCGTGCCCCCGCAAGTGCCTCAATGCACTGGGGCTGACCGGGGGTGACATGTAGGTGACATGTGGTGACCCGGCGGCGATTGGCGGATGGAAACACGGATAATCGGAGAAAGGAGCCGCTGTGGACACGCAATCAGGGTCGGAAGGCGCCCTCCGGTTCGGTGCATTCGAGCTCGACGAACGGTCGCGGGAGCTGCGGACGGCAACGTCACGGATACGCTTGCAGGAGCAGCCCTTCGAAATCCTTCGCCTGCTGCTGCAGCGGCCGGGCGAGGTGGTGACGCGCCAGGAACTCCGGCGGCAGCTCTGGCCGGACGGCACCTACGTGGACTTCGAGCACAGCCTCAACGCCGCCGTGAAGCGGCTGCGCGCCGCGCTCGGCGACGACGCCGACAACCCGCGCTTCGTGGAAACGCTGCCGCGGCGCGGCTACCGCTTCGTCGGGGCGTCATCTTCCATGGAGGCACAGCCGGCGGCGCCGGCGCGCGCGCCGCGCGTCCGGCTCGCCGTCCTCCCCTTCAGCAACCTGGGAGACGAGCGGCACGAATATTTCGGCGACGGCCTGCACGAGGAGCTCATCTCGCAGCTCGGCGTGCTGTGCCGCGGCCGTCTCGGCGTGCTGGGGCGCTGGTCGTCGCAGCTGTTCAAAGGCACGCCGCTGCGCGCCCGCGACGTGGGCGAGGCGCTGCGCGCCGACTACCTGCTCGAGGGCAGCGTGCGGCACGAGGACGACCGCGTGCGGGTGACGGCGCGGCTCATCGAGGCCGCCGGCGAGACGCAGATCTGGGCCGAGATGTACGACCGCCATCTCACCCACTGCCTCACGGTGCAGACCGACGTCGCCGCGCAGATCGCGCGCGCGCTGGCCGCCGAACTGGTGCCCGACGCGCCCTCGCGCACCTCCACGGCCGCGTCGGCCGCCTACCAGGCGTATCTCAAGGGCCGGTACTTCTGGAACAAGAGCGAGGACCAGGCGATCGACCGGGCGATCGCCTACTACCAGGAGGCGCTGACGCTGGATCCGTCGTTCGGCCCGGCCGCCGCGGCGCTGGCCCGTGCCGGCGTCGCACGCGCGGAACACTATCTCGAGGTGCCGCGGTTCGCGCTGGCCTCGGCCCGCGACGCCGCGAAGCACGCGCTCGAGATCGACGGATCGCTGTACGAGGCGCATCTCGCGCTCGCCGAGACGCAGCGGATGCTCGACTTCGACTGGGCGGCCGCCGAGGCCAGCTACCTCAAGGCGCTGGCGCTCAATCCCAGCTCGGAGAGCGCGCATCGCGCCTATGCCCTGCTGCTGTCGGCGCTGGGGCGCCATCGCGAGGCGGTGCGCGAGTCGGACCGGGCCATCGAGCTCGACCCGCTGTGCCTCGTCGTCGGCGGCGCCGCGGCGTGGGTGGCGTATGCGTCCGGCGACTATCCCGCCGCGATCGAGATCGCGCGCAACACCATCGACATGGATCCCGAGTTCGTGCGCGCGCGGCGCGTGCTCGCGGCCGCCTACCTGCAGTCGGGACGGATCACGGACGCCGTGCAGGAGCTCGAGGCCTCGGCGGCGCTCACGGACCATCCGGTGCTGCTGGCATGGCTGGCGCACGCGCGGGCCATCACCGGCCGGACGCAGGAGGCCGAAGCGATCGTGACGCGGATGCTGCAACAGGCGGGCTACCGGCAGCACTACGCGCTGGCGGTCGCCTACATCGGGCTTGGGCGGATCGACGAGGCGTTCGAGGCGCTGGACGTCGCCTGCCTCGACCGCGATCCGCTGCTCTCGCACATCGCGGTGGAACCGCGCTTCGATCACCTGCGCGGCGATCCGCGGTTCGCGGAGCTGCTGACCCGGATGGGGCTGTCTACCTCTCCAGCCCCTTCTCGCGCAGGATCGGCGTCGCTTCGCGGCTGACGAGCGACGCGACGAGCGTGCGCGCGGCCGCCGTCTCCGCGGTGGTCGCGCTCACGGCGGCGGCAAACCTCACCTCGCTCCGGAACTCCGTCGGCAGCGGTCCCACCAGCTCGATGCCTGGCGCCGGGATGATCTCGCTGACAAGGGTCAGCAGCAGATCCGCGTCGCCCTTGTTCATTCGCGCAATCGAGCCGTCCGACCCGACCTCGAGGAGCGCCTTGCCCTTCACCGCGTCGGCGATACCGAGCGACGCGAACATCGCCTCGATGTGCGGACGGCTGGCACCGTTGCCCGCGTAGGTCACGGCCTTGGCGTCGAGCAGCGCCTGCTTCATCTCCGCGGGCGTCGCGATGCCAGGCTTGCGAGCCCCCTGCCGCACGCCCACGCCCACCACGCTGAGTCCGATCCTGGTGGGCGGCTCCGTCGTGATCCTGCCGGTCTTGCTGATCTGATTGATCGCGTCGGCCGTCGCAATCACCACGTCGAAGCCCGTGCCGCCGGCGATGTCCTTGACCAGCACCGACGACGTGCCGTAGGTCACCGCGACCGTGCGGCCGCTGCTCTTCTCGTACGCGGGCATCAGAGCCTCGACCAGGGTCTTCACGCCGTTCGACGCGATGACCCGCAGCGGCGCCTTCTGGGCGTGCACGACTGCCGCAGTGACCGCGATTGCCGCGAGCGTGAGGAGCGTTCTCCCTACCCCGCCTACCCTGCTTACTCTGCCCACTCTGCCTCCAGTCCTACCGCGGGGCCCTCACAAACTTCCGCACGGTTCCAAGAACATCCGCCCCGTAGACGTTGCCCTGCGCGTCCACCGTCACCCCTTCGGCGAGCGTGGAGCCGCTGGCGTAGGGATACGGACACGGGTCGGGGATGAACGCCTTCACCGAGCCGTCGCGGGCGCTGCCGATGCGGATGCCGCGGCGTGCGCCGGCGTTCATGCCGTAGCCGGTGCCCGGCAGGCCGAGGACGCCGGTGTTCGTGCGGCCGTCGCGCGACTCGGAGTCGGCCACGTAGATGGTGTCGTCCTTGTCGATGTAGATCCCGCTCGGCCGCCCGAACTGGAACCACTGCGCGATGAAGCGGCCGTTCTGATCGAGGATCTGGATGCGGTTGTTCTGGCGATCACCGACGAACAGACGGCCTCGCGAGTCGACCGCGATCGAGTGCGGCACGTCGAACTCGCCCGGCCCCATTCCCGTCTTGCCGATTGCCGCGATCGGCTTGCCCGATCGGTCGAACTTCACGATGCGCGACGGCGCCGCGCCGCCGCCGCTGTGGCCGTCGGCAACGAAGATGTCGCCGTTGGGCGCCACGGCCACTTCGGTCGGCGCCGTGAACGCGTCGAGACCGGCGCCCGGCTCGCCGGCCGTGCCCAGCGTCAGGAGCTCGGTGCCGTTGGGGCTGAACTTGTGCACCTGCAGCCCCTTGCCGGGCATGCGGCCGATATCGGTCACCCACAAATTACCGGCACGATCGATCGTCAGCTTGTGCGGGTTGACGATCAGGCCGCGGCCGAAGCTCTTGAGCAGCCGACCCTCGGTGTCGAACTGCAGGATGGGATCGAGCGTCGAGCTGCCGCAGCCGGCGCCCGCGGCGCCCGCCTGACCACAGCGATCGAGCGCCCAGATCGTGCCGTCGGGCGCCGCGGCCACGCCAGCCGTGGAGCTCCAACGCCGGCCGTCCGTCAGCGATCCCCAGTGCACGCCGGCGCGGTACGGCGTCGCCAGGTCGTTGCGCGCACCGAGCAGCGACACCGCTGGCAGCGACACCGGATACTGCCCCGGCGGAAACACAGGCAGCGTGGCATTGGCCGGCGGCGTGGCCGGCACGCCGCACGAATCAGCCGTGAGACTCTGCGATCCAGCTCCAGCGGAGGACGTCTGAGCGTACGCGGTCGACGCAAGCACGCAGATCGTTGCGAGCGTGAGAAGCGTTCTCCCTGCCCCGCCCACTCTGCCCACTCCGCCTACTCTGCCTCCAGTCACTTCCCCGCCGCCACTGCTTCCGCGGCGGCGCCCGTCAGCATGTTCCGCACCGCGTAGTTGCCCTCGTGGCACGCGTACTCGAACACCGGCTGCCCGGCGTCCTTCGTGAGCGGCAGGCCGAAGGTCCACGGCCGCGTGAACATCTTCGCGTCGTCAACGGTCACCTCCCAGCGCACGTGGCTGGCGTTGACCGGGATGAACCGCTCGGTGAGCTTCAAGGCGTCGCTGTTGGGGATGCCGTTGCCGTTCACGCCAATCGCGGTGCGATCGGTGAAGTTGGTGGTCTCGACCACCAGGACGTTGCCCTCCCAGCGGCCGCGCGAGACACCCATCAGCGACTTCACCGAGGCGTGCGGACGCGGCGTGCCGCTGAGCGGGATGATGCGCGTCTCGTGGATCATCTCGTTGCGAATGGCCACGAAGTCGGGCCCCTGGACGATCTCGGCGGAATTCCCGTAGATGACCGGGAGCATCGAGCCGATCAACCCGCGCGTGATGCAGCGATCGTAGAGCGTGAAATCGGCGAACACCTTGGGTTCGGGCCGCCGGGCCGCGAACGCCGCCGCCCGCCGCTTCTCGCCTTCCGGCGTCAGCGCCGGCAACTTGCCGCTCGCCGGGTCCGAAATGAGCCAGAGCTGGCTGTTCTTCGCGTCCAAGTGCTCGTACCAGTGCGACGGGCCGGCGCCGGTCTCCGCGCCGCCAATCCGGCCGGCGAAGGCGCGGGCGCGCTCGGCGTGCGCCGAGGCCACGCCGATCATCTCGGCCCCCGCGC
>DASRPM010000362.1:0-18010 GCA_035646375.1 Vicinamibacterales bacterium
TCGGCCCCCTCCACGAACACCGACGCCTTCCCGTTGCGCACCTCGAAGATCTTCAGCGCCGCCGAGTCCGACACGTAGACGGTGCCATCGGGCGCGGTGGCGAGGTCGTTGAGGAACTGCGCGCCCTCGATCTTCACGCGCGACACTTCCTTGCCGCTCGCGATGTCGAAGCCCACCACTTCGTCGATGTCGGCCGCATACAGCACGCCGCGGGCGCTGCGCAGCCCTTTGGGCGCGTGCAGTCCGGTGGCCCATTTCTCGGCCACGACCTTCCCGTCCGGCGACAGGCGCGAGATGTAGCCGTTGCCGTCCTTCTCGAGGATCTGCCCGTTGATCGACGACACGAACACCGCGTTGGAGGCCGCGTCGTGGAAGGCGCTCTCGGGCGCCGCGAAGCCGGTCGTGAGGTTCCACACCGGCGTCAGCGTGGGATCGGCGCCCTGGGCGAAGGCGCTGTTGCTGAGCGCGGCGGCGGCCAGCACAGCGCTTCCCAAGGCGGTGGCGAGCGCCAGCACTCCAGCAAGCAGTCGAAACATGGTGTCTCCTGAATCTGGTGGGCCGCCTAAAGGCAGCCCCTACTTACGGCGCTGGTCGTAGAACTTGCGGCAGGCGCGCTGGAAGCGCTCGTTGAGCGGGCCGGCCACGTCGGCCGGCAGCGGGCCGAGGCGCGTCCACTGCGACTGCGCGCTGCGCACCTCCTGCTCCGCCTCGCGCCAGCGGCTGTCCTCGGCGTGGGCAACGGCCTGCCCCCCGGCCATGGTGTTGGCGGCAAGCCGCTCCCGCAGCCGCTGCGCGAGCAGCTCGGCGGGCGACGCCGGAGCCGGCGCCTCGGCGCCGCTGGAGCGCGCCAGCGACTCCACCTTGGCCAGCAGCTTCTCCATGCGCTTGCGCGTCGTCTCCGGGTCGAGATCGGTACCGGCAAAGGCGGCCGGCCAGGCGGCGACGAGCTTTCCGAGCGCCTGGTGGTAGCTGGCCGCGAGCTCCTGCTGCACTGTGCGCGGCAGTTCCGGCGCCTGCTGCCACTTCGCGCGCGCCTGCACCACCGTCTCGGCCAGGCCGTCGGGCGCCGCGCCGTCCGCGCTCCCGGCCGCCACCAGCGCTTCGAGCTCGTGGATGACGTCGGCGCGCGCCGCCGCCTTCGACTGCAGGTCCACTTGATCGCGGTGCTTGTAGCGATCGAAAAACGCGTCGCAGGCGGTGCGGAACCGCTGCCACACGGCGTCGGACTTCGAGCGGCGCACCGGGCCGATCTGCTTCCATTCGACCTGCAGCTTCTTGCACTCGCCCGCCGCGGCTTCCCAGTCCGTCGCCGTTGCCAGCGCCTCGGCGCGGGCGCAGAGCGCCTCCTTGCGCGACAGGTTCTCGGACCACTCGTCCTTGCGCTTCTTCAGATCCTCGTGGCGGCGGCTGAAGAACTGATCGCAAGCGGCCCGAAAGCGCTCCCAGATCGCCTTCTCGCTGCCGCGCGAGACCGGCCCGACCGTCTTCCACTCGGCCTGCAGCGCCTGCAGCGACGTGGCGGTCTTCACCCATTCGGTGGAAGCGGACAACGCCTCGGCCTGCTCGCAGAGCGACTGCTTCTTCGCCAGGTTCTGTCCGCGCTCCTCGTTCTGCGCGGTCAGGTGCGCCGAGGTGCGCGCGAACACCGCGTCCTGCGCCGTCTTGAACCGGCGCCACAGCGCCTCGCCCTGCGTGCGCGGCGCCAGCGCCACCTGCTTCCAGCGGCCCTGCAGCTCGCGCATGCGACGCGCCGCCACCTCCAGATCCGGCTCCTCGGCCAGCGCTTCCATCTTCTTGGAGAGCTCTTCCTGCACCTGCAGGTTGGCCCAGCGCTGCCACTCGTCGGCGTCGCGCAGCTCCTGGACGCGAGGCCCGAGGATCGCCCGCACCGCCTCGAGGCGCGTCTGCACTTCCTGCCGATCCTTCTTGGTGGGCAGCGGCAGCCGGCCTTCGAGCGCCGACCGGATCTCGCCGAGCGCGCGGTCGCCGGCCTTGAGCGTCACCTGCTCCGCTCCGGCCAGCGTTTCGACCTGCCGGCAGATCTGATGCAGCCGCCGCAGGTTTTCCTGCTCCTGCCGCTGCCGGATCTCGACCTGCTGCTGTTCTTTTTCTTCGATGACGGCAATGGCGCGCTCGAGACGATCAGCCGCCTCGGGATTCGCCTCGCCGTGCTCGCGCAGCACCTCGGCGTCGCGGCGCAGCCCACGCCAGCGGGCGATGAGCTCCTGCGGCGCGACATCGGAGGCGACGAGCTGCTCGAGCTCCGCGGCCAGCGTCTGCAGCCGCCCGGCGGCCGCCTGCGCCAGCATGCGGCGGCGTTCACGTTCCTCGAACGCGCGACACGCGTCCTGGAACCGGCGCGTCAGCGACGCCGCATACTCCTGCGGAATCGGCGGCAGCGCGTCCCAGCGCACCTTGAGCTCCGCGATCCGATCTTCGGCGCCGGCGCCCTCGAGCTCCTCGATCGCCTGCACCACCCGCACGCGATCGGCCTGCTCACGCGCGGCGGCTTCGGCGCGAATCTGTTCGGCGGCGCGTTCGAGCTGGCGCTCGGCAATCGCTTCGCGCGCGGCCTCGCTCGCCGACTCGAAACGTTCCGTGAGGGCGGGATCGATCTCGGTATCGGCGCCGAGCTCGGCCCAGGCGAGCCGCAGGCCGCCCAGCGCCGCCTCCGCCTCGGCGGGATCGGCCAACGCCACCAGCGCCTCGGCCTCGCGCAGGAGCTGCCCCGCGCGGGCGAGATCCTCCACCGACATCTGCGCCGCGGGCGGTCCGGCCGCCGGCGCCACCGCGTCTTCGATCTGCCGCAACCGCACGCGCGCGCGCCGGGCGGCGACTTTGTTGCGGCCGCGTTGCGCGATGGCCGCCAGCCCGTCGGTGTCGCCGACGCGTTCGAGCGCCGCCACCGCGACGTCGGTGTGCTCCGCCTTCAGCGACACCGCCAGCAGCTCTTCGGGATCCTGCAGGCGCGCCAGCGCGCGGGCGCGGGTGGCGCCGTCGCGAGCGTGACGGCTGATGGAGCCAAGCGACTTGGGGTCGTCGAGCAGGTCCACCACCGCGGCGCGCACTTCCGGATGCGAGCTTTCGCGCACGAGGACGACGACTTCCTTGAGACGGCCGCCTTCGATGAGCTGCCGCGCCACCTCGGTGGCTTTCACGGTGTCGCGGGTTTCGGCGCCGAGACCCGTGAGCTGGCGCGCGGCTTCGGCGCGCACGTCGGCGTCCGGATCGGTGCGCGCGATGTCGCCGAGCGTCGCGACGTCGTCGAGACGCAGAACGGCCGCGCGGCGGACGCGTGCCTCCGCGTCCTCGCGCGCCAGCGCGCGAAGGACGTCCCCCTCTTCGGGCCCAAGGTCATAGACGGCCGCCGCACGCACCGTGGGGTCCGAATGCTTCCAGCGTGGTTGTGGGCGGAGCCGCTCGAGAATTCCCATTCCGGTCGTAAGCCGCGAATATTGGTGCTGCGCGGGGTTCTTAGTCTACACCGGCTGCTTTGCGGTACCGGCACGCGCGCACGCGTTTTCGGGCGGCGAAAGCGCCGATCACGTTACGTAAACCCGTCCAATCCAAACGCAACGGGCCGGCGCAGTGCCGGCCCGTTGTCTTACCTGGTCGTGGCGGGGGTGGCCGCCGTGCCTACTTGACGAACAGCATCTCCCGGTACGTCGGCAGCGGCCAGAGCTCGTGCGGCGTCAGCACTTCGAGGCTGTCGCCCGTCTCGCGCAGCTTGGCCATCGCCGGCACCACCTTGTCGCGCATGTACTTCGCGTGCTTCTCCGCCGAGCCGCCGTTGTGGTCGAGGAGCTTCGCCAGGGCGTCGGTCTCGCTCTTCAGCTTGTCCACCAGCTTGGCGTAGGTGCCGAGGAGCTTCTTGCCCTGGGCGCTCTTGGAGCCGCCAGCCTTCACGGCCGCCACGCTCAGCCCGACCTGCTTCTGGTACTCGAACGCCGCCGGCAGGATGTAGCGGTTGGCCATGAGCACCATCAGCTGGCCCTCGATGTTGATCGTCTTGTTGTAGTTCTCGAGGAAGATCTCGTAGCGCGCGTGCACTTCGCGCTCATTGAGAATCTTGAACCGATCCAGCAGCTTGATTACCGACTGCGAGACGACTTCCGTGAGCGCGTCCACGGAATTCTTGTGGTTGAGCAGGCCACGCTTGGCAGCTTCCTTCTGCCACTCCGCCGAGTAGTTGTTGCCATTGAAGATAATCCGCTTGTGCTGCTTGATCGTCTTCGTCAGCAGCTTGCCCACCGCCGCCTTGAGGTCCTCGCCCTTGGCGGTGGCCGCCTCGAGCTCGGTGGCGATCGAGTCGAGCGAATCGGCCATCGCCGCGTTCAACGCGATGTTCGGCCACGCGATGTTCTGGCTGGAGCCGACCGCCCGGAACTCGAACTTGTTCCCGGTGAACGCGAACGGGCTGGTGCGGTTGCGGTCGCCGGCGTCGCGCGGCAGCTTCGGCAGCACGCTGACGCCAAGATCCTGGATTCCGCCCTGCTTGGTCGACTTGGCCGACCCCTTCTCGAGCTGCTCGAAGATGTCGGTCAGCTGCTCACCGAGAAACACCGACAGGATGGCCGGCGGCGCCTCGTTGGCGCCGAGACGGTGATCGTTGCCCGCGTGCGCGATGGTCGCGCGCAGCAGGCCCTGCCACTTGTCGACGCCCCGCAACACGGCGGCACAAAACACGAGGAACTGCATGTTGTCGTGCGGCGTGTCGCCGGGACCGAGCAGGTTGTTGCCGAACTCGTCGGACAGCGACCAGTTGTTGTGCTTGCCGGATCCGTTGACGCCGGCAAACGGCTTCTCGTGCAGCAGGCAGGCGAGGCCGTACTTCGGCGCGATGCGCTGCAGCGTTTCCATCGTCATCAGCTGATGGTCGGCCGCGAGGTTGGCGTTCTCGAACACGGGCGCGATTTCGTACTGGCTCGGCGCCACCTCGTTGTGGCGCGTCTTCACCGGCACGCCGACCTTGTACAGCTCGGCCTCGACTTCCGACATACACGCCAGGACGCGGCCCGGGATGGAGCCGAAGTACTGATCCTCGAGCTCCTGCCCTTTCGGCGGCTTGGCGCCGAAGAGCGTGCGGCCCGCATTGATCAGGTCTGGACGCGCGAAATAGAAATTGCGATCGATCAGGAAGTATTCCTGCTCGGGACCGCAGGTCGCGAACACGCGCTCGGCCGTCGAGCCGAACAGCTTCAGCACGCGCACCGCCTGCTTCGACACGGCTTCCATCGAGCGCAGCAGCGGCGTCTTCTTGTCGAGCGCTTCGCCGGTCCAGCTGACGAACGCCGTCGGGATGACCAGCGTGACGCAGTTGCCGCTCATGAGCAGCCACGGCGGGCTCGTCGGATCCCACGCGGTGTAGCCACGGGCCTCGAACGTGGACCGCATGCCGCCCGACGGGAAACTCGACGCGTCCGGCTCGCCCTTGATCAGTTCCTTGCCCTTGAACTCGGCGATCGCGGTACCGTCGGCGTTCGGTGCGAGGAACGAGTCGTGCTTCTCGGCCGTGATACCGGTGAGCGGCTGGAACCAGTGCGTGTAGTGCGTCGCGCCGTTCTCGACCGCCCAATCCTTCAGCGCCAACGCCACCGCATCGGCCGTCGCGAGCTCGAGCGGCTCTCCGCGCGTGATCGTCGCGCGCAGCGCGCGATACGCCGGCTTCGGCAAACGCTCCTGCTGCACCTTGTCGTTGAACACACGGCTGCCGAAGACATCGGCGGCTTTCTCGGTCGAGGTCGTGGAGACGCGGCCATCGGTCAACGACCAGTCGCGAATGCTTTTGATGGCTTCGGAAAGTGCTGCAGATCCCATCGTCGAGGCCTATCCTTTCTTCTCTTTGCAGCGGAAATCCGCCCGGGTCGGGCAGCGCGTGCAGATTGACGAATTATGCACGACGGCTCGTTCACTTTGCAATAATGTGGCCTTCATCGAACCGCAGACCGCCACAGATTTGCAGTATGACTTCTTCCGCGTGCAAGTCATGCACGTTTTCGATGCCGGTCTGCACGCGGAAGGGCTCCGGCGCGGCCGCCGAGGCGCTCTCCGGTGCAGGCTGCACGTGAACACGTGACCACGTTCCTGGACCGGGCATCCGGCGGCGGGCTGCTGCTCGACGGCGCGATGGCCACCTACATCCACGCGACGAGCGCGCCTCGCGATCCGGTGGGCGCGTGCGACGCCCTCTCGCTGCTCGAACCGGCGCGTGTAAGCGCCGTGCACGACGCCTACCTCGAGGCCGGCGCGGACATCGTGCGCACCAACACCTTTCGCGCCGCGTCGCGCGAGCACGCACACGACGCGGCACGTCTCTGCGCCGCCGCCGCCCGGCTCGCGCGCGACGCGGCCCACGCCTGGTCGCGGCGCACGCCCGATCGTCCGCGCTTCGTGGCGGGAACGCTGGGGCCGTCAGACGCGACGGGGCCGCACGAGCGCCTGCGGGCCGCGTACCGCCTTCCGCTGCGCTCACTCCTCGACGCCGGCGTCGATCTCGTGCTGCTGGAAACCTGCTGTGCGCCGGCCCACGCCGCCGCGGCGCTCGCGGCCTGCGCCGATGCGGCGGCGGACGCGGGCCGCGACGTCCCGGTGATCGTCTCGATGGCGCTCGACGCGTCGGGGCGCCTCGCGGTGTCGGGCGCGTCGATCGAGGACCTCCTCGCCGCGCTCGACCCACACCCGGTCGCGGGGCTCGGCCTCAACTGCGGACCGGGCGCCGCGGGCCTTGGCGGCAGCCTCGCCGTGTTACGGCGCGGGGCGACGCTCGTGACCTGCCATCCGAGCGCGGGGCTGCCGGATTCGAGCGGACAGTACCCGCTCGCCCCCCACGAGTTCGCCCGCCAGGTGGCGGGTTACGCCGCGGCCGGCCTGGCCGACGTGGTGGGGGGCTGCTGCGGCACCACGCCGGCGCACGTTGCGGCGCTCGCGGGCGCCGGGAGACAATGAATGCCCGGTTCGATCATCGCGATGGAGATGGATTGGAATATCTGATCAAGCAGTACCCCCTCGAGAGCGGCGCCCTGGAGATCCAGTACATCGAGGAGTACTTCGGAGAGTTCCCACGGAAGAAGACCGCCAAGGAGATCGTCAACCGCCTGGCCGACCGCGAATACCTGATCCTCATGGCCGAGGCCAGCCTGCCCGACGATCCGTCCACGGTGGTGCCGGTCTCGTTCAAGGTCGTGCACGAACTCCGCGCGCAGGAGATCGAGCCGAAGCTCATCGATCTCGTCGGCCGCCTGAAGGGCGTCGTGAACTTCGACGACCACAAGGTTCTCTACAACTGGATCGGCGGCACGCGCCGCGACTGGCGCGGGCAAGGGCACTTCCGCGCGCTCACCGAGGAATCCGAAGCGTGGGCGCACGCCTCGGGCTTCCACGAAGTGGTCGTCAAGACGAAGAACCGGTTTTACGACATGCGGGGGACGCTCGACCACCTCGAGTTCGACGTGATCAAGTACGAGGTGCATCCCACCAACAACCGCGAGTCGAAGGTGTACCTGGGCAAGCAGCTCACGTCTGACGTGCTGCGCGCGCACAGCAGCACCCGGACGGTGGTACAGGCTTAGGATTCTTTCTTGCCGTGCAGCTTCGTCGTGAGCCGCTTGAGCGCGCGGCCCACGGCCATGCGCGCCGCGTCGGGCGTCGGCATCTCGAAGCGTTCGGCGATTTCCGCCACCGACCACTGCGCCTCGACGCGAGCCACCACGAGCTCACGGTCTCGCGTGCCCAGATCGCCCAGCGCGTCGCGGTAGTGCTGATACGCCTCCGACTGCACGGCCACTTCGAGTGGCGACGTGCGATCCGACACGAGATCGGGCGGCAGCTCCACCGCCGACGGATGGCGGCTCACCTTGCGCACCTCGTCGCGGATGCGGTTGATCACCGACTGCCGCAGGTACGCCTGCATGGCGCCGACATGGCGCGGCTCGAAGTGATCCAGCCGGCGCAGGACGTGCAGCACGGTTTCCTGTACGAGATCCTGCGTGTCGATGCTCGCGCGCGCGGCCGGCGGCAGACGCCCGTGCGCCCAGCGGCGCAGGCCCGGCAGGCAGCGCTGCAGCAGGGCTTCGACGGCCACGCGATCGCCGCCGCGCGCGCGGACGACAAGCTCGATCGTGGGTTCGTCGCTCAGCAGCGCGTCGTGCGAGCTGTCGGGTGAAGTGGCCTTCGAGGGTTCGGTCATGGAGTGTTGGCTCGCGGCAATCATACGCCCTGCTTCTGCTGTATAAACGGACGACGTCGTGCAAGCGAACACACTGTCCAGCTCATGCTTGGCCTGACCCTGAGTCATTACAAGATCACCGGCAAGCTCGGCACTGGTGGCATGGGCGTCGTCTACGACGCCGACGATCTGCGGCTGCCGCGCAAGGTGGCGCTCAAGTTTCTTCCGGACGAGCTGGCGGACGACAAGGACGCCGTCCGGCGGTTCGCGCGGGAGGCGTCGACGATCGCCCTCCTGAGCCACCCGAACATCTGCACGATCTACGACGTGGACACGCACGAGGGGCGTCAGTTCATCGCCATGGAGCGGCTCGACGGCGTGACGCTCAAGATCGTGATGGCACGCGAAGACCTCGAGCTGTCGCGCCTGCTCGACATCGGACGGCAGATCACGGCGGCGCTCGGCGCCGCGCACGCCAGGGGCGTCGTGCACCGTGACATCAAGCCGGGCAACGTGATGGTGGCCGACGACGGCCACGTGAAGGTGCTGGATTTCGGCCTGGCGCGCCAGTTCCGGATGCCGGGCAGCAATACCATCGGTCTCGAGGGATCGACGATTCCCGGGCGTCCGCTCGGGACGGCCAATTACATGGCGCCGGAGCGCATCCTGCAGCTGCCGCTCGATCCGCGCAGCGACCTGTTCTCGCTCGGCGTGATCCTCTACGAGATGGCCACGGGCCGCCTGCCCTTCGCGGGCGCCTCGCCG
Source organism: Vicinamibacterales bacterium (assembly GCA_035646375.1). Classification (GTDB taxonomy): domain Bacteria; phylum Acidobacteriota; class Vicinamibacteria; order Vicinamibacterales; family UBA2999; genus DASYRM01. The sequence goes on from DASRPM010000362.1 coordinate 8,930, forward strand.
AGCGACACCGTGACCAACGTGCTCGATCGCGAACCGGAGCCGATCACGACGCTGGCGCCGGATCGCCCCGCTTCGCTCGAGCACGTGGTCATGCGGCTGCTGGCCAAGCGGGCGGCCGATCGCTATCAGAGCGCGGAGCACCTGGCGGACGCGCTCGCGCGCGTCGAAATACCGCCGTCGACACTGGCCACGCGCCTCCTGCGGCGGCTGCGCCCGGCGCGCTAGCCGCCGCGGCGAACCCTTACCAGTCCACGCGGACTTCGGCCGGCGGCTGCGGCGGCTCGACCTTCGCCTTCTTCCGGCGGACGGCCGGCACGCTGAGCACGAGGAACACGGCCCCGGCGCGCTCGACGATCTCGGCCGAGACCTTGGCGCGCTGCGCTGCGTCCTTCGAGCCGTACATGAGCCGCACCCGGAAGCTCGGCTTCGGGAAGAGGCTTTTGGCCGGCGCGCTCTTGGCCGCGGCTACACGCTTCGTCCTCTTCTTCGATCCGATCGACTCGAACCGGATCGGGTCGCGGCCGCGCACGGATCCCGTCTCTCGCCCGAGGTCGTCCTCGTGAATCACCGTCCAGTGCACACTCTCGTTGCCAACCACTTCTCCGTAGCCCATGGTTCCTCCCCTGTGCTGTCTTGCCGCCGTGCTACCAGTCGATCCGGATTTCCGCAGCCGGTGCGTCGTCGGGTTCGCGCCGGCTGATGACCGGCACGTCGACCACCAGGACGTACATGCCGTCCTCGGGTCGTACGCGGACGTTGGCGGCGGCCGCCTGCGCATCCCTCTCCCGCTGGAATCGCAGCTTCACCCGATAGTGGCCCCCGTGCCCCTTGCGGCGCCCGACTTCGGCGAGGGAAATCGGATCGCAGCCCCGTGCGGACTTCTCGATGTGCACGTCGTTTCCGACCTTGGGATGCGCACCGCGCCCCTGCTTCGACGAGAGACCGACGGCCGCGCCGCCGTCGTCTTCGTGGGCCACCACCCAATGGACGCTTTCGTTTCCGACCACCTCTCCGTATCCCATGAAAATCCTCCTGACGTTGCGTCGCCGCTGCCGCCGAGCTAGTCGATGAGACCCTGGCGCATCAGCCGTGATAGAAAACGTTCGCGAAGCTCGGGTGGAACAGCATCGCGCATGGCGCCCAACAGGCGGGTGGTTTCGCGGCGGTCGCGCTCCCCGCGATCGCCGGTGCCGAGCTCGGCAGTGGCTGCGCCGCGCCAATGATGCACCTGCGCGCGCAGCTCGGGCCCCAGCGGCTCCACCGTGACATCCGACAGCGTCGCGACGGCCGCGGCCGGCCGGTGGCCGCGCAGATCCAGCCGCGCGAGAAACACGCGCGCCTGCGCTTCGAGCGCTGGCCGCCGCATGCGGCGGGCCTGCTGCAGGCTCGCCTCGATCAGCCCGCGCGCGCCGCTCTTTGCCGCCAGGCCATCGATGAGGCCGACATACGCGCGAGCCTCGACGCTCGCCGGGTCGGGCAGGTCGTCGGCCCACAGCCGCGACGCCGCGTCGAACGCCTCGCGCGCCTCGTCGAGGCGCCCCTCCGCATAGGCGATTTCGCCTCCCGCCGCCTTCAGTCGCGGCACGACATCGCCTGCCGACGCCTCCGGCAGCCTGCTGGCGCGGGTCCAGGTGGCCCGTGCCGTGTCCGTGTCCCCGAGCAGCGCCTGCACCCGCGCGAGATCGACCAGCAGCTCCGCGACCTCGGTGGCGCCTTCGCTGGCGAGCGCGCGTGTGAAGGTCTCGCGGGCTCCGGTGTAGTCGCCCATCTGCATCAACACGCGGCCGTCGTCGAGCAGGAGCGCGGGGATCGCGTCCACGAACTTGCGCTCGCGCGCGATCCCGAGCGCCTGCGCGATCCCGCGGCGGGCGGCCTCGTGACGGCCCATGAACCGGTCGTGCGCGGCGATCAGCTGCAGGCAGAACACCTCGAAGTTGGTGTCGCCCAGGCTCCGCACCACGCGCAAGGCGGCCTCGACGAAGCGGAGCCCTTCCTCCGGCTGGCTGCCGTACTCGAGCAGCAGCGCGCCGGCATTGGCGCGGCTGTAGGCGGCGCGCCGCTGGTCGCCGCGCCGCTCGGCCATCTGGTAGCTCTGACGATAGAAGTCGAGGGCGCGCCCGCGATTGCCGAGCGCCGTGTGGGTGACGCCGAGGTTGGTGTAGACGGTGCCTTCGAGCGAGGCATTCCCCACGGCCTGGGCGCTCGCGAGCGCCTTCTCCCACCAGCTCGCCGCGGCCGGCAGATCGTCTTCGGCACGGGCGGCCAGGGCCACGTAGTGCTGCGCGCGCGCCACGCCGTACCGCAGCCCCATCGACTGGAAAACGTCGAGCGCCCGCGTGGCCAGTGCCCGCGCCTGCGCGCGCTCGTCCGGCTTGCCGACCCGCAGGATGTCGGCCATGCACAGCAGCGCCTGCGCCTCGCCGGCGCGCCAGCCCACACTGGCATACGCGGTGCGGGCACGCTCGCCGAAGGCACGGGCCTGGGCCGCATCGTTCATCCGGGTCGAGTTGTAGAGGCGACACAGCTCCAGGGCCGGCCCGGCCTGGCGCGGGTCGAGGTCCAGGGCACGTCGATACGTGGCCACGGCATCCGCCGTTCGGCCGCTGCGGTCCTGATACCCGGCAAGTTCCATGAGAGCCGACGCGTCGTCGGGGCGGGCGGCCGCCAATGCGGCGTACGAGGCGCCCGCGTTCTCGTCCTGTCGCCGCACTTCGGCCAGCACGGCCTGAACGAACAGGGCGTCTGCAGGCGGCGCCCCTTGCAAGCGCGCCTCGGCTCGATCCGCCGCCTCGATCGCCGCCGTGCGATCGCCGGTGACCTGGGCGACGCGCGCCAGCCACGCGACCGGCAGCGGATGCCGCGGGTCTTCACGTGCCGCCCGCGCAAACGCGTCCCGCGCCTCGGCCAGCTCCGCCGCGTCGTAGGCGCTGAGCCCTTCCTCGAATGCCTGCGTGGCATCGAGCGACGCGAACCGTGCGGGGCGCACCGGCGCGGCGCCGCCGAACCAGCGCCGCACCCGGAACCGATCTTCGACCTGGCTCGCCAGCGCCGCGACGAGCGTCGCGGCCGCTTCCTTCGTGATCGACGACTCGATCGGCTCCGTCTCGATGCGACCAGTGGCGATGCCGCGGGCATCCAGCAGCTCGGCCCTCGCCTTCCAGGCGCCGCGGTCGTAGAGCAGCGTGGGCACGACGATCACCGGCGCCCCGCTGCCTTCGCGCACGGCACGCACGGCGGCGGGACTGGCCACGTCGCTGCCTGCCAGCAGCGGCCCGCGTAGCACCTGCAACAGCCGCGTGTAGGGCACCACGCGGACCTCGCGGGAGTCGCCGAGCTCGCGTGTGAGCGCCAGCGTCAGGCCGAGCCGGTACGGGTCGAGCGTCTGATCGCCCGTTCCATTGGCCACAGGGGCAATCGCCACCACCGTGCGCACCGGCGGCCGCGAGACGTACCAGGCCGCGAGCCCGCCGAGGGCGGCAAGGAGCAGCACCGCCACGGCAAGCCGTCGCCACCTGCGGTTCCGCGTCGCGGGCATCGCCGTTCCGTGCGGGACCTGAATGGCCGCGGTCTGGAGCTCGAGCGGCACCGTGTGCCCCTGCACTTGCCGGAGCGCGCGGGCCAGCTCGCGCCCGCTGGCGAATCGGACCGCCGAGTCCTTGTGCAGCGCGCGAAAGACCAGCTGCTCGACCTCTTCGGGAATCTCGGCCCGCACCGTGCGCAGCGGCGGCGGCGTGTCGTGGCGAATCGCGTACGACAGCGCTTCGGCGTACGCCCCCTGAAACGGGGGATGCCCCGCGAGCATTTCGTAGAGCATCACGCCGACGGCCCACACATCGCTTTGCGGCATCGCGCCGAGCCCGCGCAGCTGCTCCGGCGCCATGTAGCCCACGGTGCCCATCGGCGAACCGGCCTGCGTGAGCTGGACGCTGCCGGCAAGCGTCGCCAGGCCGAAGTCCACGATCTTCACGGCGTCGTCCGTGAGAATGACGTTTCCCGGCTTGATGTCGCGATGCACGACGCCCGCGGCGTGGGCACGGGCAAGCCCGTCGGCGACCTGCGTGGCGATCCCGAGCGCCTCGGCCACCGTGAGCGGCCCCTGGGCGAGCCGCTGCTTCAGCGTCCCCCCCTCGTAGTAGGCCATGACGATGAAGAGCCGCCCGTCCTCGGTGGACTGGATGTCGTGAACGGTGCAGATGTTGGCGTGGTCGGTGGACGACGCCGCCTGCGCCTCCCGCACGAAGCGCTGCTTCGCGTGCTCGTCGTGACTCCACTCCGGCGGAAGGAACTTCAGCGCGACCAGCCGTCCGAGCTTGGTGTCGCGCGCCTTGTACACGACCCCCATGGCGCCGCCCCCGAGGCGGACGAGCACCTGGTACTGCCCCACGACGGAATCAATCAGCGGGTCGGCCATTCACGTCACGAGCACGATCTTGCCGACATGGGTGCTCGACTCCATCAGGCGGTGCGCGGCCGCCGCGTCGGCGAGCGGAAACGTGGCCGCGACGATCGGCTTCACGCCGCCCGCCTCGACGAGCGGCCAGACCTCGCGACGGAGAGCCGCCGCGATGCGCCCCTTTTCGTCGACGCTCCGCGCGCGCAGCGTCGATCCGGTCAGCGTGAGACGCCGGCCGAGGATGCGCCGCAGATCGATCGTCGCCGTCGGCGCACCCTCCAGCAGGCCAATCTGTACGAGCCGGCCGTCGATGGCGAGCGTCGCCAGGTTGCGAGGCACGTAGGAGCCGCCCATGATGTCGAGCACCAGATCGACGCCCCGTCCTCCCGTGTGCTCGAGAACGGCGGCAACGAAGTCGGCCGTACGGTAGTTGATGGCGTGCTCGGCGCCAAGCGCCACGCACGCCCGGCACTTCTCGTCGGAGCCCGCCGTGGCCAGCACACGCGCCCCGCGCGCGACCGCGAGCTGAATGGCCGTCGTCCCGATACCGCTCGTGCCGCCGTGGAAGAGCGCCGTCTCGCCCCGTTGCAGGGCTCCGCGCTCGAACACGTTGGTCCACACCGTGAAGAACGTCTCCGGCATCGCCGCCGCGGCCACGAGGTCCAGCCCAGCCGGGATCGGCAGGCACTGCGGCACCGGTGCCACGCAGCGTGAGGCGTAGCCGCCGCCGCTGACGAGCGCGCACACGGTGTCGCCCGGCCGCAGCCCCACGACGTCCGGGCCGACGGCCATGACGCGCCCCGCCACCTCGAGCCCGGGCACGTCGCTGGCGCCGGGCGGCGGCGGATACGCGCCGAGCCGCTGCAACACGTCCGGCCGGTTCACCCCGGCGGCGGCCACCTCGATGAGCACCTCGCCCGCGGCCGGCACCGGGTCGGGACGTTCGGCGAGCCGCAGCACGTCCGGCCCGCCCGGTTGCGCGATTTCGACACAGCGCACGTGTGGTCCCGGCCTACCGCACGGCGCCGCCGCCGTCGCCGGCGACGGCGAGCCCCGACGGGAGGCGAGGCGACGACAGAAGCTCGGTGAACACCGCCCAGCGCTTCGCCGGGTCGGCGCCCGACCGCGCCTCGATGTACCGCGCCACCATGTCCTTGCCCAGGTTGTAGTTGATCACGTAGCTGCGGTACTGGTCCACGAACCGCACGCGCTGCTGTGCCCGTGCCGGGGCATACAGGCCATAGCGCTCCAACCACGCCGTCGCCGCCGCCGCGTCGATCTGGCCGTCGATGTAGAGGCGCGCCGCGTCGTTGCCGGCGTAGGAAAGGCGCTCGACCAGGCCCATCACCGCGTAGTAGCGCTCGGCGCCCGACGGGTCGAGGCCGGCCGCCGGGAAGATCACCTCGCGTTCGAGCTTCAGCCGATCGGCGGGCGGAAACGCGATGTCGATGCCGTAGTTGGCGGTGCCTTCGGCGATGAGCGACTGCGGCGAGAAGAGCGGGTAGATCTGGAACTCCGGCCAGCCGCGATCGCGCACCAGCGTCTTCTCGAGGAGCGCGTTGTAGACGTGATGTCCCGGATAGCCTTCGTGGCACGCCAGGTCGAGGGCGCGGTCCGCGAAGATCGGCAGGTCGGTGTTCACCTGAATCAGGCTGCGATAGTTGCCCTGATACCAGTTGTAGCCGCTCCAGCTCTTGTTCGTGACGTATTCGACGGTGAAGCTCTCGCCCGCCGGCAGCTGCACGTGCTCGAGCGTGCGGCGGCGGCACGCCTCGATGGCCGCCGTGAAGGTGGCCTCGAGGCGCGCTGGCGGGATCACGTAGGCGTCGCGGAACCGGGTGTAGCGTTCGAGCAGCGTGCCGTGGCCGGGCAGCAGCGGTTCGAGCCGCGCCAGGATGGCCTCGAATTCCCTGGCGTCGTGATGCGGCGCCACCGCGTCGTAGAGGGCCTTCGACTCCTCGTCGAACGTCAGCCGGCGTCCCCCGAGCATGGCCACCCGCGTGCGCAGCGCATCGAGCTGGCGCGTCAGGTACCCGTGCCGCAGCGCCACCAGCGAATCGCCGCCGGCCGGCGGCGCCGCGGCGGCGAGCGACGTCAAGAGGCGGGCAGCGTCCGCGTCGATCTCGGCGAGCGGCCGCTTGACGGCGGCGGCACGCCATTCCGGCGGACCGTAGAACGCGTCCACGTAGTCGGGGTCGTGCTGCCCCACGGCCAGCACCAGCTTGACGTACTGCTCGGCGAGTTCCTGCATTGGGTTCGTCCCTCGGGGCACCGCGCATCCGATTGCGACCAGCAGCGCCGCTGTCATCCACACGCCGCGGCCCGTCACTGGTAGCTCTCCCGGATCGTGGGCAGGAGGTAGTCGCCGAACGCCCGCTCGAAGTCGAAGACGGGCGCGAACCCCCAGTCCCGGCGCGCGGCCGAGTCGTCCACATCGGACGGCCACGAATCGACAATCGCCTGGCGCTTGGCGTCGATCTGCCACGTCAGCATCGCGGCCGGAAACGCCGACCGGACGGCGTCGTGGAGCTCTTGCGCGCTGGGCGCGAACGCCGACAGGTTGTACGCCGTGCGCGTCAACTGCTCCGGCGGCGCCGTGGCCAGCCGCATCAACGCCTCGATGGCGTCGGGCATCGCCATGAACGGGATTCGCGTGTCGGGGCGCACGAAGCACGCGTACGCCTCGCCGCGCGCGGCCGCGTGAATCATCTCCGGCGCATAGTCGGAGGTGCCGCCGGCCGGCGTGGTGAGCGCGGAGATCAGGCCGGGAAACCGCACACAGCGGAAATCGACGCGACCCGCCGACTGCGCCGCCAGCTGCTTGTAGTAGCGGGCGTAGTAGCGGCCCAGATGCTCGCAGTAGAGCTTGTTGCAGCCGTACATCGTGCGGGGAGTGTTCCACTCGTCCTCCCCCACCCGGCCGGCGCGCTGCTTGGTGGCGAGATCGGGAAGGCCGTAGGCGGCAATCGACGAGGGATACACGAAGACCACCGGCCGCCCGTGCGACTCGCCTTCCCGCTGTGAGAACTCGAGGAGACGGAGCGTGCCCTCGACGTTCACTTCGTGGGCAGTGAGCGGTGTGAACTCCGCGCGCGTGGAGAGGAGCGCCGCGAGGTGGAAGATGAGATCCACCTCGAATTCCGCCAGGACGCGCTCGAGCAGCGTGGTGTCGGTGATGGAGCCGGTGAACTCGCGGCGGACCAGCGGTGCGAGACTATTGTCGAGTCGGGTGAGGTCGACAGTGACGATTGGACGCCCCGCCCTGGCGAGCCGTGTGACGAGACCGTGACCGATCTCGCCACCGGCCCCGGTGACCAGGGTGACGGGTGTCCGCATATGCGGACTTATTGTAGGCCGCTAGCCTCTGGCCTCTAGCCTTTGGCAAGAGCAGTACCCAGGGGCAAGAGGCAAGAGGCTGAAGGCTCTGTGATCACTTATCTCCATCGAGGAGCCCGCCGAGACTCCCGAGAATCGATCCTTCGCCCACGCGAGAGCCGCCGGCGGCCGGCGCCGCCTTGTAGATGCGGTCGGCCATGCGGCTGAACGGCAGCGACTGCAGCCACACGCGGCCGGGGCCGGTGAGCGACGCGAAGAAGAGCCCCTCGCCGCCGAAGAGCGCCGTCTTGATCTTGCCGACGAACTGGATGTCGTAGGCCACGGTCGGCTGCAGCGCGACGAGACAGCCGGTGTCCACGCGCAACGTCTGGCCCGCCGCGAGATCCACCGGGTGCACCGTGCCGCCCGCATGGCAGAAGGTCAGCCCGTCGCCTTCGAGCTTCTGCATGATGAAGCCTTCGCCGCCGAACAGGCCGACGCCGATCTTCCGCTGGAAGGCGATGCCGATCGACACGCCCTTGGCCGCGCAGAGGAACGAGTCCTTCTGACAGATCAGGGTGCCGCCCATCTGCTTCAGATCCATCGCCAGAATCTTGCCGGGGTACGGCGCCGCAAACGCCACCTGCTGCTTGCCGCCGCCCTGGTTGGTGAACACCGTCATGAACAGGCTTTCACCGGTGATGAGACGCTTGCCCGCACCGAGCAGCGCGCCCATGACGCCGCTTTTCGGCTGCGAGCCGTCGCCGAACACCGTTTCCATCTGAATGCCCGGCGTCATGTACATCATCGAACCCGCCTCGGCCACCGCGCTCTCGCCGGGATCGAGCTCGACCTCGACGAACTGCATCTCGCTACCGAGGATCTTGAAGTCGATCTCGTGTGCGCGCTTGCCGGTGAGCGGGGGTGGAGGCGGCGCCGCCGCCTGCTTCGTCGAGGAGGTGAGAAAGGCCGCGAGCGCCGGCACGTCCTTGAGCGGCGTCCAGTTCGCCATGCCCGCCGAGAAGACGAGCGTGTTGCCGTCGATCGTACCGTTCCTCAGGTTGGTGACGACGTCCTCCTGCGAAACCGGTCCAACCTGATGGCCGCCGATGGCCATGTACCACTGCGCTTGTGCCATGTCTCCTCTCCTGAGCGCCCTACCTGCTCACCTGCCTACCTGTTCACGCTTCGGGAGCGGCGTCGATCTTCGACGCTGCCGTGGCCTCGAGCCGCTGCACCGCCGCCGGGTCGAGCCCGAGCAGGTTGGCCAGCTGTGCGAGATAGATACGTTCCGCTCCGCCCACCTGTTCGTCGGCGCGCACGACGGCAAACGCCAGACTGTACAGCGTCGCCCGCTGCGCCGGATCGGTGAC
>DASRPM010000363.1:0-28339 GCA_035646375.1 Vicinamibacterales bacterium
CTACGGCGCCTTCATCGAGCTCGAAGCGGGCGTCGAGGGGCTCATCCACGTCTCCGAGATGTCGTGGAGCAAGCGCGTCAAGCACCCGTCGAAGATCCTCAACGTCGGCGACAACGTCGACGCGATGGTGCTCGGCGTGGATCCGGCGGCACGGCGCATCTCGCTCGGCCTCAAGCAGGTCGAAAGCAACCCGTGGCACGAGCTCACCGAGAAGTACCCGGTGGGTACGCGCATCAAGGGCAAGGTGCGCAACCTCACCGAGTTCGGCGCGTTCGTCGAGGTCGAAGAGGACATCGACGGCCTGATTCACATCTCCGACATGTCGTGGAGCAAGCGCGTGAAGCACCCGTCGGAGGTGCTGAAGAAGGGCGACGTGGTCGAGGCGATGGTGCTCAGCATCGACGCCGAGAACCAGCGGCTGTCGCTCGGTCTCAAGCAGCTCGCCACCGACATCTGGGACGACTTCTTCTCCCGTCACAAGGTGGGCGACACCATCGAGGGCAAGGTGACGCGCATGACCAACTTCGGCGCGTTCGTCGAGCTCGACGAGGGCATCGTAGGGCTCATCCACGTGTCGGAGTTCGACGACTCCCACGGGGGCGAGAAGATCGACCTCCAGGTGGGCAACAGCTACCAGATGAAGATCATCAAGCTGAGCCCGCAGGAGCGGAAGATCGGGTTGAGCATCCGCGCGCTCAAGTCCGACGAGTACCGCTCCGACTGGGAGGAGTACCGCGAGAACGAGGGCACCGGCAACGCCACCCTCGGCGACCACTTCAAGAACCGGTAAGGACCGGCGTTCGAGTTCGACAGCGGCGGCGCCGGAGGCACGGCGCCGCCGGCGATGACAGGCCGCCCGCGCAGAGCGCGGGCCGTGGGGAGCGACAGTGAATACACCTGGCGGCAGCATGACCAAAGCGGAGCTCGTGGAGGAAGTGTCGCGAGTCTCCGACCTCACGAAGAAGCACTCGGAAGTGATCGTCGACACAGTCTTCAAGAGCATCATCGACGCGCTGCATCGCGGCGAGAAGATCGAGCTCCGCGGGTTCGGCAGCTTCCGGCTGCGCAAGCGCGAGCCTCGCAAGGGCCGCAACCCGAAGACCGGCGACAAGGTGGACGTGCCACCGAAGAAGGTCCCGTACTTCAAGCCCGGCAAAGAGCTGAAGGACCTGATCAACCGCGAGGCCGAGGCCGCCGAGGCCGCGGCGGCGCCGACCGATCCGGCCCTGCCGCCCGCCGCCTCCTCGTTCTGACCCCGGCGGCCGCGGCGCGCGCATGGAACGTCTCTGGTCGCCATGGAGACTGGACTACGTGACCGGCAGCAAGGGGGACGTCGGCTGCGTCTTCTGCACGGAACCGACCGTGCCGGAGTCGGACTCGCTGATCGTCCACACCGGCGCGCAGTGCTACGTCATCCTCAATCGGTATCCCTATAACCCCGGCCATCTGATGGTGCTGCCGAACCGGCACGTGCCGGCGCTGGCGGACCTGTCGTCCGAGGAGCTGCACGAGCTCGCGGATCTGACACGGCTGGGCGAGGCCGCGCTCGTCGCCGCGTACCGGCCGCAGGGCATCAACGTGGGCATCAACCTGGGCCTGTCGGCTGGCGCCGGCATTCGCGAGCACCTGCACGTGCACCTGGTGCCGCGCTGGAACGGCGACACCAACTTCATCAGCGTCGTCGGCAACACGCGCGTGCTCCCGGAGGACCTGCAACAGTCCACCGCGCGCCTGCGTCCTGTCTTCGCTGACTTGGTGAAGAAGAACCTGGAAGCAGGTGGGCAGGTGGGCGGGTAAGCAGGTAAGAGCCTTTACCTGCCCAGCTCCTCACCTGCCTACCCGCCACAGTCCTCTACAATCTCGCCATGGACTTCACCCTGTCCGACGCGCAGCGTGCCTGGCAGGAGAAGGGGCGTGCGCTGGCCCGCGACTGGCCGATCGACATGGTGGCTGCCGCCGTCGCGGAGTCGGCCCACGCCGCCGGCGTGTTCGCCGCGGACTTCGATGCGCCGAGCGCCGTCGCCCTCATCGAGGCAGCCGGGATCGAGCATCCAGTCGGCGCCGTCACGCTGGCGCTGCAGGTGGCCACGAGCGTCTCGCTGGCGGGCGCCGTGCAGCTGCACCCGTCCACCGGCCGCGCCGTGGCGCTTTCGTCGGAGGTGAAGCCGCGGCTCGAAGGCGACCGCCTGAACGGCCGCGCGACATGGGTGGGCCCGATGGCCACCGAGACGGCGCTCATCGTCGGCGCCGCACAAGGCGACGAGATCGTCGCGTGCGCGGTGGCGGCCAGCGCCGCGGGCGTGGCCGAGGCGCAGATTCGCGCCGCGGGGCTGCACGGGTTTGCCTGTTCGCACCTGACCTTTACCGACACGCCGTGCGTTCCGATCGGATCGCCGAAGCCGGTGATGGCGCGCGTGCGGGTGCTGCTCGCCGCGGCCGGCATCGGCATGGGGCGGCGGGCGGCGCGCGAGGCGCTTCGCGCCGCCATGGCCTACGGCCGCACCGGCGCCGGCGGCGAGCAGACGGCGCAGGGGCTGCTGGCAGATGCCGCGACCGAGCTCGACGCCGCGATGCTGCTCGTGCACCAGGCGGCGCTTCGCATGCCGATGTCGCTCGCGCAGGCATCGATGGCCAAGCTGGCGGCCAGCGAGGCGGCGCAGCGCGCGGTCGCGCGTGCCACGCAGATCGTCGGCGCCGAGTCGTTCCGCGAAGGTCACATCCTCGAACAGCTCACGCAGGACGTCCGCGCGTTGGAGCTGTTTGCCGGGCGCACCGAGGCGCTGCGAGAAGCCGTGGCCGACGAAGTGTTGCCGAGGGGATGAAGGGCTTTAGCCTTTACCCTCTGGCCTTTAGCCCTTGAGGCCCAAGGCTTTCGCAATCGTCACGAGCTGCAGGTTGCTCGTGCCCTCGTAGATCTGGCCGATCTTCGCGTCGCGATACAGCTTTTCGACGGGGTAGTCCTTCACGAATCCGTAGCCGCCGTAGAGATTCACGGCCAGCGACGCGGTGCGCTCGGCCACTTCCGACGCGAACAGCTTGCACATCGCCGCTTCCTTGAGGAACGGGCGGCCGCCATCGCGCAGGCGGGCGGCGTTGTAGACGAGCAGCCGCGCGGCTTCGATGTCCGTCGCGGCGCGTGCCAGCTGGAACTGCACGCCCTGGAACTCGGCGATCGCCTTGCCGAACTGCTTGCGCTCCTGCGTATAACGGACGGCGTGCTCGAGCGCGCCCTCGGCCAGCCCCAGCATCTGCGCGCCGATGCCGATGCGCCCTTCGTTGAGCGTCTCGATCGCGATCTTGTAGCCCTTGCCGACCTCGCCGAGCACGTGCGCCCGCGGCACCTGGCACCCTTCGAAGAGCAGCTCGCAGGTACTGCTGGCGCGGATGCCGAGCTTGTCTTCCTTGTGCCCTACCGTGAGACCGGGCGTGTCGCGATCGATCAGGAACGCGGTGATGCCCTTGTACCCGGCAGCCGGATCGACGGTGGCGAAGGCGATGAAGAGCCCGGCTTCGGCCGCGTTGGTAATCCAGAGCTTGCGGCCGTCGAGCACGAAGCCGTCGCCGCGCGCCGTCGCGCGAGTGGTCAGCGCGAAGGCGTCGCTGCCCGAGCCGGCTTCCGACAAGGCGTAGGCGCCGACGGTCCCGTGCGCGAGGCGCGACAGCTGTTCCTGCTGCTGGTCAGGCGTTCCCCAGCGAAGCACGGCATTGATGACCAGAGTGTTCTGGACGTCCACGAGCACGCCCACGGCCGGGTCGACACGCGAGAGCGCCTCGACGGCCAGCACCGAGTGGAAGAACGTCGCGCCGGCCCCGCCAAAGCGCTCGGGAATCTCCACGCCCATCACGCCGAGGTCGAACAGCCGGGTCAGCAGGCCGGAGTCGAGCGTGGCCCGCTCGTCCATCTCGCGGACGCGCGGCCGGATTTCCTGTGACGCGAAGGCGAGCACCGAGTCGTGGAAGAGCCGTTCATCCTCGGAAAGCGTCGAAAGAGCAGGCGTTCCCGCGGCCTCCGGGGTCACGGACGCAATGCTATCATCGCGAAAAAGGACGGCTGGCATGCAGAGATCGCCGCACGCGCGCCTCGCTCGATGGCTCCGGTCCGCCGGAGTAGCCGTCTGTATGGCCCTGGCTGTCGCAAGCACACATCCGGCAGCGCAGCAGGCAGGCGGCGGCCGGCAGGGTGGCGACGGTCAGCCGGCACAACAGCCGCAGCCCGCCGGCCAGGCGCCCACGGACCAGCCCGCCGCGCCCGTCATCCCCGGTCAGGACGCGCAGCCCGTCTTCCGCGGCGGCATCAACTTCGTCCGCGTGGACGTCATCGCCACCGACGGCAAGGGGCAGCACGTCACCGATCTCAAGCAGGAGGATTTCGAAGTCCTCGAAGACAACCAGCTGCAGTCGGTCGAGCAGTTCCGGCTGATCAAGGTGGACGGCAACCCGAAGCCGGGCGATCCGCCGCCGCGCGTCATCCGCAACCGCGAGGACGAGGAATCCGAGGCCGCGCGCGACGACGTGCGCATCTTCGCGATCCTGCTCGACGACTATCACGTGCGGCGCTCGAACTCGATCTCGATCCGCGAGCCGCTCACGCGCTTCATCCAGACGCAGCTGCGGCCGAACGACATGGTGGCGGTGATGTATCCGCTCACGCCGGTCACGGATCTCTCGTTCACGCGCGATCACGCCAAGATCATCGGCGCCATCAACGCCTTCGAGGGGCGCAAGTACGACTACCGCCCGATGAACCAGCTCGAAGAGAACTACGTTCGCTATCCCACCGAGACCGTCGAGCGCATCCGCAACGAGGTGGTGATGGGCGCGCTGCGCGGGCTCTCGGTGCGCCTGGGCTCGCTACGTGAAGGGCGTAAGTCGTTGATCTTCGTGAGCGAAGGGTTCACGGCGATTCTACCGCCGCAGATGCGCCGCGCGGACGCCTCGCAGCCGGAGAACCCGATTCAGTCGCGCATCCAGGCTGGCGGGCAGGATTCGTCGATGGAGGAAACGGCCGCGTGGTTCGGACAGTCCGACGTCAACAACCGCATGCGCGACGTCTACCAGATGGCCAACCGCAACAACACCTCCGTCTACTCGCTCGACCCGCGCGGGCTGGCGGTGTTCGAGTTCGGGTTGGACGATTCGGCGGTCACCCCCACCTTCGCCACCGATCGGCGGGTACTGCAGATGACGCAGGACACGCTGCGATCGCTGTCGGAGGAAACCGACGGGCGGGCGATCGTCAACCGCAACACGCTGTACGAGGGGCTCGCGCAGATGGTGCGCGACTCGAGCTTCTACTACCTGATCGGCTACAGCTCCAAGGCGCCCACCGACGGCAAGTTCCACGAGATCAAGGTGCGCATCAAGCGGCGCGGCGTCGAGGCGCGCGCCCGGCGCGGCTACTGGTCGGCCACTCCCCGGGACGTGCAGCGGGCGTCCACGCCGGCCAAAGAAGTCGCCAAGCCGGTGCTGAACGCTCTGGCCGTGCTCTCGGGATCGATCCAGTCGCGGAGCTACGTGCGCACCTGGGTGGGCACGGAGAAGGGGGCGGGCGGCAAGACGAAGGTGACGCTCGTGTGGGAGCCGTCGCCGGTGCCCGCGGGCGCGCGACGGGATCCGCCAGGCGCGCTGGGCGTGCTGGCCGCGACCGAGAGTGGAAGCCTGATCTACCGTGGACGATCGGCCCTGCCGGGAACGCCGGGCACCGGGTCCACCGGGACGGCGCCGCTGCCGCCGGGCGCGGGCGCCGGGGCACAGCGCGTCACATTCGAGGCGCCGCCGGGCAAGCTGGAGCTCCGCCTGACGGTCGAGGGCGCCAACGGAGCGGGCACGCTCGACCGCGAAGACAAGACCATCGAGGTGCCGGACCTGACGGCGCCGCAGGTGGCCATCAGTACGCCGCGCGTCTTCCGCGGGCGCACCGCCCGCGACATCCAGGCGTTGACGGCCGACGGTAATGCCACGCCGGTCATCGCGCGCGAGTTCTCGCGAGCCGAGCGGCTGATCGTGCGCTTCGACGTCTACGCCGCCGGCTCGGACGCGCCGAAGTTGACGGCGACGTTCATGAATCGCGGCGGCGACAAGATTTCGGATCTCGCGGTGGCGCCGGCGGCGGCCGGAGGCACCCATGCCTTCGAGGTCGGGCTCAACACGGTCCCGGCCGGGGAGTACCTGATCCAGATCGACGCGACCGGCGCCAGCGGCAAGGCCAGCGAAGTGCTCGCGATCCGAGTCGGCACCTAGGCGTACATTCCGCGCATCCGCGTCACGTTGCCGACGCGCGAGATGGCGACGATGTAGGCGGCGGTTCGCAGGTCCACTTTGTACTTCATCGACGTCTGCAGCACGTCGTCGAACGCCTCGCACATCTTCTGCTCGAGGCGCGTGTTCACTTCGTTCAGCTCCCAGAAGTAGCCGTAGCGGTCCTGCACCCACTCGAAGTACGAGGTGGTGACGCCGCCGGCGTTGGCCAGGATGTCCGGCACGACGAACACGCCGCGCTGGTGCAGGTGCTGGTGCGCCTCGGGCGTCGTGGGGCCGTTGGCGCCCTCGACCAGGATCTTCGCCTTGATCGACGGCGCGTTCTCGATCGTCACCTGGTTCTCGAGCGCCGCGGGGATTAGCACGTCCACGTCGAGTCCGAACAGCTCCTCGTTGGCGAGGGGCTGGCCGCCAGGGAAGCCGTCGATCGATTTGTGCTCAGTGACGTAATCGAGCATCTTCGCGACGTCCAGCCCCTGGTCGTTGTAGACGCCCCCCTTCCAGTCGGTGACGGCGACGATCTTCGCGCCGATGCCGGCCAGCAGATCGGCCGACACGGAGCCCACGTTGCCGAACCCCTGGATGGCGACGGTGGCGCCCGTGATGTCGAGGCCGAGATGCTTGGCCGCCTCGCGCGTGACGATCATCACGCCGCGGCCGGTGGCTTCGCGACGTCCGAGCGAGCCGCCCATCTCGACGGGCTTGCCGGTGACGACGGCCGTCTCCGTGTGCCCCACGTGCATGCTGTAGGTATCCATCACCCACGCCATGATCTGCGCGTCGGTGTTGACGTCGGGCGCGGGCACGTCCTTCTCCGGCCCGATCGCGTCGACGATCTCCGAGACGTAGCGGCGGGTGAGGGCCTCGAGCTCCCGCTTCGACATGCGCGTCGGGTCGCACACGATGCCGCCCTTGCCGCCACCGAACGGGATGTGCGCCACGGCGCACTTCCACGTCATCCATGCGGCGAGCGCGGTCACTTCGTCCAGCGTGACGTCGGGGTGATAGCGGATGCCCCCTTTGGCCGGCCCGAGCGTGATGTTGTATTGCACGCGGTAGCCGGTGAACACCTCGATCTCCCCGTTGTCCATCTGGACGGGGCACGAGACGATGATCTGCCGCTTGGGGTGCGTGAGGATGCGCCAGATGCCCGGGTCGAGCGACAACAGCCGCGCCGCGTCGTCGAACGCCTCGAGCATCGCGGCGAAGATGGGTCCGTGTTCGGCCATGGCGCCCATCATAGAATGAGCGCTATGGGGATGGACGTGCTCTACACACAAGCGAGCCTGCGGGGGCTCGACGTGGCGCACGACAGCCCCCCGCCCGGACAGTTCCCGTACACCCGCGGCATCCACCCGGACGGCTACAGCGGCAGGCTGTGGACGATGCGGCAGTTCGCCGGCTTCGGCACGCCGCGCGACACCAATCTCCGTTATCGCGCGCTGCTCGATGCCGGCGGCACCGGGCTGAGCGTGGCGTTCGATCTGCCGACGCTGATGGGCCGTGACCCCGACCATCCGCTCGCGCTCGGCGAGGTCGGGAGATGTGGCGTCAGCGTGATGTCGCTGGCCGACATGGAGGCGCTCTTCGAGGGCATCGACCTGGGGGCGGTGTCGACCTCGATGACGATCAACTCGCCGGCGCCGATGCTGCTGGCGATGTACCTCGTCGTCGCCGAGCGCCAGGGCGTGCCGTGGACGGCGCTGCGCGGCACCATCCAGAACGACATCCTGAAAGAGTTCATCGCGCAGAAGGAGTTCATCTACCCGCCGCGCCCCTCGATGCGGCTGGTCACGGACATCGTGGCGTTCTGCACCGAGGCAGTGCCGAAGTGGAACACGATCTCGGTGAGCGGCTATCACATCCGCGAAGCCGGGGCCACGGCGGCGCAGGAGCTCGCCTTCACGCTGCGCGACGGCATCGAGTACGTCCAGCACGCGGTGGACAGCGGTCTGGACGTGGATGCCTTCGCGCCGCGGATCTCCTTCTTCTTCAACGCACACAACGATCTGCTCGAAGAGGTGGCGAAGTACCGGGCCGCGCGGCGCTTGTGGGCGCAGGTGATGCGTGACCGCTTCGGCGCCCGCGACCCCAAGTCGTGGCAGCTGCGCTTCCACGCCCAGACGGCGGGCGTGTCGCTCACGGCGCAGCAGCCGTCGAACAACGTGGTGCGGACGGCCGTGCAGGCGCTGGCCGCCGTGCTCGGCGGGGCGCAGTCGCTTCATACCAACGCGCTCGACGAGGCGCTGGCGCTGCCCACCGAGGAGGCCGCGCGGCTGGCGCTGCGCACGCAGCAGATCCTGGCGTACGAGACCGGGCTCGTGGACGTGGTCGATCCGCTGGGCGGCTCGTACTGCATCGAGCGCCTGACGGCCGACCTGGAGGCCGAAGCGCGGCGGCAGTTCGCCGTCATCGACGGCATGGGCGGGATGGTGGCGGCAATCGAGGCCGGCTATCCGCAGCGGGAGGTCGCCGAGAGCGCCTACCGGGACCAGCAGGCGGTGGAGAGTCAGGCGCGCACGATCGTCGGGGTGAACGCCTTCCGGGCGTCCAAGCCGGAGCCCCTGAACACGCTCTACATCGACGAGGCGGCCGAACGGGAGCAGCGGAACGGCCTGGAACGGCTGCGGCGGGAGCGGGATGCCGCCCAGGTGGCGGCGGCCCTTCAGGCGCTGCAGTCGGCGGCCGGGGGGACGAAAAACACCATGCCTCCGCTGCTCGACGCGGTCCGGGCGTATGCCACGGTCGGCGAAATGTGCGACGCTCTCAGACAGGTCTGGGGCGAATACGAAGAAGTCCCGATAATCTAGCGAGGCCCAGCCGTGAGAAAGCATGCACGCTGCGCCTCGCTAGGCAGTGCTTAATTGCCCGCCCTCCGGGCGGGCGGCTTAGTCGGCGCGCAGAATCGCGCCAAAGTGTCACCGGGGTGTCTGTCCGATGAGAGGAGAATGAGCAGCCGGATCCGGGTGGTGATCGCCAAACCAGGGCTCGACGGGCATGACCGGGGCGCGAAAGTCATCGCCCGGGCGTTGCGCGATGCCGGAATGGAGGTCATCTATACGGGCCTGCGCCAGACGCCGGAACAGATCGTCACGGCCGCGCTGCAGGAGGACGCCGACGTCATCGGGCTCTCGATCCTGTCGGGCGCCCATATGCATATCTGCCCGCGAATCGTCGAACTGTTGCGCGAGCACACAATGGAGGATGTTCTGGTGGTGGTCGGCGGAATCATTCCCGATGCCGACGTGCCGCGGCTGAACGCCCTCGGCATCACCGGCGTGTTTCAGCCGGGGACGCCGATGCAGGACATCGTGGAGTTCATTCGCGGCCGGGTCCCGGAAGACGCCGTCGCGAAGGTCGAGTGATGCACAAGCTTCTGCTGGCCGACGACAGCGTGACGATTCAGCGCGTCATCGAGCTGACGTTCTCGGGCGAAGACATCCAGGTCATCGCGGTGAACGACGGCGAGCAGGCGATTGCCCGTATTCCCACCGAGAAGCCCGACATCGTGCTGGCCGACATCGGCATGCCGAAGAAGGGCGGCTACGACGTGGCCGCCTTCGTGAAGGGCCGCGGCGATCTCGAGCACATTCCGGTGCTGCTGCTGGCGGGCGCGTTCGAGCCGGTGGACCAGGCGCGCGCCGAGCAGGTGCGCTGCGACGGCGTGCTCATCAAGCCGTTCGAGCCGCGGCAGGTCATCGAGCGTGTTCGCGAGCTGCTGGAAGGTGTGAAGGGCAGCGCAGCGCAAGCCACGGCCGACGTGCCGCGTCCCGTCGAACGTCTGTCGCCGCGACCGGACTCACAGCCCGCGCTCCCGGCGGCTCCAGTCGCCACACCGGTGGCCGCCGCGCCGGCCCAGCCCGCCCAGCCGGCGCCGGTGAAGCCGACCGCGCCGGTACTCGACAGCGATGCCGCGCTCGACGAGTACTTCGAGAGCCTGAACGCCGCGTTCGAGAGCGTCGGGCCGGCCATTCCGCCGGCCACGCTCGTGGACACGCCACCCGCGCAGACCGGCGATGCCCCGAATCGCCGGCGCGGCGACTCGCTCGACGACTACTTCGACCGCCTGAGTAACGCCTTCGAGCACGCCAAGCCCGCGGATGCCCCGCACACGCTGCCCGACGTCTTCGAGGAGCTCATCGAGGAACGCCGCGTGCCGACGGTCGAGGCGCTCGTCGGCACCGCCAAAACCTCCGAGAACGGCACCAGCCACGTCAACGGCACCGCGACCGGCGTGAATGGCCATGAGCGCCCGCGCAATCCCATCGTAGACGCGCTCGAGGCCATGCTTGGACATCCGGCGCCGGTGCCGACGCAGCAGACGCTGCCGGGCCTGCCCGAGGGCTACGCGAACGGCAACGGCGCCTCGGCGCCGGATGGCGATCTCGAAGACGCCGTCACCGAGCGCGTGCTCGAGCGTCTCGTGCCCGAGATCACCGCCACCGTGCAGCGTCTCGTGCGGGAAGAGGTCGAGCGTCTCCAGCGCCACTAGGGCGAGGAAGGCGGGTGGGGCGGGCAGGGATCAGCCGACTACAATGAGCTGATGGCCGACGCCAAGCAGCCCGACCACCCCATCACCCTTCCCGAGAAGCCCGCCCTCGAAGGGCTCGAAGACAAGTGGAACGCCGTCTGGGAGCGGGAGGGCACCTACCGTTTCGAGCCCGGACGGCCGCGGGCCGAGGTCTATTCGATCGACACGCCGCCGCCCACGGTGAGCGGGTCGCTGCACGTCGGCCACGTCTTCTCCTACACCCACACCGACGTCGTGGCGCGCTTCCAGCGCATGCGCGGCAAGGCCGTGTTCTATCCGATGGGGTGGGACGACAACGGGCTGCCGACCGAGCGGCGCGTGCAGAACTACTACGGCGTCCGCTGTGATCCGTCGCTGCCGTACGACGCGGCGTTCCAACCGCCCGAGAAGCCGGCGAAGCAGCCGATTTCGATCTCGCGGCCGAACTTCATCCAGCTGTGCGAACGGCTGACCGCGGAAGACGAAAAGGCGTTCGAGGATCTGTGGCGCCACCTGGGGCTGTCGGTGGACTGGTCGCGCACCTACGCCACGATCGGAAAGCGGGCGTTGCGCGTGTCGCAGACCGCGTTCCTGCGCCTGCTCCACCGAGGTCAGGCCTACCAGCTCGAGGCGCCCACGCTGTGGGACGTGGACTTCCGTACCGCGGTGGCGCAGGCCGAGCTCGAGGATCGCGATCAGCCGGGCGCCTACCATCGCCTGCGCTTTGGCCGCGCTGACGGCTCGTACGTCGAGATCGAGACTACACGGCCCGAGCTGCTGCCGGCCTGTGTCGCGCTCGTGGCGCATCCCGACGACCTCCGCTACCAGCCGCTTTTCGACACATTGGTGATGACGCCGCTCTTCGGCGTGCCCGTGCCGGTGAAAGCGCACCCGCTGGCCGATCCCGAGAAGGGGAGCGGCATCGCCATGATCTGTACGTTCGGCGATCTCACCGACGTGACCTGGTGGCGCGAGCTCGCGCTGCCGGTGCGCGCGGTGATTCAGCCCAACGGCACCCTGAAGCCGGTGACGATCGGCAGCGAGGCCTGGCCGTCGCACGATGCCGCCCGCGGCCAGGCCGCCTACGACCAGCTCGCCGGCCTCTTCGTGACGAAGGCACGAACGCGGATCGTGGAACTGCTCCGCGAGTCGGGCGATCTGCTCGGCGACCCGCGGCCGATCACCCATCCGGTGAAGTTCTACGAGAAGGGCGACCGGCCGCTCGAAATCGTCACCAGCCGGCAGTGGTTCATCAAGACCATGGAGTTCCGCGAGCCGCTCCTGGCCCGCGGCCGCGAGATGCAGTGGCATCCCGAGTACATGCAGCATCGCTTCGAGAACTGGGTGAACGGGCTCTCGGGAGACTGGTGCGTCAGCCGCCAGCGGTTCTTCGGCGTGCCGTTCCCGGTGTGGTATCCCGTGCGCGACGACGGCTCGCTCGACTATCAGCAGCCGCTGCTCCCGGACGAATCGCGGCTGCCGATCGATCCGTCCACCGACGTACCCGACGGCTACGTCGCCGACCAGCGCGATCAGCCGGGCGGCTTCTCGGGCGACCCCGACATCATGGACACCTGGGCGACGTCGTCGCTCACGCCGCAGGTGGCCGGCGGCTGGCTCGACGACCCGGCGCTCTTCGCGCAGGTGTTCCCGATGGACGTGCGGCCGCAGGCGCACGACATCATCCGCACGTGGCTCTTCACCACGGTGCTGCGCGCGCAGCTCGAGCACGGCACGCTGCCGTGGCACCACGCGGCCATCTCGGGCTGGGTGCTCGATCCCGATCGCAAGAAGATGTCGAAGTCGAAGGGCAACGTGGTGACGCCGATGGGGCTGCTCCAGGAGCACGGCTCCGACGGCGTGCGCTATTGGGCGGCGAGCGGGCGGCCCGGCACCGACACGGCGTTCGACGCGGCGCAGATGAAGGTGGGCCGCCGTCTGGCCATCAAGCTGCTCAACGCGTCGCGCTTCGCGCTGCTGCAGGCCGAGCCGCGCGGTCCGATCACCGAGCCGCTCGACCGCGGCATGCTGACGAACCTTTCACGGCTCGTCGCCGAGGCGACCACGTCGCTCGACGCCTACGACTACGCACGCGTGCTGGAGCGCACCGAGAGCTTCTTCTGGAACTTCTGCGACGACTATCTCGAGATGGTCAAATCGCGCCGCTATGGCGACTTCGGACCGGCGGCGGCGGCGAGCGCCAACAGCGCGATGCTCGTCGCCCTCTCGTCGCTGCTGCGCCTCTTCGCTCCGTACCTGCCGTTCGTCACCGAGGAAGTGTGGTCGTGGTGGCAGCCGGGACGGGTGCACCGCGCCTCGTGGCCGACGCCGGCTGAAGTCGTGGCGCCCATCGGCGGCGACGACGACGCGGCGGTGTGGGTGTACATCCGGGCCCAGACCGCTCTGGCTGATGTTCGGCGTGAAAAGGCCGTGCAAAAGCGCCCGGTGAAGTCGGTCATCGAGCGGGCGGTCCTGCCGGCGGCGCTCGAGGGACTCATGCCGGCCGCACGCGATTTCCAGGCCGCGGCGCACATTCGCGATTTGGTGTTCGCCGACGTGCCACGCGCGGAATTTGTCTTCGCCGAGGAGAACGCCGTGAAGGCGGGGGAGTCGCCAGCGTGACGCCCCCGCGGTTCGCGCCGCTGCCGCTCGAGGCCTATCGCGATCTGGTGCGGCAGGCGCTGGCGGAAGACATCGGCCGCGGCGACGTCACGACGGCGGCCACGGTGGCGCCCGAGCAGCGGGCAACGGCGGTGCTGCTCGCCAAGACACCGTGCGTGCTCGCGGGGCTCGACGTGGCCTGCGAGGCGTTCCGCCAGTGCGATGCCGGCGTGGAGATCCGCCGCCTGCGCTGCGACGGCGATCGCGTGGAACCGGGTACGGTGGTGGCCGAGTTTCACGGCCAGGCCGCGGCGCTCCTCACCGCCGAGCGGACCGCCCTCAACTTCGTGCAGCGGCTGACAGGCACCGCCACGCTGGCGCGCCAGTTCGCCGACGCGGCCGGGGGCCGCATCACGGTGCTCGACACCCGCAAGACGACACCGCTGCTGCGCGCGCTCGAGAAATACGCCGTGCGCGCCGGCGGCGCGACGAATCACCGGATGCGGCTCGACGACGCCGTGCTGATCAAGGACAACCACGTGCGGCTCGCCGGCGGCGTCGAGGCCGCCGTGGCGCGAATGCGCGCCTCGCAGCCCGGGATGCCGATCGAAGTCGAGGCGCAGAGCCTGGCGCAGGTGGACGACGCGCTGCGCGCCGGCGCCGACATCATCCTGCTCGACAACCTGTCCACGGCCGAGATCGCCGACGCCGTCCGGCGTTGCGCGGGCAAGGCCAAGACCGAAATCTCCGGCGGCGTCACGCTCGGACGGCTGCCGGAGCTTGCCGCGACGGGCGCCGACTACGTGTCGGTGGGGGCGTTGACGCACTCGGCCCCGGCCGCGGACCTCAGCTTCGAGATTGAACCGCGTTCCTGACGAGATCGCCGACGCGCTGGCGCAGGCGCGGCCGCGGCTGGGACCGCTCGGCCATCGGCTCCTCTGGTTCGACGACATCGGATCGACCAACGACCGCGCGCTCGCGTGGGCCGAAGGCGGGGCCGACGAGGGCTGCCTGGTGCTGGCGGACGCGCAGTCGGCCGGCCGCGGGCGCATGGGCCGCAGCTGGGCGTCGCCGGCCGGTGCCGGCATCTACGTGAGCGCGGTGCTGCGCCCACCCCCGATCGCGATGCCGCTGCTGACGATGGCTGCCGGTCTCGGCGTCTCCGAGGGCATTGCCGCCGCGACGGGCCTGCCAACGCACGTCAAGTGGCCGAACGACGTCTTCGTCGCGGGCCGTCCGCCCCGCAAGCTCGCTGGTCTGCTGGCCGAGGCGGGGTCCGCGGGCGATCGCGTGCTGCACGTCGTGCTCGGCATCGGCATCAACGTGCTCCCCGCCGCCTATCCGCCCGACGTCGCGGCGCGGGCGACGTCGCTCGAGGGCGAGCTCGGGCGTGCGGTGCCGCGCGCGGCCGTGCTGGCCGAATGCCTGGCGGGCGTGTGGCAGCGTTACGAGATGCTCACGTCGGGCCGTGGTGACCAGGTGCTCGCGGCCTGGCGCGCGCGCGCGGCGGTCACCTTCGGCCGGCGCGTCGAGTGGGACGAGCAGGGCGGCACGCGTCGCGGCATCGCGCGCGACGTGGATGCGGACGGCGCGCTGCTCGTGGCGGGCGAGAGCGGGCTGGTGCGTCTGACCGCCGGTGAAGTACGGTGGGCTGAATGACGCACGACGGGGCGATGCCGGATGGTGGCGCGGGCGCCGAGCCGGGCGACCTTGGGGCGTACTGCCGCGCCATCGAAAGTTATCTGTGCCGCCGTAACGAAGGGCACCTCGTACGGGTCGCCGGCCCCTCCTTCGATTGTGTCGCCGCGTGGGCGGCGCGGGGCGTGCCGCTGCGCGTCGCGTACCGCGGCATCGACCGCTGCGTGGAGCGCCTGGCGTCGAAAGGGAACCGCCGCCGTCCGGTGCGGGTGGAGTTCTGCGACGCCGACGTGCTCGACGCGTTCGACGAGTGGCGGCGCGCGGTGGGCGTGCCCGCCGTGGCTGCCGACGCCGGCGGCGAGGACGCGGCCGGCGCCCGGCGTCACGCGTCGCTCGGCGCGCACCTCGAACGCGTGGTGGCCCGCCTCACCGCGCTGCGGGCGAGCAGCGGCGCCAACCTCGGCGAGGTGGTGGATCCGCTCGTCGCGGAGGTGGACGCGGCCAGGGCGACGGCCAAGGGGCTTCGGGGCGACGCGCGCCGGCACCTCCTCGATCGCCTCCAGGCGCTCGACGCCCGCCTGCTGACGGCGACCCGCGAGGGGCTCGATGCGGCCACCCTGACCGGCCTGGGGGCCGAGGCCGACGCGGAGCTGGCGGCGTTTCGTGACCGCATGCCGCCGGATGCCTACGGCCGTGCCCGCGAAGCCTGCATCGATCGGCTGATTCGCGACCGCTTCTCGCTCCCGGTCGTGGCGTTCGAGTGAGCCCGGGAGACACCCTCACGCTCGACGTGGAGCGGCCCGTGGCCGGCGGCCGCATGCTGGCGCGCCACGACGGACAGGTGGTGCTGGTGGCGGGCACGATGCCGGGGGAGCGCGTGCGCGCCCGCGTCGAGCGCGTGGCCAAGGGGCTGGCGCACGCCGAGACCGTGGACGTGCTGACGCCCTCGCCGGATCGCCGTCCGGCCGCGGACTGGCGGTGCGGAGGGCGCGACTACGCGCACGTCGCCTACGAGCGTCAGCGCACGCTCAAGGCCGAGATCATCGCCGACGCGTTCAGGCGGCTCGGGCGGCTGCCGTTGGCGTCGCTGCCGCAGGTGAGGCCGTCGCCGGAACACGCCTACCGCCTGCGGGCGCGGCTCCACGCATCCGGCGGCCGGCTCGGGTTCTTTCGCGAGGGGACGCACGCGCTGTGCGATGCCGAGGCCACGGGCCAGCTCTCGGCTGGCACCGCGGCGTGGATTCGGCATGCGCACGAGGCGCTTCCACCGGCGGCTGCCGCGTCGATCGCCGGCGTCGAGATCGCGGAGAACATCCCCGAGACGGAGCGTGCCGTGCACGTCGAAGCGCGGGGAACCATCGATCCCTCGGCGTGGGGGCGGCTGGCCGAGGGGCTCAGCGGGCTCACGGTGCAGGGCGAGTCGCGTGACGCGGTCGTGGTCGCGGGGACTCCGGCAGTCACCGATCGCCTGTTCGTGGCGGCGTCCGCCGGCGCGCCCGAGATCGTCCTGACACGCCACACCACCGCCTTCTTCCAGGCCAATCGCTTCCTGCTGCCGTGGTTCGTGCAGCACGTCGTCAGCCTGGCCACTGCCGGCCCCGTGCTCGATCTCTACGCGGGCGTCGGGCTGTTCGGCCTGGCCGTGGCCGCGGCCGGCCGCGATCCCGTGACGCTCGTCGAGGGCGACCGTACGAGCGGCGCCGATCTCGAGGGCAACGCCGGCGTATTCGGCGATCGCGTGCGCGTGATTCGCCGCAGCGTCGAGAGCGCGCTCGGCGCCCGGCCTGGCCAGTTCGCCACTTGCATCGTGGACCCGCCGCGCGCCGGCCTGTCGCCCGAGGCGCGGGCCGGCCTGCTGCGCCTGTCGCCGGGGCGCGTCGTCTACGTTTCGTGCGACGTGGCCACGCTGGCGCGCGACGCACGGGCGCTGGTGGATGGGGGCTACGAGCTCGGCGAGATCACCGCGGCCGATCTATTCCCTTCGACGGCGCACGTCGAGACCGTCGTCGTGTTCGACCGGCGCTAACGTCGGCGGCACGCCGCGACGAAGCCGGCGAACAGTCTGTCGAATTCGCCCGTCTTGAAGTTCTCGGGGTGCCACTGCACGCCGACGCAGAAGCGCGATGCCGGGATCTCGGCGGCTTCGATGACGCCGTCCGGCGAGGTGCCGGTGACCACGAGCCCCTGCCCGAGGGCCCGGATGGCCTGATGATGGCGGCTGTTCACGGCGCGTGTGCCGTCGGGGCCTACCAGCGCGGCCAGGCATGAGCCGGGCGCGACGGCCACGGTGTGCGCGAGGGTATCCGGCGGACCCTCGGCATCGTGTTGCAGCAGCGCCTCCGGTTCGCTGGGAATGTCCTGGATGAGCGTGCCGCCGAGCGCCACGTTCAGCACCTGCAGCCCGCGGCAGATCGCCAGCACCGGGAGATCGGCGGCAAGCGCACGCCGGACAAGGTCGATTTCGAAGGCGTCCCGTTCGGGTTCGGATACGTCGCAGGTGGGATGCCGCGCCTCGCCGTAGAGGGCGGGGTCCACGTCGTCGCCGCCGGTCAGCAGGAGCCCGTCCACGCCGTCGAGCGCCGAGGCCGTCGCCTCGTCGAGCGACAGCGCTTTCGGTGTGGCGCCCGCGCGCCGGACGGCCGCGTCGTAGTCGCGCGGCTTCTTGCAGGGTGTAATGGCGACGGTCGGCATCCTTACATCCGCGCCGGCACCTCAACGCCCATCAGATCGAGCGCCCGTGTGAGCTGGGTGCGGACGTAGATGACCGCCGCGGCTCGCCAGCGGCGGACGTCGTCGCGCTCCTCCCTCAGGATGGGTGCCGTGTGATAGAAGCCGCTGAAGCTCTGGGCCAGCGAAAAGGCCCACTTGGCGAGCACCGAGAACTCGAGCGTGCGGATCACCTGCTCGACGACGTCGTCGAGGCGGGCGGCCTCGAGCACCAGCGCCCACACCTCGTGCGATCCGTTGCCGCCGTCGATCTCCGCCGGGGGCACGGTGGCGAGCGACTGCACGAGCGCGGCTTCGGAGACGCCAAGGCGCTCCTCGAGGTTCTGCACGATCTTGTTGGCCCGCACCACGGCGTACTGGATGTAGGGACCGCTCTCGCCGGTGAAGTTGAGCGCCTCGCCGAGGTCGAAGGCGATCACCTTGCCGCGGGAGAACTTCACCATGAAGTAGCGAACCGCCGCCACGGCGAGCATGCTCGCCACGCGGCGCGTATCGGCGTCGGTGAATTCGGGATTGCGCTTGACGACTTCGGCCGTGGCCTTCTGGATCAGCGTGTCGATCAGATCGTCGGCCTTCACGCCGAGCCCCTTGCGGCCCGAGACCTCGACGAACGGCTTGCGGGCTTCCTCGGAGTCGGGCGCGGGGGCGTGGCCGAGCTCGCGCGCCGTCTCGTGTGACAGCGCCACCATCTCGTAGGAGAAGTGGTGCGACCGTTCCGCGCCCTCGGGATTGCCGACGGCGATGAGCGCCTGCTTCAGCAGCTTCTGGAGGTACGACTGCCGCACGTCGATGACGTTGTAGACGTACGACGCCCCGCCGAACGGCGGGTGCGTCGCGGCCCCGTCCGTGCTGCTGGTGGCCCACAGCGGCCCGCCTGGACGTTCCACGAACGCGCGGTAGTGGAAGTCGCGGCCCAGGAGTCCCAGCTTCCAGAACTGGTAGGCGATGTCTTTGCCGACGTAGGTGACGACGCCATTCGACCGCACGATGACTTTCTCGCGCTCGGCCTCGGCACCTTCCTCGGGTGCGTCCAGCGGCCCCTCGGCCGTCACGGCGGGCCCCTCGGTGTCCGGCGCGGCGTCGAGGTCCTCCTGGATCGGCATCACCCAGCAGCCCGCCAGGCGGCCGTCGGCGCGCAGATACACGGCGCCCTTCGCCTTGAGCACCTCGAAGGCCTGCGCCCAGAACTTCAAGCGCAGGATGTCGCCTTCCCAGGTCAGAAGGTCGTAGTCCACGTTGAGGCGCGCCATCGTCAGCAGGTGGCAGCGCACGATCCGATCCGCGATGAACGCCGCCGCCGTGGCGTTGTCGTTGCCGCCGTGCTCGATGTCGTGCAGCGTGGCCGCCCGCACCGCCAGGCGCGCCTTGTCGCCGTCGTACCACTCGGTGACCCGCGCGTAGAGGTCCCAGCAGAAGTAGTCGAAACGCGTGGTGTCGGCGATGTGGCGAATCTCGGCGAGCGATTTCTGCTCGAGCTCGCGGAAGCCGACCACGACGTCCGCCACCTGCACGCCGGTGTCGTCGATGTAGTTCTGCACCTCCACCCGGGTGCCGCGGAAGCGCAGGGCGCGAACGAGCGTGTCGCCCAGTGCGGCGTTGCGCAGGTGGCCGATGTGGGCCGCCTTGTTCGGATTGATGGCCGTGTGCTCGACGATGGCTTTGCCCTCGGCGACCGCCGGAGCCGGGCCGGCTGGCGCCAAGCGCTCAAGCAGAAAGGTGGATCGGTCGAGAAAGAAGTTGAGATATCCGTTGGGCGCGGCCACGGCCTGCCGGACGCCGGCGACCGACGCCGACGCGCCGGCGATTTCGGCGGCGATCGCGCGGGGCGCCTTCCGCAGCCGGCGGGCCAGCTCGAAGGCCACCGGCGTTCCAAGGTCCCCGAGGTCGCGGTTCGGCGGGGACTCGAGGACGATCGACGGCAGGGCGGTCGACTCGAGGCCGTAGAGCTGTGACAGGATGCGGGAGAGGTGCTCGCGAAGGCGGGCGTGGACCGGAAGAATCATCGATTGCGCTATCTTAGTGCGCATCCATGACTGACGCGGGCGTAGGACGCCTGCTCGTAGCCAGCCTGCATCAAGGCATTCAGGACGTGCTGCCGACGCGGCTCGACTTCTACGAGTCGTGGCTCAATCCGGCGGGGTTGCGCGACGGGCGCATCGGCTTGGCGCCCCTGGCGGCGGTGCTCAGCTTTCTCCGCCAGGAAGGCGAGCCGTACGACGAGATCGCTCGCCGTGCCGGCGAGTACACCGCCGAGTGGATGGTGCAGGCCATGTCGCCGGCCGAGCGGCGCTTCACCCACGCGCTGCCGGTGTGGCTGCGGCGTTGGTACGTGATGCGTCTGGCGCGGCGACTTGTCCACCACACCTATGCAGGCAGCCGCGCGATCGTCCGCTGGCGCAGCGGCGGCGTCGGGGCGGTGGACTTGCGCGGATCGTTGTTCTGCCAGGTCCGCGAGCCGACCACGCATCCGCTGTGCGAGTTCTACGCCGCCGCCATCCGCCGCCTCACGTCGCTCTTCGAGCTCGACATGACCGTGCAGACGGAGGGCTGCCGCGCCACCGGCGCGCCAAAGTGCTTGATTGCGCTGGCGCAGCGGCGCGAGGAGGCCGAGCCGTGAGGCGGCTGGCGCGTTGGCCCGTCGTCGCAGCCCTGGTCCTGTTGACGGGCCTGGCTCCGGCGTCCGCATTCGCCCAGGCGGGTGGCCCCGGGCCGCGTCCGCTCGTGATGCCGTTTCAGGCGACGAGCACCGAATCGCGGACCGATTGGCTCGGCGAGCTGGCCGCCGTGGCCATTACCCGCGAGCTGCGCGCCGCCGGCGTGTCGGCCATCCGGCGCGACGACCGCCTCCAGGCGATGGATCGGCTGCGCGTACCGGACGTGCCGCGTCTGAGTCACGCCACGGTCATCCGTCTGGGCAGCGCGGTCGGGGCCACCGTGATCGTCGTCGGCCGTGTCGAGACGGCAGGCGCGGAGCTGGTGCTGCGCGCGCAGCCGATTCGCGTGGACACGGGGTTCATGGCGGCGGAGATCGTCGAGCGCGGGCCGCGCGCCGAACTGTTCGACGTCGCCGGACGCATCGGCCGGCGGGTGATTGGCGCCGGCGCGCCGAGTGCCGCGGCGATTGCCGCGCGTCCGCCGCTGGCGGCCTTCGAGCTCTTCGTGCGCGGCCTCGTGGCGGGCGCCCCCTCGACGCGCATCGCGCTCCTGGGCGATGCCCTCCAGCAGGCTCCGGCGCTCGACGACGCGCGGTTCGCGTTGTGGGACGCGTACACGGAACAGGGCGAACATCAGCGCGCGCGCACGGCGGTCACCGCCGGCCTCGTGACCGGCGACTCGCGGCGTGCCGCGTTCCTCGGCGCCGTCTCGGATTTGCAGCTCGGACGCTTTCAGGAAGCGTTGACGGGCTTCAGCAACCTGCAGCGTGCGCACGCCGACGCGGCGGTCGCCAATAACATGGCCGTCGTGCAGCTCCGGCGGCCCGGCAGCGGCCCGAAGGCCAGCGACCTGTTTCGAGAAGCCACCACGCTCGACCCGACCGATCCCGACCTGTTCTTCAATCTCGGATACGCGCACTGGATCTCGCGCGAGTACCCGCAGGCGGTAGCCGCGCTGCGCGAGGCGGTGCGCCGCAATCCGGCCGACGACGACGCGCATTACGTGCTCGGCGCGGCGCTGCAGGCGTCCGGGTCGGCCGACGAAGGAGCCCGCGAGAAAGACCTGTCGCGGCGTCTCTCGTCGGTGTACAGCGAGCTCGACGCCAGCCGCACGGGCAATTCGGTGCCGCGCGGCCTCGAGCGGTTGAAGATGGCCATCGACGCCGCCTCGCTCGCGCGCGTGGAGAGCGCCATCAGCGCGGCCGGGCAACGCGAGCAGCGCGAGCTGGTGGGCATCTACCTGGCCAATGGCCGGCGCCTGTTCCAGGCCGAGCGGGACGCCGAGGCCCTCGCCGAACTGCGGCGCGCCGTGTTCCTGTCTCCGTACGAGAGCGAGGCGCACCTGCTCATCGGCCGGATCTTTCTGCGAGGCGGGCGCCCGCGAGAGGCGATCGATACGCTGAAGATCTCCGTGTGGAGCCGCGACACGCCGGCCGCGCGGCTCGTGCTGGCCGAAGCCTACGTGGCGGCGCGTGAGTATGCAGCGGCGCGCACAGAAGTGCAGACGGTGCTGGCCGGCGATCCGGGAAACTCTGGGGCGGCGGCCCTGCTGGCGAGCCTCCCGCCGCCGTAAGTGGCTGCGTTTTCACGCAGAATCGTGCTAGGATGAGCGCGACTAACCCATGTCAGATGAAGGACTTCACGAGATCCAGTTGAACGGGAAGCAGCTCGTGTTCCTGTTCATGACGGCGACCGTGGTCGCTGTCGTGATCTTCCTGTGCGGGGTCATGGTTGGTCGCGGGGTGCCGGCTCAGCGGGGAATGCCGGTCCTGGCTGCCGACGGCTCGGATCCCACCACAACCGATGAGGTCCGCAGTGCGGCCTCCGCCACCGACACCGCCGCCACGCCGTCGGCCGCGTCGAGTCCTTCCGCCTCGCCCTCGAGCAAGTTGGACCTGACGTATCCCAACCGCCTCGAAGAGCCGGATCCGGTGGCCGAGGACGTGCCGTCGGGGCTGCCCGCCCACGAGCCGTTCGCGACGACCGCTGTGGCCAGGGTGCCGCCACCGCCACCCGCACCGAAAGCCGACGCGAAGCCGGCGCCGTCGAAGAACGCCGCCGCCGTGGCGACGGCGGTTGCAGCGCCGAAGGATCCGGTCAGCGCGGCGCCGTCCGGTCCCGGGTTCGTCGTGCAGGTGGCTGCGGTGCGCCAGCGTGCGGAGGCCGATGCCATCCGCGGGCGGCTGGCCCGCAAGGGCTACCCGGCGTTCATCGCCACGGCCGGCACGCCGGGTGCGCCCACGTATCGCGTGCGCGTCGGAAAGTATCCGTCGCGGCGGGAAGCGGACACGATTGCGGCCAAGCTCGAACGCGAAGAGCAGTTCAAGCCCTGGGTGACGCGGTAAGGGTCGCACGCACCGCGGATCGGACATGAAGGACAGCACCCATCGTCCCGCTGGCGATCGGCCGGTTGTGCCGGCTGCGGCGGCGAACCTGGCAGACGCGAGCCCGGCACCGCTCTTCGTGATCCAGGACCACCGGCTCCGCTATGTGAACCACGCCTTCGCGGCGCTGGCGGGCGTCGAGGCCTCGGAGCTCGTGGGCCGCGCGTCGCTGGACGTCATTCATCCCGACGACCGCGCACACCTGCTCGAACGCGGCTACGAGCAGCAGGAGCAGAGCACGCGCGGTGTCTCGCGCTCGCAGTTCCGCCTGCGCCGGCCCGACGGGGGTGAGCTCTGGGTCTACGCCACCACCGCACCGCTCGTCTACGAGGGGCGCCCGGCGATCATCGGCACCGCCATCGAGGTGACCGAGCGCCGGCACGCGCAGGAAGCCGTGTCCCGCTCGCAGCGTCTCGAGGCGATCGGCCGGCTGGCCGGCAGCATCGCGCACGACTTCAACAACCTGCTGCAAGTCGTGATCGGGCACGCCGAACGGCTGGCGTCGGGCCTGCCGCAGGACAGCGCGCTGCAAAAGTCCGCCGGCGAGATCCGCGCCAGTGCGTCCCGGGCCGCGCAGATCACGGATCGGCTGCTCTCGCTCGGGCAGCGTCAGGTGCTCGACCCCCGTTCACTCGACATGCCGCGCCTGGTGGCCGATCTGCGGAACGCCATCCAGCGGCGGGTCGGTGCCTCGGTGACGCTGGTGATCCGGCGCGGTCGGCGCGCGAAGCCGGTGCGGGTCGATCGCATGCGGTTGATCCACGTGTTGGCGCACCTGGTCGACAACGCCCGCGAGGCGATGCCCGAGGGCGGCCAGCTGACCGTCAGCACGGAGCTGCTCGAGGTGGACGAGAGCATGCGCGCCGACCGGCCCTGGCTGCGCGTCGGCTCCTTCATGCGGCTGCAGGTCGAGGACACGGGCACGGGCATGGACGCCGCCTTCGCTTCGCGCGCGTTCGAGCCGTTCGTCACGACCAAGCCCAAGGGCCGTGGCGCCGGCCTGGGGTTGGCCACGGTGTACGGCCTGGTCAAGCAGAGCAACGGTTTCATCTGGGTGGAAAGCGCGCCGAACGCGGGCACCCGCGTCGTCGTCCTGCTGCCGATCGATTCGGCGGTCGCCGACGAGGCGCACGCGCCGGTCGTCAGCGCGCCGGCCGTGTCGACTCCGATGCCCGACCTGCCCCGCGTGCTGCTCGTCGAGGACGAAGGGGCCGTGCGCGAGCTGCTGTCGTCGGCGCTCGAGCGCAACGGGTTCGACGTCGTGACGGCCGGCAGCGCCGAGGAGGCGCTGACGCTGGCGTCGCCGGCGTTTCAGATCCTGCTGAGCGACATCAGCCTGCCGGGCATGAGCGGCGTGCAGCTGGCGCGGCAGCTGCGCCGCAGCCTGCCGGCGCTGCGGGTGTTGCTGATGTCCGGCTACGCGCGCGAAGAGTTCTCGTCGGGCCCCAACGCCGTGGACGATCTGCCGTTCATTCCCAAGCCGTTCGCCACGCGCACGGTGGTGGAGCGGCTGCGGTCGCTCATCGAGCCCGCCCGCGAACAGCTGCAGGCGTAAGTGGTCCGCCGCGACGCCGCGCTGGCCGCCCTCGCCGGCGCGCTCCTTGCCCTCAGCTTCCCGAAGTTCGGTCACCCCGCCTGCGCGTGGATCGCGCTGGTGCCGCTCTTTCTCGCGCTGAGCGGCTGGACCGGCCGACCCGGCCCGCTGCCGGGGACGACCGCGTTGCGCGGCGTCTTCCTGGGGCTGATCACCTCGGTCGTGTTCTTCGGCGGCACGCTGTACTGGACCGGCCCCGTGCTCGTCACCTTCGGCGGCCTGCCCGGTCCGCTCGGTGTCGTCTCGGTGCTGCTCCTTGCGATCTATCTCGGGCTCTATAACGCGGTCGGCACCGCCGCGCTCGGGGTCATCCTCGGGCGCTACGGCACGCGCGGGTTGTGGCTGGCGCCCGCGGCGTGGGTGAGCGGCGAGTATCTGCGGGGGACGCTGCTATCCGGCTTCCCGTGGGTGGTGCTGGGCGACAGTCAGGTCGAGGTGCTGCCGGTCGCCCAGGCGGCCAGCGTGGTGGGGGTTTACGGCGTGTCGCTCCTCGTCGCGTTCGTCAACGCCGCGCTGGCGTATGCGCTGCTCGCGCCGCCGCGTATCCGGCTGCGCACGCTCGCGGCCGCCGCGGCCGCGCTGCTCGCCATCGCCGTCTGGGGCACGTGGCGCGTGGCCGACGGATCGCTCACGCGGGCCGGCACGCCGATTCGTGTTGGCCTCATTCAGGGGAACGTCGAGCAGCAGGACAAGTGGGATCCGCGGCAGGCGCGCCGCATCTTCACGACCTACATCGCCATGACGCGCGACGCGGTGCGGCGCGGCGCGCAGTACGTGATGTGGCCCGAGTCGTCCACGCCGTTCATGTTCGAGGAGGAACCGGTGGGCGGTCAGGCCATCCGCGACCTCGCGGCGGAAGTGCGGGTGCCGATTCTGTTCGGGAGCGATCAGATGGAGCGCGGTCCCTCGCCGCACCTGTACAACGCGGCGTTCCTGGTGACGCCCGATCGGCTCACCGCGGCGGTGTATCGCAAGATGCAGCTCGTCCCGTTCGGCGAGTTCATCCCGCTCCAGCGCTGGATCTCGTTCCTGTCCCCACTCGTCGGCGGGCTGGCGACCTTTGCGGCGGGCGACACGGTGACGATGCTCCCGGTCGGAGGGCACAAGGCGAGCACCGCGATCTGCTACGAGGTGATCTTTCCGCACCTGGCGCGGGAAGCGGTCGCCAACGGCAGCGAGCTGCTGACGACGATTACCAACGATGCCTGGTATGGGACGACGTCGGCGCCGTATCAGCACTTCGCGCTGGCGTCGATGCGCGCCATCGAGCAGGGCCGCTATCTGGTCCGCGCGGCCAACACCGGGATCAGCGGCGCGGTGGACCCCTACGGGCGCGTGGTGGCGAAGTCGGCTATCTTTGAACAGACGGGCATGGTGGTGGACGTGCGCTTCCTGCAGGGTCGCACCATCTATTCGCGGCTCGGCGACGTGGCGGCTTACGCGTCGCTGGCCGTGACGGTGCTCGCGCTGGTCGCCTACCGGGGCCGGCGTTAGGCGAGGCTTCGCCGGCGGGCGGCAGGAGGATGTGTGGCAGCAACCCTGGACAACGACGATCTCAAGCGGCAGTACGACGACCTCGCGAGGCGTGCCCTCGAGCTGCGGAGGCAT
Organism: Vicinamibacterales bacterium; assembly: GCA_035646375.1. Lineage (GTDB taxonomy): Bacteria > Acidobacteriota > Vicinamibacteria > Vicinamibacterales > UBA2999 > DASYRM01. The sequence goes on from DASRPM010000363.1 coordinate 25,975, forward strand.
CTTTGAGGGTGCCAACCTCCAATCGCAGCTAGACGAAATCGAAGCCGCCAGCTCGGCTCCCGATTTCTGGAGCCGTCAGGCCGAGGCGCAGAAAGTGATGCAGCGCCGCCGCCGCGTGGAAGGAGACCTGGCGCTGCTGCAGTCGCTCCGTCGCCGGGCCGACGACCTCGGCGTCCTGTTCGAGTGGGCCGCCAACGGCGAGGACGTGGGCGCCGACATCGAGCGCGGGCTGGGGGAGCTCCAGAGCGAAGTGGAAGGCGCCGAGACGAAGAAGATGCTCGGCGGCGACTACGACCGCTCGAACGCCATCGTCACCATCCACCCCGGCGCCGGCGGCACCGAGTCGCAGGACTGGGCCGAGATGCTGCTCAAGATGTATCTCAAATGGGCCGAGCGCCGTGGGTTCGGCCGCGAGGTGATGGACTATCAACCGGGTGACGAGGCCGGGATCAAGAGCGTCACCGTCTTCATCAACGGCGAGTACGCCTTCGGCCTGATGTCGGCCGAGGCGGGCGTGCATCGCCTGGTGCGCATCTCGCCGTTCGACCAGGCGGCGCGCCGGCATACGTCCTTCGCGTCGGTGTTCGTGTGGCCCGAGCTGCCCGAGGACGCCGACGTCGAGATCGACGAGAAGGATTTGCGAGTCGATACGTTCCGGTCGAGCGGCGCTGGCGGCCAGCACGTGAACGTGACCGATTCGGCCGTCCGGATCACGCACCTCCCGACCGGCATCGTGGTGTCGTGCCAGAACGAGCGTTCGCAGCACAAGAACCGCGCGTCGGCGATGAAGGTGCTGCGATCGCGCCTCTTCGACTTGAAGCTCAAGGAGCAGCAGGCGAAGCTGGCGCAGATTGGCGGCGAGAAGCGCGACATCGCGTTCGGCAGCCAGATTCGCAACTACGTGCTGCAGCCCTATCAGATGGTGAAGGACCTCCGCACGAGGATGGAGGTCGGCGATCCGTCCCGTGTCCTCGGCGGCGACCTCGACGGCTTCATCAAGACGTACCTGCTGCAGAAGGCGAGCGGAACCCTGGGCACGCCCGCTGCTGCCGACGACGACTAGAGGCGGGGTAGGCGGAGTAGGCGGAGTGAGCGGAGTAGGGACGAGAGTTCTTACTTACTCTGCCTACTCTGCCCCCTCAGCCCACTCTGCTTACTGGGCCGCGTTCGCCCGAATCGCCGCCGCCAGGAACGTGGTCAACCCCTCGCCGGCGGCGTCGATTGAGGCCCTGAAGCGGTCGTCCGCTTCGTACATGTCCGCAAGACCCGCATGCATCGCGCGGCTGCACGGATAGAACCACGCGTCGATCGACTGCCGGTGGCGCTCGGCCACGCCGAGCGCGGCGGGGGCCGTCGGCTCGATGCCCTGCCGCATCAGCGCCGCCGCATCGGCGTAGATGGCGCCCGCTTCGGCCTGATGGCGTTTCCAGTCCTCGACCGTGTACTTGTTCACGCGACGCTTCGACTCGTCGTATGCGTCGCCGCCCCATCGCTCCTTGACTTCCGCTTCGTATAGGGCCGGATTGAAGCCGCCGAAGAGTTCCTTCACGTCCATCGTTCCCCCCTGCTGGTCGCGGCCTACGACGGCGAGCGCGGCGTCAACCGCGCGCAGCATCTCCTCGAGCGCGTGCGCCTTGGCTGCGAGACGCCGCCGCTGTTCGACGAGCGCCTGGCCATGGTCGAACCGCGGGTCGTCGAGCGAGCGCTTGATCTCCTCGAGCGAGAACCCGAGCTCGCGGCCGATCAGGATCTGCTGCAGCCGCAGCAGGTCGGCGTCCGTGTAGAGACGATAGCCGGCCTCGGTGCGCCCGGTCGGGACCAGCAGCCCGATCGCGTCGTAGTGGTGCAGCGCGCGAATCGACACGCCAGAGAGTCTGGCGATATCGGCGACCTTGTATGTGCGCGGCACCGGCATGGAGGGACTGTGAGGCCTCACGTGGCGTCAGGGTCAAGGGGCGACGTGATGATCGGCCAGAAGCGCGTGGCGGGACAGAAACGCCAGCACCGCCGGCCACGGGCGGGGGCAGTCATTGTGGCCGCAGGGCAGCGGAACGTAGGTGGCGCCGGGCACCGCGGCGGCGAGTGCCTGACCGTGGGCCGCCGGGGCGATTGCGTCGCGCGTGCCATGGAGCACCAGCAGCGGCGCACGGTAGTGCGCGAGTACGGCCATGGTGTCGAACGGATCGCGCACGAGAAACCCCGGTGCGAGGAACCGGCCCGCGAAGGCCCGCACGCTGGTGAACGACGACTCGAGGATCAACGCGGCCACCGGCCGATCCGCCGCGAGCCGCGCCGCGGCGCCGCCGCCGAGCGAGCGGCCGTAGGCGACAATCCGCTTCGCATCGATCCGCGGATCGGCCGCGGC
>DASRPM010000364.1:0-18972 GCA_035646375.1 Vicinamibacterales bacterium
CGCAGCTTGCGGTACAGCTCCAGCGCCTCGGTGATGATGCGAATCGCGTCCGCCGGTCCGAGCAGGTCTTCGACCACCACTTGCTTGTGCTCGAGCACCTTGTACTCCTCGAAGAAGCGCTGCAGCTGCCGCAGCTCGTGCGTCGGCAGCTGCGACTTGTCGGTGTAATCCGAGACGGCCGGGTCGTACACGCTCACCGCGACGATCTTGTCGTCGATGCCCTTCTCGTCGCGCATCCGCATCACGCCAATGGCGCGTGCTTTGACGATGGTGAGCGGGTAGACCGGCTCCTGGCTGAGCACCAGCGCGTCGAGCGGGTCGCCGTCGTCGCAGTAGGTGCGCGGGATGAAGCCGTAGTCGGCCGGGTAGTGCACCGAGCTGTAGAGGACGCGATCCAGCTTGAGCAGGCCCGTCTCTTTGTCCAGCTCGTACTTGTTCTTGCTGCCCTTGGGGATCTCGATGATCACCGGGAAATCGGTGGCCACCGTGGTGTCGTCGAGATACGTGTCGTGCCAGGGGTGCATGGGGGCTCACTTGGGCGGCGCGGGCGCGAGCGGTGCAAGCGTCCGTGTCGGCACGACATAGGCTCGGATCACGCTCTCGTGGCCGCCGGCGCCGACCGCCGACACGCCGAACACCAGGTTGTCGATCGAGAGGCCCGGGAGCGAGACGTGTGTCACGTTGCCGGCGTCGCGATGCTCCTGCCAGTCGTTCGACCAGGTGTCGCGCCAGTGCACCCGGTAGCCGACGGCGCCGGGTGCCGGCAGCCAGCGCAGGCTTGCATCGGCGCCGGACGGCTCGCGCGAGAGCAGCAGTTGGCCGCGGGCGCCGGTCAGCGCCGGCGCGGGCGGCGCCAGCGCGAGCGCGGCGGCCGCGGCCGCGTTCACCCGCGCGTTCTGCCGGAGGTAGCCGATGTCCACGCCCTCGAGCGTGTCGAGTGTCGAGTGCTGGCGCCCGGTGTTCTCGGCCATCTCGCGAAACACGATGGCGGGGAAGCCCTCCTGCCGGAACGGCTGATGGTCGCTCCCGCGATTGAACCGGTCCTCACGCGCCATGAGGCGCACCGTGTGGCCCGGGACATAGTCGAGCGCCAGCTGCTCGACATAGCGGGCGACGGCCCGCGACGGCGAATCCTCCGGCCCCGCCGAATAGACCCGCACCGTCGTGGCGTCGGCCGGGCCGACGAGGCCGCGAACGTTCCCGACGATGTCGTTGTTGAACACCGCGTCGACCGTCGTCTTTGCTGCGCCGAGGGCGCGGGCGTGCGCCGTGGCGCCGAACAGCCCCTGCTCCTCGCCGGCCCACAGCGCGAAGACGAGGGTGGCGTCGAAGTCGAGGCCGCTCGCCGCGAACACGCGCGCCAGCTCCATCGTCAGCACCGTGCCGCTGCCGTTGTCGTTGGCGCCGGGCGCGTCCGCGTTGTGGTCGTACTTGGGATCGAGCTGGGCATCCGGTAACGGCGGGTCAGTGGAGGGGCGGTTGTTCTGCCCTCCGATGTTGAGCGAATCGTAGTGGGCGCTCACGTAGATGCGGCGCGCGCTGCGGCCAGGGAGGATGGCCAGCACGTTGCGCACCTCGGTTCGGCGCGTCACGCGTCCCTGCGGCCCCAGGACATGCGTGTCGAAGCTCACGGCGAGACGCGGGCCGGATCGCGTCAGCTCGTCGAAGATCCACTGGCGCGCCGCGCCGATGCCGCGGGTGGTGGACGTCGTCTCGGACAGAGTGTTGCGGGTGCCGAAGTTCACGAGGGTGGTCAGCAGGCTGCGCAGCCGATCCTCCGAGATCTCGCCGACCAGTTTGGCGATGCGTGGGTCGGTGGCAGCCGTCTCGGGATCGCGCGCGGCCGGTTGCGTACACGCGCCGAACAGCACGAGCGGGATCATCAACAGCACAGAGCGCATGGGCATGGCAGTGGGCGGCGTGAGCCGCCGCCGCGTTCGGAAGGTTACTCGACGCGGCGGGCGCCGAGATAGCGGCGGGACCAGTAGCTGCTCGTATAGCGTTCCACGCGCACGACGCCGTTCGAGCTCGGGGCGTGCACGAAGCTCTCGCGATCGAGGGCGATGCCGACGTGCGAGGCGCCGCCCGAACTGGTGTCGAAGAACAGCAGATCGCCCGCCCGCACCTCGTCGGCCTCCACTTCCTGGCCGACCAGATACTGCTCGCGCACTTCGCGAGGCAGGGCCCTGCCGTTCTGCGCGAACACCCACTGTACGAGACCACTGCAGTCGAACCCGCTCGGGTCGCTGCCGCCGTTGCGATATGGGATTCCGCGCTGCTCCAACGCGGTAGCGAGCGCGCGGGCGCCGGGTTCACTGACGGGCGAAGCGCCGGCGATCCCGGGAGGGGGTTCCGAGGGCTGGCCAGCCGGCGTCGAGGCCCCGGGGAACGGCCTCGGCACGGCGCCGCTCGACGCGCATCCGCCCGCGAGGAGGGCTACGAGCACGAGGGCAACGTAGCGCGGCTCAGGCATCGGCGTGCGTTTTATCGGTGTAAACCACTGCGTTCCTTAGCGGTTATGGTAACCCCGTCGCTTGACAGTGTCAGCAGCGTCCGGGCATCATTCAAGAGTAATGGAGCAGGCGCTCCTTCTGAACGCCTCGTACGAACCTCTCAAGGTCGTCCACTGGCAGAAGGCGATTACGCTCTGGTGCCAGGGGAAGGTAGAGGTGGTCGCGGTCCACGACCGCGAGATTAGGGCGGTGTCCGTCAGCTTCAAGCTGCCCTCAGTCATCCGCCTCCTCCGCTTCGTCAAAATCCGCCGCCGCTTCGATTACGTCCCCTTTTCGCGGGCGAACATCTACGCGCGCGACCACCACACGTGCCAGTACTGCCGCAAGGCATTTTCGACGCAGGACCTCACGTTCGACCACGTGGTGCCGGTGGCGCAAGGCGGGCGAAAGGACTGGGAGAACATCGTCACCTGCTGCGTGAGCTGCAACCGCAAGAAGGGCGGCCGCACTCCGGCTGAGGCGGGTATGCGCCTGCTCCGTCATCCGAAGCGGCCGGATTCGGCGCCGGCCACGGCGATTCGCATCACCTTCGGCGTCCACAACGCCCCCGAGAGCTGGCGCGACTATCTATACTGGAACGTCGAGCTCGACAAAGACGACGACAGCTCGTAGGTCACGTCTTCAGCTCGCGGACGAGCGAGGATTCCTGCCCACCATCTCCGAGGTCAGCCCGGACAAGGCCGTCGAGGGCGCGCGCGTGGTCGTCCACGGCAGCGGGTTCTCGGCCGAGGCGCCGCCCGCCGTCCGTCTCGGCGGCCACCCCGCGATGGTGGCGTTCATCTCGCCGACGCGCATGGTGGTGCTCGTGCCCTCCGACGTCGAAGGGCAGAACCTGCCCCTCGAAATCGAAAACGACGGCACCATGCACGTTGAAGTGGGCGTGCCCTGGGCCACCGGGCTCCATCAGGTGGACAACCCCGCGTTCGACAGCGAGGGCCGCCTCTATGTGACCTACAGCGGTCCGCGCGGCCAGGAAGCGCCGGTGTCGGTGTTCCGCGTCGCCACGCCCGGCGCGCGCGAGCCGTTCGTCGTGGGCATCGTCAACGCCACCTCGCTCGTGTTCGGGCCCGACCGCGACCTCTACGTGTCGAGCCGCTTCGACGGCGCGGTGTACCGCGTGGACGCCGACGGGACGCACACGCAAGTAGCCTCGGAGCTCGGCGTCGCGTGCGGCGTGACGTTCGACGCCGACGGATGGATGTACGTGGGCGATCGCTCCGGCACCATCTTCCGTGTGCGCGACGGCACCGCGCAGCCGTTCGCCACGCTGCCGCCGAGCGTGGCCGCCTTTCATCTCGCGATGAGCCCGTGGGGCGAGCTGTTCGTCACGGCGCCGACGCTCGGCACCTACGACCACGTCTATCGCATCAGCGCAGGCGGCGAGATCAGCACGCTGCCGCACGCCATGGGCCGGCCGCAAGGGGTGGCGTTCTCGCCGGACGGCCTGCTGCACGTCACCGACGCGCTGGCGGGCGCCGGCGGCCTGTATCGCTTCCACGATCTCAACCAGGAGCCCGAGCTCGTCGTCTCGGGCAACGGGCTCGTCGGCGTGGCCTTCGGCCCCTCGGGCGAGCTGGCGGTCTCGACCAACGACACCGCCTACCGGTTCGGCGCCAGTGTGGCACGCGCATGAGCCTCTTCGACCGCAAGCCCATTGCCGCGCTCGACACTTCGGATTCACCCCATTCTCTGAAACGCGTGCTCGGCGCCGGCGACCTGGTGATGCTGGCGATCGGGGCGGTGATCGGCGCGGGCATCTTCGGCGCCATCGGTACCGCCGCGGCCGGACAGGTGGGGCCGGACGGAGTGGTCGTCCGCCTCGGCGCCGGTCCCGCGCTGGTGTTCTCGTTCATCCTGCTCGGCGCCGCGTGCGCGCTCGCCGCGCTCTGCTACGCGGAGCTGGCGGCGATGATTCCGCAGGCGGGGAGCGCCTACGCCTACTCCTACGCCACGCTGGGCGAGCTGGTGGCCTGGATCATCGGCTGGGATCTCGTGCTCGAGTACGCCGTCGGCAACGTGGCGGTGGCGATCTCGTGGGGCGATTACTTCATGACGCTGATGCGCGGCGCCGGCGTGGATCTGCCCGCGTGGCTCACGACGGGCTATCGCACGGCGCTCCTGAGCTCGAACGCGGACGTGCACGCCCTGATCGAGACCGCGCCGCGGGTGGCCGGCATTCCGATTCTGGTCAACCTGCCCGCGTTCGGCATCGTGATGCTGATTACGTGGCTGCTGCTGCGCGGCGCGCGCGAGAGCACCAGGGTCAACAACGCGATGGTCGTGGTGAAGCTCCTCGCGCTGGCGCTCTTCGTGGGAGCCGGACTCACTGCCATCAACACGGCCAACTACACGCCGTTTGCCCCCAACGGGTTCACCGGCATTCACCAGGGCGCCGCGATCGTGTTCTTCGCCTACATCGGCTTCGACGCGATCTCGACGGCGGGTGAAGAGACGCGGAACCCGCAGCGCAACCTGCCGATCGGCATCCTCGGCGGCCTGGCCATCTGCACGGTGATCTACGTGATCGTCGGCGCCGTGCTCACCGGCATGGTGCCGTATCAGCAGCTGGCGGTCGCCGACCCGCTGGCCGAAGCGCTGAAGCTCACCGGGTTCGGCAGCGTCGGGATGATCGTCGCGCTGGGCGCCACCGTGTCGATGTCGGCGGTGCTGCTGGTGTTCCAGTATGGCCAGCCGCGCATCTTCTTCGCGATGGCGCGCGACGGCCTGCTGCCGCAGTGGGCCGCGCGGATCGATCCCAAGACGCGCGTGCCGTACACGACGACGCTCGTCACGGGCATTCTCGTCGCGATCGGATCGCTCATCGGCGACGCCGCCGAAACCTACGACCTCACCAACATCGGCACGCTGTTCGCGTTTGCGCTGGTGGCGGCCGGCGTGCTGGTGCTGCGGGTGAAGGAGCCGGCACGCGCACGTCCGTTCCGCGTGCCGTTCGTCTGGGTGGTGGCCCCGCTCGGCATCGCGGCGTGCCTGTTCATCATGGTCGGGCTGCCGCGCCAGGCCTGGGAGCGCTTCGGCATCTGGATGGCGATTGGCGCCGTGCTCTACGCCGTCTACGGCTACCGGCACAGCCGGCTGCGGAATTCGCGATGAGGCGGGCATGCGTTGCGCTCGTCGCGCTCGCCGTCCTCGGACTGGACGGAGGGCGGGGCTTCAGCCCCGCGCACGCGCAGACGCCGCGCCGCTCTGTCGCGATCACCGTCGACGATCTGCCGCGCGGCGGCGATGGCACCGCGCCGTCGTTCGATGCCGTGTACGCGATGAACGAGCAACTGCTCCGGCCGTTCAAGGACGGCCGCATCCCGATCGCCGGCTTCGTCAACGCCCACCAGGAACTGACGCTTGGAGCCGACAAGCTGCGCCGCCTTCTGGATCTGTGGCTCGACGCCGGCGCCGAGCTGGGCAACCACACGTATTCGCATCCCGACATCAACAACGTGGCGCTTGCCGACTACACCGCGAACGTCGTCAAGGGCGAGCCCATCGTTCGAGCCGCGCTCGCGGCACGCGGCAGGACGCTGCGCTACTTCCGGCATCCCTACCTGCACGCGGGCCCAACGCCCGAACTCAAGGCCGGCCTGCAGAAGTTTCTCGACGACGCCGGCTACCGCGTGGCGCCCGTGACGCTCGACAACTCCGACTACATGTATGCCGCCCTCTACACCAGGCCGGAGCATCGCGAGCGGGTGCGCCGCGAGTACATTCCCTACATGGAATCGGTAGTCGAGTTCTTCGAGCGCCGATCGGTGGAAGTGGCCGGCCGCGAATTTCCGCAGGTCCTGCTGATTCACGCCAACGAGCTGAACGCCGATCTGATGCCCGAACTGCTCGAGATGTTCCGGCGCCGGGGCTACGGCTTCATCCCGCTCGACGCGGCTTTGTCCGACGCCGCCTACACGCTGCGCGACGACTACGTCGGCCGCGGCGGCTTCTCGTGGATCCACCGGTGGTCGAGGACCATGGGCCTGCCGGCCAAGGGCGAGCCCGATCCACCGGTGTGGGTCACCAACGCCTTCGGCCTTCGCTGACGGCCGCGGGCTTCTGCGGCACCCATCGTGTATCCCACGTTTCTTCGCATCGGCAGCTTCGAGATCACGAGCTTCGGCGTGCTCGTGGCGCTCGGCGCGCTGGCGGGCATGCTGGTCTTCCAGCGCGAGCTGCGCCGGGCCGATCTGCCCGGCGACGCGATCAACGCGGCGCTGGCCGGCGTGCTCGGCGGGCTGGCCGGCGCCAAGCTGATTTGGGCGATCGAATTCCGCGATACCGCGCCGTTCCTCGAGTTGGTGCTGAGCCGCGGCGGCCTCAGCTGGTTCGGCGGCCTGGCCGGTGGACTCGTGGCGGGGCTCGCGACGCTGCGCGGCTACGGGGTTCCGCTGGTGAGCGGTCTCGCGGCGGCGAGCCCGGCGCTGGCCCTTGGCCACGCCATCGGTCGCGTCGGATGCTTTCTGGTCGGCGACGACTACGGCAGGCCGAGCACGCTGCCGTGGGCCGTCGCGTTTCCGCAGGGGCTGCCGCCGACCGATGTGCCCGTGCATCCCACGCAGTTGTACGAAGCCATCCCGCTGGCTCTCCTCGCGTGGCTGCTGCTGCGCTGGCGCCGTGAGGGCACGCCCGACGCGGTCGTGCTGTCACGCTACCTGCTGCTGGCTGGCGCCATCCGGTTTGCGATCGAGCTCGTCCGGATCAACGCGCCCGTGCTCGGGCCGTTGACGCTCGCGCAGCTGTGGTCGCTGGCGCTGATGGCGGCCGGCGCGATCATTCTCGTCGCGTTACGGGCACGTCGCGCGGCGTGAACCGGCGCGCACTCCGCGCTACACTACCGCCTACCAAGACCTTTCTCCCGGAGGCGCGAAGATGCCGAAAGCTGAGCTGCCGCCCCTTCCCTACGAACAGGTGCAACGACGCGCGTACGAACTGTACGAGCAGCGCGGCCGACAGGATGGCCGCCAGTTGGACGACTGGCTCCAGGCCGAACAAGACCTGCTGTCTGCGGCATCGACGGCAATCGCCGACATACGAGCAGAGGTCGCGCCGAAAGCGCCCACACCGCGCCGCCGATCGACACCCAAGCCTCGTCAGGTGGAGGAGGCCACTGCATGACTCTCTTGCCGACCGAATTCGGGTGGGGCGAGCCCAACGAACCAGGGCCGCAGACCGAGGACTCGTACGAGCGCGGCTTCACGAGGGAGATCCGGATGGAGCAGCTGGGGCACTCCGAGAGCCTCGATCCCGACGACGTGGGCGACATTGCCGACGAAGGGCCCGGCCGTCGCGGCTAGCAGCCCGTGGTGAAACCTCGGCTGCATTCGCCGGGCGATGCATCCCCGCTGGCTGCGTTGCTCCTCCCTTAAATACTCCCGGTATTCGCGGTCGTCGCGCCTTGCCATCGGGGCGCCTCGCCCGGCTCGGTGCTACGCCGGGGTTTCACCACGGGCTGCTAAAACATCGTGTAGGACATCATCCGGCCCGCCAGCACGACCACGATCCAGCTGGCGATCGAGACGGCGCCCGCGACGCGTGCCGCGGCAGGCGGGTAGGCCCAGGCATCCCAGCCGGCGAGCCGCCGCTGCGTGAAGAAGTGAAAGAGGACGGCGTTCACGCCCGCGAGCGCGATCACGGCGAGTTTCACGCGGAAGTAGGGATTGGCGTACGCGGCCGTCGCGAAGCCCACGAAGATCACCGCGCCGGAGGCGAACATCATCGTGAAGCCGGCGAGCATCCACGGAGCGAGCCGCCGGTAGACCTCGGACACCGGGGTCGTCTGGAGCACCTTGCCCAGCAGGCGCAGGTCGAACCAGATCACCGTGCCCACCGACAGCCCGAGCCCCATCAGGTGAACGGCCACCACAATCTGAAATCCGTAGAGCGACTGCGTGACCAGCTCCGCCAGCCGTGTCGATTCCAGCCACTCGCAGATCTGCAGGAGCGTCATTCGCGGCCTACTCGAGCAGGATGAAGGCACAGGCCGCGGCGGCCAGGCCGAGCCACAACGCCAGGCCGGCGGCGCCGATGGCGCGCGTGTCGCGCCGCAGCAGGCCGAATTGCACGGCGGCCGCCAGCACCAGGAAGAGCATCTTGAGCCCGAAGAACGTGTTGTGGCCGGCGGCGGTGGCGCGCGGCGCGACGAGCATGAGGCCCGTCGGCAGGCTGAACGCCAGGCCGAGCGCAATCAGCTTGGAGCCCGGGATCGTAAGGTCGCGCACCGGTCGCCCCGGGAACAGCACGCCGAGCCGGCCGAGATTCGCGAAGAGCGCACCGCCCATCACGAACGTAAAGCCGAGCGCGTGCAGCGCGCTCAGCATGGCGGTGAGGGTCGGCGAACTGCCGACCGTGGAGGCCAGGGCGGTGTTCTGGTACCAGCTGAGCGCGGCGTCCATCATTCGATCAAAGGCAGCGTCGGCGCGGGCAATTGGCGCGATAGGACTTTACTCGATCGCCAGCTCGCGTCCCGGCGGCAGGCCGCGGGAAAAGCCCCGGCACCGCTGCAAAATCCGCGACGCAGGCCGCCCGCGCTCGCGATGCACGCGCAAACTGCGCCCCGATGTTGGCGGCGGTCTTGCTTTTCACCATCGTCGTGGAGGGCGGTTTCATGAACACGAGAGTTGCCGTTGTGAGCGGTGTGCTGGCAGGCGCGCTGACGATCGCCCCGGTGCATGGCTGGCAGGTGAGCCCCGAAGAGCACGCGAAGCATCATCCCGGCGCGCTGGCCGAGAAAGCAACGCCCACGCCGCAGACGGCGCCGCAGGCCCAGGGGAACGCCGGCATGAAGGGCATGGACATGAAGGCGTCGAGCGCGAAGCTCGACGAGCTGGTTACGAAGATGAACGCCGCTCAGGGGCAGGCCAAAGTGGACGCGATGGCCGAACTCCTGACCGCGCTCGTGCAGCAGCACCAGAGCATGCACGGGAACATGGGCCAGATGATGTCGGAGATGCAGAAGAAGCACGGCGCCGCCGCGAAGTAGGGTCAGTCGCCTTCGCTCAAGGCGTCCGCCAGGAGGGCCTCGATCCCGAACGCCGGGGCGTGCTCACGCAGGTACGCCCGGTCCAGATGCGGACCCTGTACGCGGATGATGCCCTGAACGTCGCGCCACTGTCGATCCGACGATCGGCCACCCATCTGATACCAGCGCAACTTCTGCAGCAGGATGTCCTCGGGCGGATGGACGGGAAGCATGCGCCCGCCGCCCACGTCCACTGAACGCCGCCGGGCGAGCTGCTGCGTGTCGAGCGGCGTGCCACCCGCCATGAACAGGTCGACCTTGAGTTGGGTCGCGTGGTGGATGAGATTCGTGCAGCTCCGCTCACGGATGGCGCGCCTCAGGCTCGTTTCGTCCACGGAGAAGCCGTCCGCGAGTCGCGCCAGGAGCTGATCGACATGAAAGTCCTCGATGGCCGCCACCACGTCGACGTCGACGGTCGAGCGCGGTTCCCCGGCGAACGACGCGGCGAGCGAGCCGCCGATCGTGTGGACGACGCCGATGTCTGCAAGCGTTCGCGAGATGGTCCAGGCGACCGCGAGCGGATCGACGGAATCGCTCACGGCTCCGTCAGCGAGTGCGCGTCCGGGTAGGCGCGCCGTGCCAGGTCGGGGCCGAGCGTCAGGATGGCCAGGCGAAGAAAGAGCTCGCGTTCCGCCGCGTTGGGGTGCCGCTGGCGCAGGCCGGCCCGCGCCAGCACGAAGGTGGCGTTCGTGAGGCCGGCGACGATCGCCGCCTTTTCTGCCGGCGACATCCGGCGCCACGCCTCGACCTGTCGTGCCTCGACTTCGGCCGGCGTATCGGCCGCCAGCGTTCCCATGGACGGAGTATAGCCGTGCGGGTAGAATGTGGGTTTGGCGTTGTCGCCAAATTCCTGACATATGGCGCACGACTGGATTGCGGTGCGCGGGGCCCGCGTTCACAACCTCAAGGATATCGACGTCGACCTGCCGCGCGATCAGCTGGTGGTGATCACCGGGCTGTCGGGGTCGGGGAAGTCGTCGCTCGCCTTCGACACCATCTACGCCGAAGGGCAGCGGCGCTACGTCGAGTCGCTGTCGGCCTACGCCCGGCAATTCCTCGAGCAGATGGAGAAGCCGGACGTGGACCTCATCGAGGGGCTGTCGCCGGCCATCTCGATCGAGCAGAAGACCACCGGGTCCAACCCGCGCTCGACCGTCGGCACGGTCACGGAGATCTACGATTACCTGCGGCTGCTCTTCGCCAACATCGGCGTGCCGCACTGCTACAACTGCGGCCTTGAAATCACCGCGCAGTCGCTCGAGCGCATCCTCGACCTGGTGATGACCTACCCGACGGACGCCCGCATCAACGTGCTGGCGCCGGTGGTCCGCGGACGCAAGGGCGAGTTCAAGAAGGAGCTGCTGGCGCTGCGCCAGCGCGGCTTCACGAAGGCGCGCATCGACGGCCAGTTCCGCTCGCTCGAAGAGGACCTCAAGCTCGATCGCCGCCGGAACCACAACATCGACATCGTGGTGGACCGGCTGGTGATCAAGAGCGGCATCGAGCGGCGGCTGTCCGAGTCGCTCGAGATGGCGCTCGGCCTCGCCGACGAGATCGTCATCGTCAACACCTTCGAGAGCGGCGACCAGCTGTTCTCGCGCAAGCTGGCCTGCGTGGCGTGCGGCATCTCGATGCCGGAGATGACGCCCCGCGCCTTCTCGTTCAACTCGCCGCACGGGGCCTGCACCACCTGTCAGGGTCTCGGCGCGACCGTCGACTTCGAGCCGCGGCTGGTGGTGCCGGACGAGACGAAGTCGCTGCTCGAGGGCGCCATCGCCCCGTGGGCCAAGGGCGACCGCAAGCTGGTGAAAGACGCCATCCTCGCGCTCGCGAAGAGCTCGGGGCTCGACCCCAACGCGCCGTTCGCGAAGCTCTCGAAGAAGCACCGCGAGCTGGTGCTGTTCGGCATTGGCGCCGCGAAGAAGGTGGCCAAGGCCGCGGGTGCCGCGGCACCCGTGGCGGACGAGATCGAAGACGACGACGAAGGGGACGACGAGTTCGAGATGCCGCGGGGCCGCCGCCGGGACGCGCCGGCCGACGACTCGTTCGGACGGGCGTTCGAAGGCGTGATTCCCAACCTGCGCCGCCGCTACGAGGAAGGGTCGTGGGCGGTGCAGGAGGATCTCGAACCGTTCCGCATGCTGCGCGAGTGCCCCGGCTGTCACGGACAGCGGCTGCGGCCGCAGAGCCTCGCCGTGCGGGTGAAGGACCGCACGATGGCGGCGTACGTCAACCTGCCGATCAGCGAGGCGACCGAGGTCTTCGAGTCGTTCACGCTCACCGAGCGCGAGGAGCTCATCGCCAATCGCGTGCTGCGCGAGATCCGCGAGCGGCTGCGGTTCCTGCACGAAGTGGGCGTCGGCTACCTCACGCTCAATCGCAGCGCCGCCACGCTGTCGGGCGGTGAAGGCCAGCGCATCCGGCTCGCGACGCAGATCGGCGCCAACCTCACCGGCGTGCTCTACGTGCTCGACGAGCCGTCGATCGGCCTGCACCAGCGCGACAACCGCAAGCTGCTGGCCACGCTGGCGCGGCTGCGAGACCTCGGCAACACGGTCGTGGTGGTGGAGCACGACGAGGAAACGATCCGCAGCGCCGACTACATCGTGGACCTCGGGCCGGGTGCCGGCGAGCACGGCGGGTACGTGACCTTCCAGGGCAAGCCGGAGGCGCTGCTCGAACCGGGGGCCGCGTCGCTGACCGGCGCGTATCTGCGCGGCGAGCGGACGATCGCCACGCCGGCGTCGCGGCGGCAGCCGGGACGCGGCGAGCTGATGATTCGCGGCGCCCGCGCCAACAACCTGAAGAACATCGACGTCTCGATTCCGATCGGAACCCTCACCGCGGTGACCGGCGTCAGCGGGTCGGGGAAGTCGACGCTGGTCAACGACATCCTGTATCGCTCGCTGGCCAAGGTGGTCTACCGCGCGGCGGCCGAGCCCGGCCTGCACGACCGCATCGACGGCATCGAGCTCATCGACAAGGTGATCGAGATCGACCAGTCGCCGATCGGCCGCACACCGCGGTCGAACCCGGCCACCTATACGGGGATGTTCACCTTCCTGCGCGAGCTCTTCGCGATGATGCCGGACGCCAAGGCGCGCGGCTTCCGTCCGGGCCGGTTCTCGTTCAACGTGAAGGGCGGCCGCTGCGAGGCGTGCCAGGGCGACGGCGTGATTGCCATCGAGATGCACTTCCTGCCCGACGTCTACGTGACCTGCGAACAGTGCAAGGGCCGCCGCTACAACCGCGAGACGCTCGAGATCCAGTACCGCGGCAAATCGATCGCCGAAATCCTGGATCTCACGGTCGATCAGGCGCAGCCGCTGCTCGAGAATTTCCCGCCGATCGCCAACAAGCTGCGCACGCTGCAGGACGTCGGGCTCGGCTACATCGAGCTGGGGCAGTCGGCCACGACGCTCAGCGGCGGCGAGGCGCAGCGGGTGAAGCTGGCGCGCGAACTGTCACGGCGGGGCACCGGGCGGACGCTGTACATCCTCGACGAGCCGACGACCGGCCTGCACTTCGAAGACACGCGCAAGCTCCTGGACGTGCTCAACAAGCTGGTGGACCAGGGCAACACGGTGGTGGTGATCGAGCACAACCTCGATGTCATCCGGTGTGCCGACTACCTGATCGACCTGGGTCCGGAGGGTGGCGCCGGTGGTGGCCGGGTGATCGCCAGCGGCACCCCGGAAATGGTGGCGGCCGACCCGCAGTCCGCCACCGGCCAGTTCCTGGCGCCGCTCTTCGGGACACGGATTCTGGACGACAACGACCCGGACAGCCGCTCGACCAAACGAGGGAGTGTGGTAAAGTAGCCTCACTTTGTCGGGCGGTCGCCGTGGTAGCGGCACAACAGCGATCACTTCCCCCGAGCCGATCTTCGGCGCGCTCCGATCCCTAACAGATTCATCAGACAGGCTTTGTCACGCGGCCGGCCTCTTGGCTCAGCCGTGGCACTGCTGTTGCTTAGTCTGTGAATACCCCTAGGGACGACACGGCCCGATGAGCGTACAGAGAACACTTCGCCGCGCCACTTCCTGCGCCGGCATCGGCCTCCACTCAGGAAGCAAGGTGACGTTGTCCCTGCGGCCGGCTCCCGCCGACTTCGGGATCCGTTTTCGCCGCGCCGACCTTGGTGGCCTCGAAGTTCCGGCCACGGCCGATCACGTCGGCGGCATCAACTACGCGACGGGCCTGGCGCGGGACGCGGTGAAGGTGGACACGGTCGAGCACCTGCTGGCGGCCCTGGTGAGCCTCGGCGTGGACAACGCGGTCGTCGAGCTCAACTCGCCGGAAGTGCCGATCATGGACGGCAGCGCGGCGCCCTTCATCTACCTCATTCAGGAAGCGGGCGTGCGTGCGCTCAACGCGCCCCGCAAGTATCTGAAGGTGCTGCGCCCGATCGCGCTGTCGCGCGGCGACAAGCGCATCGCGCTCTACCCGTCGGATCACTTCAAGGTCACCTACAGCATCGCCTACGACCACCCGCTGCTGCGCCATCAGTCGCGGACGATGCGCATCACCGAGACGTCGTTCGTCGAGGAGATCGCGGCGGCCCGCACCTTCACCTTCCTCAAGGAAGTGGAGCAGTTGCGCAAGCAGGGGCTGGCGCTCGGCGGCTCGCTCGAGAACGCGATCGTCGTCGGCGAGACCGGCGTGCTGAACAACGCGCTGCGGTTCGACGACGAGTTCGTGCGCCACAAGATTCTGGACGTGATCGGCGACATGGCGCTGCTCGGCCACCCGATCATCGGCCATCTGGTCGCCCACCGCGGCGGCCACGGCCTGCACACCGCCTTTGCCGCGCAGGTGCTCGAAGAGCGCGACGCGTGGACGCTGGTGGAGGGCCCGGCCTCGAAGGACGCGCTGGCGCCGGCGGCCGAGCCCGTCACCGCGAACTAGCCGTACACACGAAGGGCGGCCTGAAGGCCGCCCCCTACGTACGACAAGCGTTCTAACCTACCCGACCCACCTGACCCACCCGGCCTACCTGACCTATTTGTCCAGGCGCCTCATATAGGCTTCCAGCTTGTCGTTCTCGTACTTCACCGTGTTGAGGAACAGGCTCTCGAGCAGGTAGGTGCGCCGGTCTTCTTCGGCCATCTGGTCGATGAGGTGCGTGATCTCGCGCATCATGTCCTCGAACGAGCGGTCGAGGCCGCGCTTGGCGGTGACCTCTTTGTAGAGCGTTTCCATGATCGCCAGCAGATCGCCGTCGAGCGCGATCGGCTCGCCTGTCGTCGTGGTGATGGTTTTCATGGCTAGCCCCCGAAGCTCTTGATGGCCGATGCTTCGTCGCTGTGGATCTCGAGGAAGTTCTGCGCGCCGGTCATCGTCAGCATCGTCTCGACCCGTTTCTGCACGCCCGACAGCTTGAGCGCTCCTCCCGCCGCGGTGACCTGGCGGTAGAGATCCATCAGGCAGCCGATGGTGGCGCTGTCGACGTAGGTGACCGTCGACAAGTCGAGCAGCACCTTGCTGCCGGTCCCGATGAGCGGCGTTACCGCGCCGGCGAACTCGGGCAGCAGCGGGTACATCAGTCGCGCCTCGTTGACGCGGACGATCGAGATGTCGTGGTTACGGTCGGTGGTCAGGTTCATGCTCAGACTCCGGTCTTCGGAACCGCTTCCTGCTGCTCGCGCAGGACGCGGATTTGGCGGGCCAACTCGGTTCGGCCGCGGTTGATGCGCGACTTGACGGTGCCCTCGGGCAGATCGAGACGGTCGGCGATTTCCTGGTAGGTCAATTCCTGGATGTCGCGCAGCATCACGGCCGTGCGCAGCGTCGGCGGCAGTTCGGCGAGGGCGGCGCGCAGCAGCGAGACGCGGTCGCGATGCTCGAGCCGTCCGTAGGCGCTGACGCCCGGGGCCACGGGCGTCAGGTCCGATGGATCGACGTCGCGGTTGATCGTTTCGCGCTCGCGGCGCGCGCTGCGGTAGTGATCGATGCAGAGATTTCGGCTGACGCTGATCAGCCACGTCTGGAAGTTGGCGCGGCGATCGAAGGTTTCGAGCGACTTGTACAACTTGAGGAAGACGTCCTGCGTGAGATCCTCGGCCTGGTCGTGCCGGCCGACGAACTTATAGGCGATGTTGAACACTCGCCGCCAGTGCGTGCGGACGATCGTCTCCCACGCCGCCTGGTCACCGTCCAGGCAGCGCTGGATTACCTGGTCCATCGCTTGCGCGGAGGATGAATCAAAGGACACTGAACGGGCGCATGATAACATGCCAGCGTACGTGTACGCACCGTATTCCCAAGGAAAACACGGACTCGCTTGTGACGGGGTGGCGCTCGCCCCGATCGCCCGTGAGATCGGTACGCCAGTGTTCGTCTACAGCGCCCGGGCGATCCGCGAGGCGTACCGCGGCATCGACGGCGCCTTTGCCGAGTACCCGCACTCGATCCACTACGCGCTCAAAGCCAACTCCACCCTCGCGTTGCTGCGCCTGCTGCGCGAGCTGGGCAGCCGCGCCGACGCCAACTCCGGCGGCGAGATTCGCGTCGCGTTCCACGCCGGATTCACCCCGGCGGACATCGTGTTCACCGGGGTCGGCAAGACGCGCGACGAGCTCGACTTCGCGGTGGCGCAGGACATCGGCACCATCAACGCCGAGTCGCCCGGCGAGCTCGATCGCATCGCCGCGGTGGCGGTGGCGGCCGGCCGCACGGCGCGGGTGGCCCTGCGGGTCAATCCCGACATCGACGCCCGGACGCACGCGAACATCTCCACCGGCCTCCGGAGCAACAAGTTCGGCGTGGCGCTCGAGGACGCGCGCGCGATTTACCGCGCCCGGCGCGACACGAGCGGGCTGCGCTTCGTCGGCGTTCACGTCCATATCGGCTCGCAGATCACCAGCGCCGAGCCGCTGCAGCGCGCCGCCGAGGCGCTGGCGACCGTGGCCATCGAGCTGCGCGACGACGGCGTGCCGCTCGAGCACGTCGACCTCGGCGGCGGTCTCGGCATCCCCTACGAAGGCAAGCCGATGATCGCGCCCTCCGAATACGCGGCGGCGGTGCTGCCGGCGCTGCGGCGCTGCGGCCTGCCGGTGGTGCTCGAACCCGGACGCGCCATCGTCGGCCGCTCGGGCGCGCTGATCTCGCGCGTAGTGGATACCAAGCAGAACCCGGATGGGCGGCGCTTCGCGGTGCTGGACGCCGGCATGACCGAGCTGATGCGGCCCGCGCTCTACGGGTCCTATCACCGCATCGAGCCGGTGGCGCCGCGCGCGGCGAGTGTCGAGCTGTGGGACATCGTCGGCCCCATCTGCGAGAGCAGCGACGCCTTTGGCCGGGACCGCGAGCTGCCGCCGATCGAAGTGGGCGACCTGGTGGCCGTCCTCGACACGGGCGCCTACGGCGCGGTGATGGGCTCCAACTACAATCGCCGCCTCCTGGCGCCGGAAGTGCTCGTGGACGACGGCGCGTGGACGGTGATCCGCCGCCGCCAGACGCTCGACGACGTCCTCGCACTCGAGAGCTAGCGTGCGCGGGCTCCTCGTCGTCTTCGAAGGCCTCGACCAGAGCGGCAAGCAGACGCAGGCCGAGCGCCTGCGGGACCGCCTGGGGGCCGCCGGCCGCACCGTCCGCCTGCTCTCGTTTCCGTCGTACGAGACCCACATCGGCACCGAGATCGGGCGCGCGCTCAAGGGCGAGCGCGACTACGCGGCCGACACGATGCAGCTGCTCTACGTGGCCAACCGCTTCGAGTGGAAGCCGGAGATCGAGCGCGAGCTCGCGCGCGGGACCGTGGTCGTGTGCGACCGGTATCTCGCGTCGAGCGTCGCCTACGGCGAGGCGTTCGGGCTCGACGCGCAGTGGCTCACCGAAATCCAACGCTACCTGCCGCAACCCGATCTGACGGTGCTGCTCGACATCGCCCCGGAGGTGTCGGCTTCGCGCAAGACCGCCGACCGCGACAAGTACGAGCGCGACCTGGCGCTGCTGGCGCGCGTCCGCGAAAGCTACCTGCGTCAGGCGTCGGCGTCTCGCTGGCTCCGCCTCGACGCCGGCCGCGACCGCGACATCGTGGCTGCGACGGTGCTTGCGGCGGTCGAACCCTTGCTTGGCTGACGAGACCGCGGGCTGCGCGGTCTAGAGCACCTTCATCTGGCTGCCGCTGATGAACTTGTTCGTCAGCCGCCCCCCCGACTTCTTCGCCAGCTTCGCCACGCGCTCCTCGACGAGCTCCATCTGGGCCTGGCCCGACTCGGAGACGCTCACCGCGGCGCTCGAGCTGAACCAGAACTTGAATTTTCGGGTGTCGTTCGCCATCCGCCGATCGAAGATCACCTGGATCACGTCGAGCTCAGGATTCTCGTGCTCGCCGTTCCCGCAGAAGATGTAGTTGTCCGCGGTGACGTGATCGCAGAACTTCTTGTTGATGTTGTGCTCCGAGCCGTGGTGCTGCACCTTCAGCGTCCCGACGTGAATGCTGTCGTTGGCATCGAGCCGTCCGTGGTGAGCCAGACCCTTCAGGATGTCGTCGCAGTGGCCGTCGCCGGTGAGCAGGAGCGTCTTGCCGCCCTCTTCGGCCAGAAACATGAGCGAGGCCAGGTTCGGGGCCGTGACCTCGTCGCGGACCCCGAGCTTCTTGGCGGTCTCGATCCCCAGCCTCTCGGCGAGCGCCAGCTCCTCCCGCCCGAGTGACGCGGCGGCGTTGAGCATCGGGCCCAGCAGTGCGCTGACGGACGCGGCGCCCATGTTGGTGCTGTCGACTTTGGCCTGCGCGCGGACCTTTTTCACGATGTCCTGATGCGCCTTGAGCCACGTGTTCCACTCCGTTCGCAGACTGGCGACGTCGGCCTTGAACGGGCCGATGATGTGGAGGGACAGCGGGCCGAGCTTGATGGGCGACAAGTCGTCGCGCACCATCATCAGCTTGCCGTCGGCGGGGACGTTGAGCGGGATGTTCAGCTGCCCTTTCTTGATGCGTTGCGAGACCTTGAGCGCATCGTCGACGCTGGCGGCGATCTCCTGTCGCGCGAGCCCAAGCGCGGACAGCGCCGGACTGTCGGACGCCAACAGCGTCGTGCCGGTGGCGGCGAGCATGTTCTGGACATCGCCACTGTTCTTGCCCACCTGGTCGTGAAACGAATTGTGGAAGATGGCGCCGACCACCGGGGGACGGGGTGCCGACGGTGTTTTGTGCCCCGGGTTGCCGTTCGACACCTGGTGCTCATGCACCCGCCAGGCCGCCTCGTCGTCGAGCAGCTGCAGGACGCCCGCAATGTGGTCCCGGTCGATATGCGAGACGTACACCACATCCAGGCGCTTCTTTGCCTTTCGCAGCGCGCCCATCGCTGGCGCGACGTGCTCGGTGTAGGCTCGTCGCACGCCGCCGTCTACGAGCACCCGATGCTTCTTGTCGGCGGACTCGAGCAGCAGGCAGTCGCCTTTGTCGGACTGGAAGACGGTGAGGTTCATGGCGCT
>DASRPM010000365.1:0-15354 GCA_035646375.1 Vicinamibacterales bacterium
TGACCGCGGTGGACGGCGCCGCCATCATGACCGACACCCACGAGCTCCTGGCCTTCGGCGCCAAGATCGCGCGGCGGCGCGGCTCGCCGCAGGTCGAGCTGGTGACGGTGACCGAGCCGGTGGTCGGCGGCGAGGCGCGCACCGTGACACCGGCACAGCTCGGCGGCACGCGGCATCTCTCCGCCGCGCAGTTCGTGCACGACCAGCGCGACGCGATTGCGCTCGTCGCCTCGCAGGATCGCCGCTTCACGGTGTTCGCCTGGTCGCCCTGTGCGGACCAGGTGCACGGGCATCAGGTCGAGACGCTGCTGTTGTAAATCTGAAGGCTTCGGGCTTCGGGCTTCGGGCTTCAGGAATCAGATGATTCATCGCGTCAGAGCAATTGCCATCGCGGTGGCTTGTGCCGCGGTCGGAATCGCCTGCGGCGGCGACGGCGACACGACGGGGCCGCCGTCATCATCGCCTCCGCCCGCCACGACGGCGCAGAATCCGTGCCCGCCGTCGCGCGCCTCGCTGGCGAGCCTCGATGGATCACAGGGGGACAAGGCGCGCCAGCCGGCGCGCGTGGATCCGCGCGGAACGTTGGGCGACATCCTGTGGCGGCATCGCGCCGCCCAGGGCCGCGCCGTGCCGCTTGCGGCCGACGTGCCGCGCGCGTCGGCGGACGTGGGCGAGATCGCGGTGATCCAGGACGATGGCGACCTCGTGGCGCCGCCCAACCTCTTCGATCTGCAGGGCACCGGCCTTCGCTTCGTGCCACGAACCGGGGGCTACGAGGTGAGCCGGATCGACGCGTCGTTTCAGGCGGCGATCGGCGATCCGCTGACGCTGCAGGACGACGACAGCACGTCGGGGACGTTGGGGTTCGCGTTCACCTTCTACGGCGTGGCACAGTCCACGGCCTTCATCAACTCCGACGGCAACATCACCTTCGGCGCGGAGGACCGCGCCAGCACCGCGAGAAGCGTCGGGCGGCTGCTGTCCGGCCCGCCGCGCGTCGGCCCGTTCTTCGCCGATCTCGATCCGTCGGCCGGCGGCGCCGTCTACCTTCGATCCGCGGCGGAGGCGTTTACCGTGACGTGGTGTGGCGTACCCGTGTTCGACTCGCCCCGGCGGACGACGTTCCAGACGTCGCTCCTGCCCGACGGAACGGTTGAAATGCGGTTCGCGCCGGCCACGACGTGGACCGCCACGGACGGCGTCACCGCCCTCTCGCCGGGCCGCACGGCCGTATTCGCGCCGGTCGATCTGAGCGCCACGGCGGCCGGATCGCTCACCGGCCACACCGGCGCCGTCGGCGAGCGGTTCTCGCAGCGAGCCAGCCTCGACCTGGTCGCGATGGCGCGGAAGTTCTATGCGACGCACGCGGATCTCTTCGATCAGCTCGTCGTCTGGACCGACGCCGTGATGACGCCGGAAGACTCCTTCGCGTTCGAGGCCACCGTGGCCAACGGCGTCGCGGGCATCGGTCTCGACATCTTCGATGCTTCGCGGCAGTTCAACAGTGCCGGCCGGTTGAGCAGCCTCGTCCAGATGGACGCGGTCACGAAATATCCCGACGATCCGGCGACGAGGTTTCTCGGCGAGAACACCACGCTCTCGCTGATCGGGCAGGAGGTGGGCCACCGGTGGCTCGCCTACCTGCAGTTCAGCGATCACAACCGCCAGCCCTCCGAAGCGCTGCTGGGGCGCGATACCGCGCATTGGAGCTTCTTCTTCGATTCCGACGCCTCGGTGATGGAAGGCAACCGGATCCAGGATCTCGGCGGCGGCAGCTTCAGGACCGTCGCCGCCGTGGAAAAGTACAGTCTGCTCGATCAGTACGCGATGGGCCTGGCGCGCGACATCGACGTGCCGAAGATGTTCTACGTGGAGAACCCGGTGAACGTGTCCAGCAACGCGGGCGCCGACTCGGCGCCGCGCGTCGGCGTCACGTTTTCAGGGACGCGGCGCGACGTGCTGATCAACGACTTGGTCGAGGTCATGGGCGCCCGGTCGCCCTCGGCCGACGCGTCGCCGAAGCTGCACCGGCAGGCATTCGTGTTCGTCGTGTCGAGGGGCAGAACCGCCGACCCCGCCGCGATTGCGAAGGTCGATCGCATCCGTCTCGCGTGGGAGCCCTTCTACGCACAGGCCACTGGAAATCGCGGGCGCGTGGACACGCGGCTGCAATCGGGATCGTAGTGGCGCAGCCCTATTCGTGGGGGCACATCTTTCGTAGGGCGTCGCCGTGGGGGTTGAGCGGAAACTGAGGGCTCCAGGCTCCCGGGCTCCAGGCCTGCCAAGGGCGTGCAACTGTGTGCATTCACCTAACGTTTAAGAGATTTCCCAGACGGACGGTTGTCTAGCGAGCCAGCTGATCCATAATCGGCACTCCGTCGAGCAGCTCTTCCAGGTATCACGCCGGGACGGCTCCACGACACTGTCAGAACCACCCTGACAAGGAGATGTCATGGTTCGCACCACGTTCGCCCTGCTCGGCGTAGCTACGGTTGCCGTCCTGCTCACGCTTGTCGCCCCGGACACCGCTTCGGGCCAGACTGTCCCCAACCAGGTCACGTGCATCCCGGCGGGAGGCGCGGCAGGACAAACATCACCGGGCAATTGCCTGGACGGGAACGGTTTCAAACAATCCATCGCGGTCACGTGTCCTACCACGGCTGGCGGGCCGAACCTCGGCCAGGCATTGGCCTCGATCACGGACCGCAACGGCCCGAACCGCATCGCCATCTCCGGCACCGGCATTTGTCAATTTCAGACCATCGTCGGGCACAACCGCCTCACGCTCGAAGGGCCCGCGACGGCACGCGGGTTCGCCCTGATCAACTCGAGGAACATCACCCTCAAGTCGCTGACCATCGACGCTGCAACAGGCGGTCCGGCTGTGAACTTGCACGGCTCCGAGGTGATTCTCGAGGGGACGACGATCACAGGCAGCTGTTGCGACAATGGGGGCGTCACGCTGCTCGCAAACAGCGTTTTGAGCGGATCCATGAACGCGCTCAGCACGATCACCGGAAACACCGCGAGCGGCATCGACGTCGGCGGCGGATCGGTGCTCAACGCCCTGAACATGACGATCAGCAGCAACGGCCGGCAGGGCATCTTCGCGCACGACGGCGGCGCGGTGAACCTTATCAGCCGCCCCCGTGTGTTTCCGGCCCCCGCTGAGAGCAGACCGATCGAAATCTCGGGCAATGGCAAAGAAGGCATCGAGCTCGAAGGCGGAACCCTCAGCGCGACCGGTGAGGGAGGCGGGTTGATTCATATTCACGGCAACGGCGCGGGTCTCGATATCGGTGCTGGCAATGCCTTCCTCGAGGGCAACATCCTGATTGAAAACAACGGCGAGGGCGACTTCGGCGACGCAGAGGCGGGCGTGGCCGCGGGCTCGTTGACGTTCGGACAGGGCGCTGTCATCAATGGCCCGATTGTCGCCTTGCGCAGCGCCCTGTTCCTTGGCAGCGGTGGTGCAATGGCACACACCGGTGGCGTACAGCTTCTGCAAGGTTCTCTCCTGGCGGTGAACGACGGCAGCACAGTTGATGGAGTGGAGTGCGACGGCACCTCCTGGGTAACGGAGTTGTTCGGGTCGGCGACGATCACCAACAGTACGTGCCCACTCGAAGCACCGACGGGCACGCAGGGGGAGCAGGGGATTCAAGGGATTCAAGGGATTCAGGGAATTCAGGGGATTCAGGGAGTTCAGGGAGTTCAGGGAGTTCCGGGAGTGTCGGGCCACGAGATCGTTGTCAACACTGTCAGCCAGGCCCTCGCCAAGAACGCCCAGATCACGATCGGCAGCAACTGCTCGCCAGGCAAGTCGGTCGTTGGCGGTGGATTCGAGGTATCAACCACGAACTTTCTCGTCCTGTCGAGCGTGCCCGAGACATCGCCGCAGCAGCGTTGGGCTGCGACGGTCCGGAACACTGGCAACGCTCAGACCGGCAACATCGTCGTCCGCGCGATCTGCGCGAACGTACAGTAGGGGCGCTCGGAGCTGGCCCGGCGCTTCCGGTCCGGGCCAGCCAATACCGAGCTAAGCGTGTTCAAAACCGCCCGACCAGCGAACATCCTTCTCCTGAAAACCGGACGAGCCGATCGGCGGCAGCGGTGACCGCGGTGCGCTGCTTCGCCGACAGCGGGACCCTGACGACGAGCTCGACGCGCGTCTTCGCGCCCGTCACGCGGCGCCTCCAGTAGCCCGCCAGCAGGCCGTCCACCACCAGCGGGTGCTCGAAGGCGTTCAACCCGGCAATGCCACCGCTCTTCTTCCAGCCGGGCGGCTGCACCAGGTCCCGGTCTTTGAAGGCGATCACGTACTCGTCGTAGTTGGGCAGCAGGAACGTGGCGGGCGGCATGCGGGGCACCGGTGTCCACGCGGCCGCCCAATAGGTGAGACCTTCGAGCTCCTGCGCCCCGAGCGCCGGCGAGGCCTCCGCGATACCGCGCTTGGCCTGCGTCACGGTGAGCCCCGACCACCAGACGAAGTCGCGCAGCGTCGCGGGCCCGTGGCTGTCGAAGTAGCGGCGGGCGAGCTCCGCCGCGGGGTTGCGCGGCGTCCGCGCCTTCGCGCTCGGCGCGCGCTCGTCGAACAGCGCATACGTGAGCTGCCGCCCGCGCGTGGGCCCGCTGCAGATCACCTGTTCCAGCTCGGCGTGAAATGTCACCAGCCCCAGCTGGAAGCCGCGCGCCTCAATGCCGCGCTTCGCGAGCGCCGCAGCCAGCTCGGCGCGCGTGAGAAAGCGTCCACCCTCGAGCTCCGACACCAGCACGCGATGCGCGCGCGACAGCGTCGTGGGGTCGAGCCCCGCCTGACGGTAGTAGGACGCGCTCGTCTGCTTGATGCGCGGCGCGGTGAGGGCCAGCAGCCAGCGGATGTCGGCAGGCGTGGCGAAGTGCCACGTCGGCCGCATGACGTGCGTGCGCAGAATCTCTCCGCGGTCGAACGCCTTCTCGACGGCGGCATCGTCGTGGCCGCCCGCACGCAAGCCGATCGCCCACTTGGCGCCGATGAAATCCTGCGCCTGCACCGCGCACAGCCGCTCGACGACGGCGGCGGCGCGCCGCGCAGGCGTGCCGGCCAGCCCCTGATTGTGGAGGCGCGCCGCGAGAATCGCCATGGGGCGCAGCATGCTGGTGGGGCACATCTAAAGATGTGCCCCTACGAAGGCGCCCATAGCCGTGCGCTCAGAACCGGATGCGTGTGCCGAACCAGGCGCGGACGGGCGAGCCGGGCGCGTAGAAGGTGCTGTGCGTCAACGGAAACTCGCCGCCGTTGGCGGGAAACGGACGCGCCACGAACGTGCCGGTGCCCGTGAACGCGGTGGACCCGAGGAGCGCGGCGGTGGTGTAGCGACGGTCGAACAGGTTGTTGACCTGGCCAATCAGCGTGAGCCACGAGGTGAGAGCATAGCGCGCGCCCAGGTTGACGACCGCGTACGGCTCGGTGGCGCCGGGGCCGAGATAGTAGACGCCGTCGGCCTGGTGGTCACCGTTCTCGTTGCCGCGCGCCGCCACGCCCGACAGCGCCACGAGATCGGCGTCGAGACCAAACGCCTCCGTGACTTGAATGTCGGCGTACGCCTTGAACATGTGGCGCGGAATCAGCGGGATGGGATCGCCCGGCTCGATCGCGATCGCGCCGTCGAGTCCCAGGCCGCCGGCGGCGGCCTCGTCGTTGCTGCTGTTGCTCTCACCGTTGACCTGCTCTTCGCTCTGAAAGGTCGCGGACAAGTACGTGTAGCCCGCGCCCACCTCGGCTCGACCGGCGCGGCCGCGGGCGCCGAGCTCGAGGCCTTCGCGCATCGTCCGCCCGAAATTCTTGAAGTATCCGAACCCGGTCTGGTCCGACTGCACGAACAGGATGTCGTCCTGGTTTGCGGCACGGAAGTAGCCGGCGTTCCAGGCCAGCGGCCCCGCCTGCCCGCGTACGCCGGTGTCGAGCGTGCGCGTGACCACCTGCGCGAGCGGCGGATCGCCGGCCATCGCGTTCGGCAGCTTGCACGGCCGCTCGGGATCGGCGCAGCCGAGCTCGATCGACGTGGCGGCGCGGCTCCCCTCGTTGTAGCCGGCATACAGGTTGACGGCGCGCGAGGCGCTCACCGTGACGCCCACGGCGGGGTTGAGGCGCGAGAACACGTGAGATCCGTCGAGGGAGCCGTCCACGCCGCCCGGGCGGATGCCATCACGGTTCTCGACGGTGGTGCGGTTGTAGCGGCCGGCCGCCGTCAGGTGCACGCGGTCCGCGAACGACAGCGTGTCGGACGCGTACAGGCTCCACGTGTTCGTGCGCCCATTGAGGTCCACGCGCGTGTCGTACGGCTCGCCGTCCACGGTGCCGCCGGTCACCGCATCCCCAAACGCCTCGAGGCCCGTGATGCTGCGATCGGGGTTGAGATAGCCGAGCTGCGACGACTGGGTGAACGCCGCGCGGTTGTGATCGAACGCAGCGCCGGCCGTGAGCTGGTTGCGGCGCCCCGCGGCCGAATCGAAGCGTGTCAGCTGACCCGAGGCGCCGACGTTGTGCTGGGACGTGCGCGTGCGATTCAGCAGCCCGTTGCACTTCTCGGCCGGCTCGTCATTGAGCCGCACGTTACTGAGACAACGCTGCGAAGGAAACGGCGTGTTGGCCACCGTCTCGCCGGGCTCGAACAGGTTCTGGTCGAGCGAATCCTCGTTGACGTCGCCGTTGAAGGTGCCCGTGTCGATGTCGCGGTAGTACGCGTTGCCGGAGAACGACATCCCTCCCCGACCGGCGTGGCGGAGCGCCGCGTTGACGAAGCTCGCGCGGTTGTGCGTCTCGTCCGGCTTCGTGTACACGCTGGCGGCATCCCGATCGAGCAGGCGCAGCTCCTGGACCGCGTTGCCGTTCAGCGCGTTGCGCGCGTGCGCGACCGTCACCGACGCCGACCCGCGGGCGCGCTCCACGCCGACCTTGCCGAAGATCTGCCGCACGTCCGAGGGCGAGTCGTCGCGCCAGCCGTCCTCGCCAAAGAGGGTGCCGGCCACGTACCAGTTGAACGCGCCGGCGCGGGCGCCGCCGTGTTCGAAGTCGAGCGCGCGGCGCACGTCGCTGCCGTAGCTGGCCTGGAGCGTCGTGCCGGGATGGGTGGCCCCGCTCTTCGTGTTGACGGCGAGCGCGCCGCCGAGCGTGTTCAGCCCGAAGAGCGGGTTCGACCCCGGCATGAGCGCCGTGGACGCGATCGCGGCGCGCGGAATCAGATCCCAGCTCACGACGTCGCCGAAGGGCTGGTTCAGGCGCACGCCGTCCATGAACACCGACAGCCCCTGCGGCGTGCCGAGCAGCGGCGACGCCGTGTAGCCGCGGTAGTTGACGTCGGGCTGGAACGGGTTGCCCTGCATCTCGTTGACGTGCACGCCCTGCAGCCGGCGATTGGCGTACTCGGAGAGATCGAGCGCGCCGCTCCGCTCGACATCGCGCGCCGTGAAGGTTTGCACCGGCGCCGGCACGCGAACGACGGGCTGTTCGACTCCCGGCAGCGGCGTCGTGCCGACGACGGTCACGTGGATGTCGAGCGTCGGCACGAGCGGCGGCGCGGGCGTCTGTGCGGACGCCGGCACGGCCAAAAACAGGCTAATTGCCGCCGCCAGCAGCCGCGAGCGCATCAGATTGACTACCATTGTCGGTTGTTATGGTGGATATACGACCTGATGCGCTGGCTGATTACCCCGACGTCCTGACCCCGGAGGTCGTGGCCGCCCTCCACGAGTTGGCGCCGCTCGACGACGATCGCCACGCCGTGATGGCCGCGCGTCTCGCGCGCCGTGCCGGCCGGGCGGCCAACGGAGAGCGTATCGCGTTTCTCGATCCCGCCGCCACGATCGCGCGGACCCGCATCACGGTGGCCGACGCGCGCGCGGGCGCCTTCACCGGCAGCGCCATACCCGCCGACCTCCAGCGGCAGTGGATCCAGGGCACCGGCCCCGGGGCCAAGCCCTCCACGCCGGTGGACAAGAGCATCCGCAACATCTCCTACGCGTTGCTGTCCGGCGCCGACGGCTGGATGTTCGACGGCGAGGACGCGCTCGGCCAGCTGTCGACGATGGCGCTGGACAACCAGCGCAACCTGAAGCTGGCGATCCATCGCGAGGAAGTGTTCCTCAAGGCGACCGAGGCCGTGGCCGCCGAGATGAACGCGTGGGCGCAGTCGTTCTTCGGCCGGACGATTGTCGGCGACTGGCAGAAGCAGCTCGGGTTCACCACGAAGATCTTCCGGGCCCGCGGGTTGCACCTCGACGATCGCCACGTCCGGCGCACCGACGGCCGCGGGTTCTCGGCCTCGATCGTCGATCTCTCCACCTTCGTCGTGAACAACCACGCCCGGCTGCGCGCCGAAGGGTCGTCGCTGGTGCTGTACCTGCCGAAGATCCAGACGGCCGAAGAGGCGGCGCTCTGGCACGACATCCTGAGCCGGCTCGAGGCGCATCTCGGCCTGCCGATCGGCGCGGTCAAGGCCTACGTGCTCGTGGAGCAGCTCGAGGCGGTGTTCCAGCTGATGGAAATCCGCGCCGCGCTCGGACCGCGCTTCGTCGGCTTCAACACCGGCCGCTGGGACTACATCAACAGCGTGTCGGACGCGCTCGCCTGGGATCCGTCGTTCATCAACCCGAACATCGACGCGATCACCATGACCTACGGCTACATGCGGAACTACGAGGACCGCGTGCGCCGGGCCGTCAACACGCCGGACGAGAAGGGCCAGTTCGCGCTGTGGCAGGGCGGCATGGAGCCGAACATCCCGGTGGGCTCCGCCGAGGGCGTGTCGCGCGCCATGCAGCGCGCCGTCGCCGGCGGCGAGCGCGAGCAGCGCGAGGGCGCGAGCGGCAAGTGGGTGGCGCACTGGAAGATGGTGCACATCGTGCGCCCGGTGTGGGAGAAGGTGGGCCAGGCCAACCAGTTGGGCCGCGCGTTCGCGACCCTCACCTACACGGGCGAGGATGCCGCGGGTCTCACGCTGCTCGAGCCGGCCCCGCGCACCGTGCGCGGCGCCCGGGATCTCCTGAGCGTCGCCATCCAGTACGGCAACGCCTTCGGGCAGGGCATGCAGGCGGCCGCGCTGAAGCCGGCCGACTTCTTCGGCAACGAGGACGTGCTCTACCTGATGGAAGACATGGCCACGGGCGAGATCCGCCTGAGCATCCTGTGGGAGTGGCTGCACAAGGGCGCGAAGTTCACCGAGGACGACGCCGCCGCGGGTGTGAAAGCGGGCGACGTCTTCACGGCCGCTTTCTTCCAGCGGCTGCTCGCCGAGGAGTACGACAAGCTGCAGCGCGCCGGCAACCGCGACGTGCACGACAACTCGAAGACGACCACGCTGCCGATCGCGCGTGAGATCGCAGACGTATATGTGGCCGGCGATCGCAAGCTGCCCTGGTACATCGATCTGCTCAATATCAACCTGGGAGTGCACACGCTGGCAGAGGCGAAGCGGCGGATTCAGCTGCTCGTCGATGCCTTCCGCGCTCAAGGTGCCCGCGTGACCCACAACCTGGACTTCGAAGCGCCCGCCCGGAGGGCGGGCAATTAGACCCTGTGCTGCGGTAACCTGATCAGTTGTGGTGTTGAACCGTCTCGACGACCTCCGAATCACCCAGGTTCGGCCGCTGCTCCCGCCCGCGATCCTGCTCGAGGAGATCCCGATCACCGAGCGCGCGTCGGAGCTGGTGGCCACGACGCGGCAGGCGATTGCCAACGTGCTGACGGGCCAGGATCCGCGCCTTGTCATCGTGGTCGGTCCCTGTTCGATTCACGACACCACCGCCGCCGTGGAGTACGCGAAGCGGCTGCTGCCGCTCAGAGAGCGCTACGCGGATCAGCTCATCGTCACGATGCGCAGCTACTTCGAGAAGCCGCGCACCTCGGTCGGCTGGAAGGGGCTCATCAACGATCCCGATCTCGACGAGAGCTTCCACATCAACAAAGGGCTGCGGCTGGCCCGGCAGCTGCTCGTCGATCTCAACGACATGGGGCTGCCCACCGCCTCTGAGTTCCTCGACACGCAGATCCCGCAGTACATCGCCGACCTCACGTCGTGGGTCGCCATCGGGGCGCGCACCACCGAGAGCCAGGTGCACCGCGAGCTGGCGTCGGGGCTGTCGATGCCGGTGGGGTTCAAGAACGGCACCGACGGCAGCACGCAGACGGCGGTGGACGCCGTGCTCTCGGCCCGCTCGCCGCACCTGTTCCCGTCGGTGACCAAGCAGGGCGTGTCGGCGATCTTCGAGACCAGCGGCAACGACACCTGCCACGTGATCCTGCGCGGCGGGTCGCGCACCGGACCGAACTTCGACGCGGCGCACGTCGAGGAGGTGTGCACCCGGCTGAAGGCGCGCGGGCTGCGCGAGACGGTGATGATCGACTGCTCGCACGGCAACAGCCAGAAGGATCACCGCAAGCAGACCGCCGTGGCGACCGCGATTGCCGAGCAGGTGTGCGCCGGCTCGTGGCACGTCATGGGCGCGATGCTCGAGAGCCACCTGGTGGAGGGCCGCCAGGACTACACGCCGGGCGCCACCTACGGGCAGAGCATCACGGATGCCTGCATCTCGCTCGATCAGACCGAACCGATCCTCGAACAGCTCGCGACCGCACAGGTAAAACGGGGCCGGGGATGAACCGGCGCAAGACTGCGTCGCCGACGTGGTGGACTAGACCGCTATCGCAGCGAAGCTGTTTTCTGCAGGTGTGACGCCTCGCGACAGCCTGCCTGGCTGAGCGTCACCTCGAGCGTGCCTGGCGGGTCCGCGTCTCCGATCGCGACTGGCGATGCGCAGCCGCCCCTGCCGGAAATCAACAGGTACTGCCGGACCCCGCCCACGAGCCGCACCTGTGCGACGCCGCGCGAATCCGTTTCTCCGAGCCGCACGTGGCCGCCTCCAGTCCGGGTCGTCACGACTTCAGCGGCCTCGACGGGACGGCCGCTCTCGTCTTTCGCGGTCACGGCGAGCGTCAGAATCGGCGAGGCACGCGGCACGACGATGTTCACGTCCGTCCGCTCGGCCGGCACCTCGAGACGAATCCGCTCGGCCTTTCGAATGTCGCTCGTGTCGGGCGCAAACGTCGGGGGAAACGGGTTCTCGACCGTTGGCGGCCTGCCGTTGGCGTTCACGCCCACGATGTATTCGCCGGGGGCCAGGCCCGAGAGCATGAATGCTCCCTGGGGATCGGCATATGCGTTCTGGACCACGGCTCCGTCAGGGGTCATGGCGGAAACGGTCACACCCTCGGCGTGGAAGCGCCGCGGAAGGATGACGCGGCCACTCACCATGGTGTTGAACACGGCCCTGACGTAGACGCCTGCACAGGCGTGCGGAACCAGTTCGATGGGATTCTCGGAGGCGATGGCCAGCAACTCGCGCGGAAGCCCGGCGCCGAGGACATAGCTTCCCGGCGCCAGGCCGCCAAACTCGAACCTGCCGCCGGTATCCGTCACCGTGGACGCTCCGGTGCTCAGCGAGATCGGAATACCGGCCAGCGGTTCGCGTGTCCGGACATCGACTTCACGAACGATGCGTCCGACGATGCGGCCGTCGGCTGTCGTGCTGCCGAGTCGTGAGAGAAAATCGAGCTCGGTCCGGCTCACGTCGGACAGCGGCATCCAGGTCGCGCATGCGCCCGGCGTCGAGCGTGTCACGGTGCCGTTCTCGATCGTCTTCGACACATAGAAAAGATAGTCACGCCCAACCTCGAGCTCGGCGACATCGAGACTCGCCCAGACCAGGACCGTGACCACCCCCTGCGCGGTGCCGCGGAACGAGCGGACGACCCGCATGCGCCGCGCGACCTCGTCCTGTTTCCCGAGCACACGCCCGACGAAGATCTCGGAGTCGTTGTTCACGAGCGCGCAGGCGTCGGCTGGTCGCGGGGCGCACGAAAGGGCGGTGGCGGGAACGGGAGCCAGCACCGCGAGGCCGACGACGGCTGGCAAGAGGATGGGCAGAAGGCGCCGCAGGTTCTCTGATCTCATCGATGCTTGGTTATCGGCGCGCCTGCATCAGGCCCGCATTGTCTCGGAATGTCGGATACTCTTGCCACTGCCCGAACCCCGGGGCCGGCGCGATGCCCCCTGGAGCGCCCATGGCACGAACGGAAACCGTGAAGATTCGTGAGCGGTCGGCGGCGCGGCGGTACGCCCTCACCCTGGGGCTGACCGGCGCGGCCGTGTGGCTCACGGCCGCGTGGTCGCTCACCAGCGCGCGGCCGTACGCGGCACCGCTCGCCGCCCTCATCCTGTCGGCGTGGTTCGCCGGCTTCAAACCCGCGCTCTTCTCGCTGGCGGTGTCGGTCGTGGGGGTCAATGCCTACCTGGCCGCAACCCAGCCCGCGTGGGGCGTGGCCGACCTGACCCGTGCCGGCGTCTTCGGCGGGATTGCCCTGCTGATCGCCGCGTTCGCGCGCGCCCGCGAGGCCTCGGAACGGGAGGCGCGACGGCAGACCGCGCACCTCGAGGCGATGTTCGGACAGGCGTCGCTCGGCATCTCGCTGCTGTCGCTCGAAGGGCAGTTGACGCGCGTGAACCGGCGCATGGCCGATATTATCGGCCGTTCCATCGAGGAGACCGTCGGGCTCACGTGCGAGCAGATCACGCATCCGGACGACTGGCCGTCGCAGGCGAAGCTGATCGACCAGGTGGCGGGCGGCGCGCAAAATGAAGTCGCCATCGACAAGCGCTACCTCCGCCCCGACGGTTCGTCCGTGTGGGTGCACGTGTCGATGGCGCCGCTGCTCGATCCCGACGGCACACCCGAGGGGCTGATGGCGATCGTCGAGGACATCGCCGAGCGCCACGAGGCCGAGGACCGGATGCGGGCGAGCGAGAGCCGTTACCGCTCGCTGGTGGACGCCACCACGGCGATCGTGTGGAACGCCGACGCGGAGGGCCACTTCTCGGCGGCGCAGGAATCCTGGCAGGCGTCAACCGGCCAGGACGCGACGCGGTACGAAGGGTGGGGCTGGGCGGCGGCCATCCACCCCGAAGACCGCGACCACGTGCAGGCCTTGTGGCGCGACGCGCTGGAGCATCCGCGCCCGGTCGATACCGAAGCGCGGATCTGGAACGCGCCCACGCTGGCGTACCGCTGGTACAGCTCACGCGTCGTGCCGCGGTTCGGCCCGGACGGCACGGTGGAGGAATGGGTAGGCGCCTGCACCGACATCCACGAGCGGCGCCTCGCCGAGATCCAGCTGCGCGAGAGCGAGGAGCGCGCGCACCTGGCGCTCGACATCGCCCAGCTCGGCACGATGACGTGGGTGCCCGAGGACGACGACGTGCTGGCCGACGCGCGCTGCCGGGAGATTTGCGGCCTGCCCGCCAGCGGCGGGCTGGGGCTCGCCGATCTCGAGGAACGCATTCACGCCGACGACCGCGCGCACGTGCTGACGCACCTGACGCAGGCGGCGCGAGACGGCAGGCCGTATGCCGAAGAGTTTCGCTTCGTGCACGGCGACGGACGGGTGCGGTGGGTCGTGGTGCGCGGCGACGTCGCCACGCGGCCGGGCAACACCACGGTGCCGGTGACCGTGCTGCTGCTGTCGATGATGGACGTGACCGAGCGGCGGCTGGCGGAAGAAGGGCTCAAACAGGCCGATCGCGAGAAGGACGACTTCCTGGCGCTGCTCGCGCACGAGCTGCGCAACCCGCTGGCGCCCATCCGCACCGCCGTGCAGCTGCTGAAGATGCGCCGGCAGCCCGAGGCCGAGGGGCAGCGGCTGCACGCCGTGATCGACCGCCAGGTGCAGCACCTCGTGCGGATGGTGGACGACTTGCTCGACGTGTCGCGCGTGCTGCGCGGGAAGGTGGAGCTGCGCCGCGAGCCGACCGACATCGCCGACGCGGTCGCCATCGCGGCCGAGACGTCGCGGCCGCTCATCGACGCGCAGCGGCAGCAGCTGAAGCTGGATCTCCCGAGCCGGGCGGTCACGGTGCACGGCGATGCCGTGCGCCTCTCGCAGGTCATTGCCAACCTGCTGAACAACGCCAGCAAGTATTCCGACGTGGGCGCCACCATCCACCTCACCGCGGCGCAGACCGGCAGCGACGTCGTGGTGGAGGTGCGCGACGCCGGCGCCGGCATTCCCGCCGACATCCTGACGCGCGTATTCGAGCCGTTCGTGCAGGCCGACCGGTCGCTCGAGCGCTCGCGCGGCGGCCTGGGCATCGGCCTGACGCTCGTGAAGAAGATCGTCGAGCTTCACCACGGCCAGGTGTCGGCCGAAAGCGCCGGCCTCGGCCAGGGCAGCACGTTCATCATCCGCCTGCCGGCGCACGCCGGCGCCGCGACGACGGCGTCCGCCGTCGAGCAGCCGCCCGTCATCGCCTATCCGGCGCGCGTCCTCGTGGTGGACGACAACGTCGATGCCGCTGAAAGCCTGGCGATGCTGCTGCAGTCCGACGGCCACACGGTGAGCGTGGCGCACAACGGCGTGGATGCCGTGGAGCGTGCCGAAGCGTGGCAACCGGACATCGCCGTGCTCGACGTCGGCCTGCCGGGGATGAACGGCTATGAGGTGGCGAGCGCGCTGCGCCAGCGCGGCGAGGCGTGTCCCGAGCTGATCGCGGTGACCGGCTACGGCCAGGCCGCCGACACCAAGCGCGCGCTGGAAGCGGGGTTCCGCTTTCATCTGGTGAAGCCGGTGGACGCCCGCGACCTGACCACGGCGATCGCCCGCTGCGCCGTCAGCCGGCAGGCCCGTCGGCCCTGAGCCGGCCCCTCCAGACCCAGCGCCTTCGTCGCACGTCCTACCCCGTGTGATGGGCGCCGCTCTGCTCGCTGCGGCACTGAGCTCCGCAGCCGCGCAATCGTTGCCGGGAGGCGCATCCGCGGCGCCCTCGGGCGGGGCGATCTCGGCGACTCGCGTCAGCCGGGGCTTGCAGACACAGCCGAGGCTGCAGATGCCGCCGCCTTCCGACATCGCGCCGACGTTTCGTGTGGAGGTGCAGGCGTCGCCGCGACTCGAGACCGTGCTCGATGCCGTACGGCGGGAGCTTGCGGCCAATCCGCGCGGGCACTCGGACACGCCGCGGCCTGGCGCCGTCTGGGCGACCGAGGTCGACGTGCTCCCGGCGATCGTGGGGCTGGCGCGACAGCTTCAACGGGCACGGCGCGAGCGATCGGAGCGGCGAATCCAGGACGAAGTGAGCGCGGAGCTCGTGGCGTTCTGCGAGGTCAACGATTGCGCGGCCTCGAACGAGGGCCTTCTCTTGCCAACTGGACACTAGGGAGTTTCGCGCGAGGTGAGCGGCCGGCGTCCTCGGGCATATCTGCCGGAGTCCGGCGTGCTTGGACATCGAAGTCGCGCCGGCGAAGGCAGATATGCCTGAGGGCGATGGA
>DASRPM010000366.1:0-28719 GCA_035646375.1 Vicinamibacterales bacterium
AGGTGATGATCGTCTGGTAGTCGATATCGGCGATGTGCGTGCACACCGCGTTGAGGAAGTGGCGGTCGTGCGAGATGACGATGAGGGTGCCGTCGTAGCGTTGGAGGAACCCTTCGAGCCAGTGAATCGAGTCGAGGTCGAGGTGGTTCGTCGGCTCGTCGAGCAGCAGTGCCGTGGGTGTGCCGAAGAGCGCCTGCGCCAGCAGCACGCGCACCTTCTGGCCCCCTTGCAGTTCGGCCATCTTGCGCTCGTGCAGCTCGTCCGGGATGTCGAGCCCCTGCAGCAGCACCGCCGCGCTGCTCTCGGCGCTGTAGCCGTCCTCCTCGCCGACGATGCCCTCCAGTTCGCCGAGGCGCATGCCCTGGTCGTCGGTCATCTCGGTGAGCTCGTACAGCTTCTCGCGTTCCTGCAGCGCCTTCCACAGGCGCTGGTTGCCCATGATGACGGTGTCGATGACACGGTAGGCGTCGAACCCGAACTGGTCCTGCCGCAGGACGCCGAGCTTGGGCGGCCGCGCCACGTTGCCTTTCTGCGCGTCGAGCTCGCCCGTGAGCAGCTTCATGAACGTGGACTTGCCCGACCCGTTGGGGCCGGTGAGGCCGTACCGGCGCCCTACCTGGAACGTCGTGGTGACGTCCTCGAAGAGCACCTTGGACCCGTAGCGCATGGAAACGGAGCTGACGGAAATCATGAACTTTCTATTTTAGAACGCGTTGCAGGCGTACATGTAGGGGCCGCCTTCAGGCGGCCCAGGGCCGGCTAAAGCCGGCCCCCACGTCCGAGGGAATCCAACTCGTCCCACCTCGCCAGGACGTCCAGGAGCTCCTGCTCGATCGTTTCGAGGCGGGCCAGTGTCCGGGCGATGGCGTCGGAAGGTTCCTTGTAAAAATCCGGTGACGCGACCGCATCCTGCAGGCGCTGTTGCTCGGCCTCGAGACGCTCGATGCGGCCCGGGAGCGCCAGCAGTTCCTGCTGCTCCCTGTGGCTGGCCTTCCGCGGCCCCGAGGACGGCGGCGGGGAAGCCCTCTGGTAGTTACGGGTCTTTGGACCCGCCTCGGGCTCTGTCACCGCCGCACGCTGCCGCAGCCAGTCCTCGTAGCCGCCGACGTATTCCTTGATCCGGCCCTGGCCCTCGAAGACGAGCGTGCTGGTGACGACGTTGTCGATGAACGCCCGGTCGTGGCTGACGAGCAGCAGCGTGCCGGGCCAGTCCGCCAGCAGCGACTCCAGGAGCTCCAGCGTCTCGATGTCGAGGTCGTTGGTCGGCTCGTCGAGCACCAGCACGTTGGCCGGCTTGGTGAAGAGGCGCGCGAGCAGGAGGCGGTTGCGCTCGCCGCCCGAGAGCGCGCGCACCGGTGATTGCGCCCGCTCGGGCGGAAAGAGGAAGTCGCGCAGATAGCCGTGCACGTGCTGCTCGCGGCCGTTGATGGTCACCGTCTCGCGGCCGTCGCCGATCGTGTCCACCACCGTGCGCTCGGGGTCGAGCTGCTCCCGGAGCTGGTCGTAGTAGGCCACCTGCAGGTTGGCGCCGGGGCGCACCTCGCCGGCGTCCGGCGGCAGCTCGCCGAGCAGCATCCGCAGCAGAGTGGTTTTCCCGGAGCCGTTGGGCCCGATGAGGCCGATGCGGTCGCCGCGCACGATGCGCAGCGTCAGGTCGCGCGCCACCGCCGTGTCGCCGAACGACTTCGACAGACGCTCGGCCTCGAAGACCATCCGGCCGGTGCGTTCGCTGGCGTCGGCCTGCAAGCGGACCGTGCCGGTCTGGGCGCGCCACGCGGCCCGCTCGGCCCGCATCGCCATCAACGCGCGCACGCGCCCCTCGTTGCGTGTGCGCCGCGCCTTAATGCCCTGGCGCAGCCACACCTCTTCCTCCGCGAGCTTCTTGTCGAACTTCTCCTGCCGCACGGCTTCGGTCGAGAGCCATTCCTCCTTGCGCCGGACGAAGTTCGCGTAGTCGCCCGGCCACGATGACACGCGGCCGCGATCCAGCTCCACGATCCGTGTCGCCACGTTCTGCAGGAAGACGCGATCGTGTGTGACGAACACGACCGTGCCGCCATAGCTGGTGAGAAACGACTCCAGCCACGTCATCGACTCGATGTCGAGATGGTTCGTGGGCTCGTCGAGGAGCAGAAGGCCCGGCTGTCCCGCGAGCGCGCGCGCCAGCAGCACCCGCCGCCGCCAGCCGCCCGAGAGCGTGGCGGCGCTGGCATCGGCCGGCAGGCCCAGCCGATCGAGCACGACTTCGACCTGTTGCTCGAGACGCCACCCGTCGCGCTGCTCGAGGTCGTGCTGCAGAACCCCGAGCCGCTCGAGATGTTCCGGCGTCGCGGCCTCGGACACCGCGACCGCGGCGTGGTGATAGTCCGTCACCAGGCTCGCGAGATCGCCGAGGCCGTCCGCCACGACGTCGAACACCGGGCGCTCGTCGAAGAACGGCGCGTCCTGCGCCAGGTGCCCGATCCGCAGATCGGGCTGAGTCCACACGCGGCCCGTGTCGGGCGGAACGGCCCCCGCGAGCACGTTCAGCAGCGTGGACTTGCCCGTGCCGTTGCGTCCGATGATGCACACCCGCTCGCCGGGCTCGATCTGCAGGCTCGTCTCGTCGAGGAGCGGCAGATGGCCATAGGCAACCGAGACGCGGTCGAGTGTCAGGAGTGGCATGGGATGAGCGCGGAGTGCCGGGAGATCACGATCATAGCGTGACCACGGAGAGGCGGGCCGTTCGACCCGCCTGTCACGCACTAAAATCGGACAATGCCCGTCCGTGACGTCCTGATCATTGGAGCCGGCCCGTCCGGTCTCGCCACCGCCATAGCCGCCAAACAGCGGGGCCTCGACTACGTGGTGGTCGAAAAAGGCATCCTGGTCAATTCCATTTTCAACTTTCCGCCGCACATGGTGTTCTTCACCACGCCCGAGCTGCTCGAAATCGGCGGGCTGCCACTCGTCACGCCCTACGACAAACCGACCCGGTTGGAGGCGTTGCGCTACTACCGGCGGGTTGTGGACACTTTCGATCTGCAGATCTCGTTTCACGAAGCGGTGACCGCCATCGAGCGGGGCGACGACGGCGTGTTCGCGGTGACGACGCGCACGCCGCGCGGCGCGACGCGCGTGCGAGAGGCACGTGCGGTGGTGTTGGCCATCGGCTACTACGACATTCCCAATCGCCTCGGCGTGCCGGGCGAGGAGCTGCCGCACGTCAACCACTACTACACCGACGCCCACCCGTACTATCGCCAGCGCGTCGTCGTAGTGGGCGGCAAGAACTCGGCCGCCGAAGCGTGCCTCGAAATCTTCCGGGCGGGCGGCTATCCGACGCTCGTGCATCGTCACGCCGAGCTCGGGAGCACGATCAAGTACTGGGTGCGGCCCGACATCGAGAACCGCATCAAGGAAGGGTCCGTGAAGGCGCGGTTCGACTCCCACGTCGTCGAGATCACGCCGACCGCGGTCGTGATCGACGGGCCCGGCGGCCGCGAGGAGCTTCCCGCCGAAGGCGTGTTCCTGCTCACCGGGTACCGGCCGGACGTGGAGCTGATGCAGCGCGCCGGGGTTGTGTGCGACCCCGAGACGCTGGCGCCGCAGATGAACACCGACACGTTCGAAACCAACGTGCCGAACCTGTTCGTGGCCGGCGGCGCCTCAGCTGGGCGCCACACCGGGAACATCTTCATCGAGAACGGCCGCTTCCACGGCGGCAAGATCGTGGCGGCCATTGCGGAGAGATTTGGCGATTGAGGCCGCCACTGGTTGCGAGGAGCAGCAATGACTTTCGGTAAGGCCATGTTGGCCGAATGGAGCTTTGAGCCAGGTATTACGTACCTGAATCACGGCACGGTGGGCGTGACGCCGCGGCGCATCATGGCGGTGCAGCAGGCGATTCGCGACGAGATCGAGCGGCATCCGAGCCGGTTCATGCTGCGCGCGCTGACGGAAACGGAGTTCGGCCGGCCGCTGACGGGCCGGCCGCGGCTGCGCGCGGCCGCCGACGAGGTGGCGGCCTTTCTTGGCGCGCGCGGCGACGACCTCGTCTTCGTGGACAACATCACCGCCGGCGTCAACTCCATCCTGCGCTCGTTCCCGCTACGCGAAGGCGACGAGATCCTCGTCTCGGATCTCGTGTACGGCGGCGTGCTGCGCGCGGCGCTGTTTGCGGCGCGCGAGCGCGGCTGCACGGTTCGCACCGTCGAGATGCCGCACCCCTTCCGCGCCGATCGCCTGGCCGACGCCTACGCGAGCGCGGTGGGGCCGAACACGCGGCTGGCCATCGTGGAACACATCACGGCGCAGAGCGCGGTCATCTTTCCGCTGCGCGAGACGGCGGCGCGGCTTCGCGCCAAGGGCGTGGCGGTGCTCGCCGACGCGGCGCACGCGCCCGGGCAGATTCCAGTGGACATCCCGTCGCTCGGCGTGGACTGGTACGTGGCCAACCTCCACAAGTGGGCGTGGACGCCCCGCAGCAGCGGCATCCTGTGGGCGGCGCCAGCGCGCCAGGCCGACCTGCGGCCGACCGTGATTTCCTGGGGGTTGGACAAGGGCTTCAAGGCCGAGTTCGACATGCTGGGCACCCGCGACCCGTCCACGCATCTCTCGGCGCCGGCGGCCATTGCCCTGATGCGCGAATGGGGGCTGGACGCCATCCAGTCCTACAACCACGCGCTGGCCTGGACCGGCGCCCAGCGCCTGGCCGACCGGTGGCAGACGGCGTTCGACGTGCCCGAGGCGATGATCGGGTCGATGGCCACCGTGCCGCTGCCCGACGCGGCCGGCACGACGCCCGCCGAGGCGTCGGCCCTCCGCGACGCCCTGTTCTTCGAGGACGGTATCGAGGTGCAGATGCACGCCTACCGGGGACGCGTCTGGGCCCGGATAGGGGCGCAGATCTACAACGATATCAACGACATAGAGCGTCTGGGCGAAGCGGTGGCCAGTCGCGTGAACGCCGCAACCGCCCGTTAACCCTTTCAGGAGGCTCGCGTATTAGCTGGTATGACACGACGCGCCCTGACCGCTTCCTTTTTCGCCCTCTCCCTGGCAAATGCCGCCGCGCCCGCGCTGGCACAGCAAGCCCCAGCCCCGCAGCAGCGACCCCCGGTTCTCCAGGAGCGTCGAGGCCCGCTGACCGACAGCGAGCGGGCCGTGTTCGACGCCCAGAACGCATTCAGCACCCAGCAGGACCTCTGGCGGGTGATGCGGCAGTACCCGCCAGCGGTGGGCGAGATCATCCAGCGCGACCCGTCGCTCCTGACCAAGCAGGACTACATGGCGGCGTATCCCGCCCTGACTGAGTTCATCCAGCGCCACCCGGAAGTGAGCCGGAACCCCGGCTTCTACTTCGGCACCTACGAGTTCCGTGAGCGCCAGCCGGGCGATCGGGCCATCAACATGATGGAGGAGATTCTCACCGGCATGGCCGTGGGCACCCTGATGCTCGGGCTTGCGGGCGTCTTCGTGTGGCTGGTGAAAACCATCGTCGACCACCGGCGCTGGCTCCGCCAGTCGAAGGTCCAGGTCGAGATGCACGGCAAGCTGCTCGATCGGCTGACGACCAACGAGGATCTGCTGGCCTACGCGCAGTCGCCGGCCGGCAGCCGCTTCCTCGAGTCGACGCCCATCTCCCTGGACGCCGAATCGCGCGCATCGGCGCCCGTTGGCCGTATCATCTGGTCGATGCAGGCCGGCATCGTGCTCATGGCGCTCGGCGGCGGGCTCTTCCTGGTGCAGTCCAGCGCCGTCGAAGAGGTGCGTCAGGCCCTCAGCGTCATCCAGGCCATCGTGGGGTCGGTGGGCGTAGGCCTGATCGTGTCGGCCCTCGCCGCCTACGTGGTATCGGGACGGCTCGGCATCCTGCCGGCCAAGAAGGCGTGAGATGAGCAGCTTCGTTCTGACGGATCGCGAACGACTCCTGGCACTGGAAGAGGCCGAGCGCACCTTCCCGATGAGCGAGGACGAGTTCCGGGCCTTCTACGAGCTGACGGCCCGTCCCGTCTGGGTGTACATCAACCGGATGACCGGCGACGGGCGCCTGGCCGACGACCTGCTGCAGGAAGCGTATTACCGGCTGCTCCGCACCAAGGCCACCTTCGAGAGCGACGACCACCGCCGCAACTACCTGTATCGCATCGCCACCAACCTGGTGCACGACCATCGGCGCCGGCCGCGCGCCGATCGGGAGCCGCTGCTCGACGACGAGCGCGAAGCCGCGCCGGATGTCGCCGGCGGGAACGAGAGCCGGGCCGCGCGCCGCATCGATCTGGCGCGCGCGATGGCGCGCATGAAACCGCGCGAGCGCAGCATGCTGTGGCTGGCCTATGCGCACGGCTGTTCGCATGAGGAAATCGCCGAAGTGCTGGGCCTCAAGACGTCGAGCCTGAAGGCGCTGCTGCACCGTGCCCGGCGCCGCCTGGCGGGCTTCCTGACCCCGGACGCTGGCGGAGGTCTGGAATGACACGGCGTATCTGCGAGCACGAGCCGGCCGTCACCCAGGTCGTGCTGAGCCGGCGGTGGCCGGACGGCTGCGAGCAGGAACTTCGCGCCCACGCCGAGGCGTGCGAGGAGTGCCGCGAGGTGGTCGCGATCGCGGCGCTGCTGCGCGAGGACTACGACCACGCGCGCGAGGCGATCGGCCGCCGCGACGTGCCGCTGCCGTCGGCCGGACAGATCTGGTGGCGCGCGGCGGTGCACGCCCGCGCCGAGGCCGTGCAGGCGGCGGCCCGGCCGCTGGTGTGGGGCTATGGCGTCGCGGCCGCGTGCTTGATTGGCCTGCTCGTTGCCGGCATCGGGGTCATGTGGCCGTCGGTGCTGCCGGCGTTCGATCGCGTCGGCGCGTTGACCGCACGGTTCGCGCCGACGGCGGACATGGTGCTGGCGACGCTGCGTGCACAGATGCCCATCGTCATCGGCGTCGCGGCGTGCCTCATCGCGGCGCCGATCGCTCTGTACTACGCGCTGCGCGAGGAGTAACTCGATGACGTAGGGGCCGCCTTCAGGCGGCCCAGGGCCGGCTGAAGCCGGCCCCCACGTCTCCCTGGTAGAATCGGCGTCTCCGCCCTTCCAGGTCCCATGGGGTTTCAGTTCCACCCTTCCGTTCAGCAGTGGTTTACCGACGCTCTTGGTGTGCCCACGCCTGCGCAGGAACGCGGCTGGCCCGCGATCGGCCGTGGCGAGCACACACTGATTGCCGCGCCGACCGGCTCCGGTAAAACCCTCGCCGCGTTTCTCATCGCCATCGACGCGCTGGTGCGGGAGAGCCTCGACGGTCCGCTGCCGGACGAAGTGCGCGTGCTCTACGTGTCGCCGCTGAAGGCGCTGAGCACCGACATCCACAAGAACCTGGAGGAGCCGCGGCAAGGGATTGCCGCCGTCGCGGCCGCCCGGGGGCTGCCGGCGCCGCGCATCACGGCGGCCGTCCGCACCGGCGACACGCCGGCAGCGGCACGCGCGGCGATGGTGAAGACGCCGCCGCACATTCTCGTCACGACGCCCGAGTCGCTCTACCTCCTGCTCACGTCGGCGCGCAGCCGCCAGATGCTGGCAACCGTGCACACCGTGATCGTGGACGAAATCCACGCGGTGATCGGCAGCCGCCGCGGCGCGCATCTTGCGCTGTCGCTCGAGCGGCTGCAGCGCGTAGCGGGCCGCCCGTTGCAGCGCATCGGCCTCTCGGCCACCCAGAAGCCGATCGAGCAGGTGGCGCGCTGGCTCGTAGGTACGGACGGAGCCGCGTGCACCATCGTCAACGAGGGGCACGGGCGTCCGATGGATCTCGACATCGAACTGCCGCGCTCCGAGCTCGACACCGTGATGGCGCACGAGGTGTGGGGCGAGTACTACGACCGGCTCGCGGAGCTGGCG
This sequence comes from Vicinamibacterales bacterium, assembly GCA_035646375.1. Lineage (GTDB taxonomy): Bacteria > Acidobacteriota > Vicinamibacteria > Vicinamibacterales > UBA2999 > DASYRM01. Next base: position 7,861 of record DASRPM010000366.1, read on the forward strand.
CAGGCCCATCGCACGACGCTGGTGTTCGTCAACACGCGCAAGCTCGCCGAGCGACTGGCGCGGCATCTCAGCGAGCGCCTCGGCGAGGATCTGGTGGCGACGCACCACGGGAGCCTCTCGAAGGAGTCGCGGCTCGACGCCGAGACCCGCCTCAAGGCGGGCCGGCTGCGGGTGCTCGTGGCGACGGCGTCGCTCGAGCTCGGCATCGACATCGGGTCGGTGGATCTGGTCTGCCAGATCGGGTCGCCGCACACGATGGCGGCGCTCATCCAGCGGGTCGGGCGCTCGGGACACCGCGTGGGCGGCCTGCCGAAGGGTCGCGTGTTTCCCGAGTCGCGCGACGATCTCGTGGAGTGCATGGCGCTCGTGCGGGCGGTCAAGCGCGGCGAGCTCGACGCGCTCGTGCCGCACGAGTCGCCGCTCGACGTGCTGACGCAGCAGGTCGTGGCCGAGACGAGCGCGTCCGGCGACGCCGTGGGCGACGACGAGCTGTTCGCGATGGCGCGCCGCGCGTGGCCGTACCGGGTGCTGCCGCGCGCCGACTTCGACGCCGTCGTCGCCATGGCGGCCGAGGGATTTTCCACGCGCAGAGGGCGGCGCGCCGCGCTGCTGCACCGCGACGAGGTGCACGGCACGGTTCGAGGACGCCGCGGCGCCCGCCTGCTGGCGCAGGTGTCGGGCGGCGCGATTCCGGAGGTCGCCGACTATCGCGTCGTGCTGGATCCCGAGGAGACCTTCATCGGCACGCTCAACGAGGATTTCGCCATCGAGAGCAACGCCGGCGACGTCTTCCAGCTGGGCAACGCCTCGTGGCAGATCCTGCAGGTTACGGCCGGCGTGGTGCGCGTGGCCGACGCCAAGGGCGCGCCGCCGTCGATCCCCTTCTGGCTGGGCGAGGCGCCGGCGCGCAGCAACGAGCTGTCGCGCGCCGTGAGCGATCTCCGGCAGATGGTCGCCGATCGTTTCGAGGCGGGCAGCGGGAATGTGAGCGGCGACGACGTGGCGTGGCTGGCGGCGGATGCCGGCGTCACGCGCGAGGCGTCCGAGCAGGTGCTGGCGTTCCTTGACGATGGCCGTCGCGTGCTCGGCGTCATCCCGACGCAGCAGACGCTCGTGCTCGAGCGCTTCTTCGACGAATCGGGCGGCATGCAGCTCGTGCTGCATGCGCCGTTCGGCAGCCGCATCAACAAGGCGTGGTGCCTGGCGCTGCGCAAGAAGTTCTGCCGCCAGTTCAACTTCGAGCTGCAGGCGGCGGCTACCGAGGACGCCATCCTGCTCTCGCTCGGGCCGCAGCACTCGTTCCCGCTGGCCGACGTGTTCCGCTATCTGCATCCGGAAACCGCGCGCGACGTGCTCGTGCAGGCGTTCCTCGACGCGCCGGTCTTCAAGACGCGCTGGCGCTGGAACGCGACGATCTCGCTGGCGGTGCCGCGGGCGCGCGGCAGCCGCCGCGTGGCGCCGCAGCTGCAGCGGATGCTCGCCGACGACCTGATGGCGTCGGTGTTTCCCGACGCCGCGGCGTGCCTCGAAAACATCCCCGGCGATCGCCAGCTGCCCGATCATCCGCTGGTCAACCAGACGGTGCGGGACTGCCTGCAGGAGGCGATGGACTTCGACGGGCTGCGGGAGGTGCTGACGCGTATCCACCGCGGCGAGCTGCGGCTGCTGGCGCGCGACACACCCGAGCCGTCGGCGTTTGCCTGCGCCATCCTCAACGCCAAGCCCTACGCGTTCATGGACGACGCGCCGCTCGAGGAGCGCCGCGCGCATGCCGTGCAGACACGGCGTGGCCACGGGCACGTGGAGGAGGGCGCGGTGCTCGACGCCGCGGCGGTGGAGAAGGTGCGGGCGGAAGCCGCGCCGGATCCGCGTGACCCGGACGAACTGCACGACGCGCTGATGACGTGCGGCGTGCTGACCGCCGGCGAGATGGCGTTGTTCGACCGCGCCTGGCTCGCGACGCTCGTGACGTCCGGCCGCGCGGTTCTCCTGTCGAACCTGGTCATAGCAACGGAACGCCTGCCCGAGTGGCTGGCGATCCATCCGGCGCGGGCTGAGGACACGGCCGTCGCCGTCGTGGTGCCCGCCGGCCGCGCGGCGCGAACGTGGACCGCGTCCGACGCGCTGACGGAGCTGGTGCGAAGCCGGCTCACCCTCACCGGCCCGGTGACATCGGGCGCGCTCGCCGGGCTGTTCGGCGTCGCCGAATCGGCGGTCGACGACGCGATGCTCGCGCTCGAATCGGAGGGCGTTGTCCTGCGCGGCATGTTCACGGCCACGCGCGCCACCGAATGGTGCGACCGCGCGCTCCTCGCGCGCATCCACCGTTACACGCTGTCCCGGCTGCGCGCCGAGATCGAGCCGGTGACGCCGGCCGACTTCATGCGCTTTCTCTTCAAGTGGCAGCACGTGGACGAGATCGCGCGGCTCACCGGCCCCGACGGACTGAAGCAGGTGCTCGAGCGTCTCGACGGGTTCGAGGCGCCGGCGTCGTCGTGGGAGCGGTCGATTCTGCCGGCGCGGCTCCACGGCTACGAGCCGTCGCTGCTCGACATGGCGTGTCTGTCGGGCGACGTCCGGTGGGGCCGTGCCACGGCGCCTGGCGTGCTGCGGACGACGTCGGGCACGCCGATCGCGCTCATGGCGAGCGAGCACGCCGACGCCTGGTTATGGAGAGGGCGGTCTTTAGACCGCCATGCTTCAGACCCTGCGGCTGACGAGGGTGTTCCCGAAATCGCACTCAGCGAGGATGCGCGCCTGGTCGTGGACCGCCTGCACGAGCGCGGTCCGTCGTTCTTCCGGGATCTGGCCGCCGCGCTCTCGTTCGATCCGGACCGGCTCCGGATCGCGCTGAGCGCGCTGGTCGCGGCGGGGCTGGCCGCGTCCGACGGGTTTGCCGGCCTGCGGATGCTCGTGGCGGCCGATCAGGGAAGGCCGTGGCCGCTCGATCGCCGCCCGAATCTCGCCGGCCGCTGGAACCTCCTCGTACGTGGCAGCGGGCCTTCAGGCCCGCCCGTGAACTCGCGCGACGACGTCGTCGAGTGCCAGGCGTGGGCCCTGCTGCGCCGCTACGGGATCGTGTTCCGGCGGCTGCTGACCCGCGAGGCGGCCGCGGCGCCGTGGCGCGAGCTCGCACGCCTCTACCGCCGTCTCGAAGCGCGCGGCGAGATTCGAGGCGGCCGCTTCGTCTCTGGCATGTCGGGTGAGCAGTACGCGCTGACGGACGCCGTGCCGGTGTTGCGGGAAGTGCGGCGCACGCCGGCCACGGGCGCGTTCTACTCCGTGTCCACGGCCGACCCGCTGAATCTGGCGGGCATCGTCACCGCGGGCGCGCGCGTGGCGGCCAGGGGGCGCAATCGCATCGCCTATCGCGACGGCGTGCCGGTGGCGGTGCTGGAAAATCAGGCGGTCCGGATGCTGGAGCCGCTCGACGCCGAGGCGGCGTCAGCCGCGGCGCGCGCGCTCAGCGGGGGCCGCCCACGCGGCCGTTCGTCACTGGCAGTCTAGGCACGGAGCATCTCCGGCTTGAACAGCTTGCGATAGCGGCTGACGGTGGGCCCCGCGAGCATGAAGAGGCCGTCGCCCCGGTAGTGCAGCGTCCGTGGAAACTTCGGGGTCGTCCGGGCGTGGCCCTTCACGACTTCGAACACGAACAGGCTGTAGCGGTTGATCAGGCTCGAGTCCACGAGCCGGCATTCGAAGTTCGCGTGGCACTCATCGATGAGAGGTGCCTTCACCGCGCGGGCCGGAACGGCCGTGAGCCCGAACCGTGCGAACTTGTCGATCCTGGCGCCCGACGTGTTGCCGATTCTCACGACCGTCGGGGTGAGATCCACGGTGGGGACGTTGATGACGCACTCGCGGCTCTTCCGGATCATCTCGAAGCTGTGATTCCGATCCCAGATGAAGCCGCCGACGAGCGACGGCTCCTCGCTCATGACCATGTGCCACCCCATGGTCATGATGTTCGTCTTGCCCTTCCAGGCCGAGCTTACGAGCACGATGGGGCCGGGCTCGAGAAACCGGCGGACGTCGTCCACTGGATGGTCGCGTCTTCGCATGGGAGAACCATACCGCGCGTATACTCCGGATCGAAAAATCGCCTTTCTCGGAGCCGCGCCATGAACATCAGCACTGCCGCCGCTCTTGCCGTGTGCGTGACGGCGACTGGCATCAGCTTCACCCCGATCGTCGGCGCACAGGGGCCGGCGGCGGGCGCTCCCAAGGTCGACGTCGCGACCATCCACCGCAACAAGGAGATCGAAAGCATTCGTGCGGCGGCGCCACCGGGGCAGGGGTTCGGTCCGGTGCGGCTGCGCGTCCTGCCCGGCGGCCGGCTGGACGCCACCGGTATCAGCACGATGGAGCTGATCCGCGAAGCGTACGGCTACTCGAACCGTCCGGCGCCCGACGTCACCGGACCGGCCTGGCTCGATGTCGAGCGCTTCGACGTCGCCATCAAAGCCGACCGCGAGGACATGGGACCTGGACAACCCGCGGGCCTGTTGCCGCTGGGCGCCGCCCAGATGATGCGCGAGTTCCTGGCCGATCGGTTCAAGTTGAGAGTCCGGATCGAGAAGAAGGAGCGCAACATCTACGAGCTGCGCGTGGCCCGCGACGATCGCAAGCTTGGCCCCGGCCTCGTCCCCTCGGACGGTTCGTGCGTGGGCATCTACGCGCCGCCAGGGCCGCAGCCGCGGTGCCCGTTCGTGCTCGGCGGCGGCCGCGGGTTTCAGGCCGGGCACCTTACGATGGCCGAGCTCGGCACGTTTTTCGGCGCGTTCCCGGCCATCAACACCACCGTGGTCGACAAGACCGAACTGCCTGGCGCCTTTGACGTGACGATGAGCGCCTTCGTCGGCGGCGGCGTCGCAAACGCCAACGCGGACGATCCCCGTCCGTCGATGTTCACCGCCGTCCAGCAGATGCTCGGACTGAAGCTCGAGCGGGTGAGAGGCACGGCGGACGTCATCGTGGTCGAACGGGTCGAGCGGCCTACCGAGAACTGACCGAGTCGATGGCCGGTCGAACCCGGTCGCTGCGGTACGTAGAGGGCGGTCTTTAGACTGCCCTGAGGCGGTTAGTGGACGGACTTCGGGCCGCCGGGGGAGTAGCTCTTCATCTCCAGCAGCTCGATCAGGCCGTCGCAGCGCGCCAGGATGCCGTCGCGCTCGAGCAGCGCCTGCCGTTCCACCGGGTCGAGCCCGAGGTACTGCGACAGCGCGTTGACCAGGTCGTCGTCGGGAATCTTCGACGGGAACCGCGGATCCTGGCCGCCGCGCTCGATGGCCGCCACCAGCAGCGCCTCGAGCCGGTGCCGGCGCTGCTTCAGCAGCGTCTTCTCGGCGTCGCTGGCGGTTTCCGGCAGCGGCTCGACGCGCGCCTGGCGGTACTCGCGGCTGGTGTCCTCTTCGAGGATGCGGAACTTCTCGATGCCGCGCAGCACCACGTTCGAGCGTCCGTCCGGCAGCCGCTCGGAATGGGTGATGACGCCGGCGCACCCCACCTGATACACCGGCGGCCGACCGTCGTAATCGGCCTCGTAGCCCGGCATCAGCAGCGTCATGCCGATGATGCGATCGCCGCTGACCGCGTCGGCCAGCATCGCCCGATACCGCTGCTCGAAGATGTGCAGCGGGAGGAACACGTTCGGGAAGAGCACCACGTTCGGCAGCGGAAAGATCGGGATCGTCTGCGGAAGCATCGTCTACCGCCCCGCCGGAGGCGGGGCAATTAGATACTGGCTGAGCGAGGTGGAGCCGGGCCTTCCCACGTGGCGGAGCCTCGCTCAGTGAATCGTCTTGGTCTTGCGGTTCATGTAGTCCATCAGGACGTACTGGCCGAGCGTGTACGGCGTCGTGAAATACGCCTTGCCGCGGCACACCGCCGCCACCCGCCGCACGAAGGCCACCAGATCCGGGTCGCGCGCCAGCATGAACGTGTTGATCATGATGCCCGCCTTGCTGCAGGCGTTCACCTCCGCGAACGTCTCCGACACGATGTGCGGATCGAGCCCGAAGGCGTTCTTGTAGATCTGCCCGTCCGGGCGGGTCAGCGCCGACGGCTTGCCGTCGGTGATCATGACGATCTGCCGCATGTCCTTGCGCTGCCGCTCGAGGATGCGTCGCGCCAGGCGGAGGCCTTCGCGGGTGTTCGTGTAGTACGGCCCCACCCGGACTCGCCCGAGCTGCTTGAGTGGAATCTCCTCCGCCGAATCGTGGAACAGCACCGCGTGCAGCGAGTCCCCGGGATACTGCGTGCGAATCAGGTGCGACAGCGCCAGTGCCACGCGCTTGGCGGGCGTGAAGCGGTCCTCGCCGTACAGGATCATGCTGTGGCTGCAGTCGAGCATGATGACGGTGGCGCACGAGCTCTGGTAGTCGCTCTGCGCCACCATCAGGTCGGCGTAGTCGATGTCGATGCCGGCGCCGCCGCTGCCGCCGGCCACCGCGCGGCCATCGACGTGCAGCCGCTGGACGGCGTTGAGGATGGTGCTGCTCGGATCGATGTTGAACGTGTCGCCGAACTCGTACGGTTTCGGCGCGGCAATCGCCTCGACGCCGGTGCTCAGTTGCCGCGTGTCGTGCAGCCCCGAACTGCTGCGCCCCACCGAGCCGAGCAGATCGCGGAGCGCGCGGTAGCCCAGGAAGTCCAGCGCCTTGTCGGTGACCTCGAACTGCACCCGGCTGGTGTCCTCGCCGACGCCGCCGCCGGCACCCGCGCGCCGCTCGCGTTCGGTCTCCAGATCCGGGGCGCCGGTGATGAAGCCGCGCTCCATCATGCGGTCGATGATCTGCTGGATGAGGTCCTCGAGCTGCTGGCGCACGCCTTCCTGATCGCCGTCGGCCGGCTCGCCGAGCAGCTGCTGCATCGCCTCGTCGGACAGCACGCCGCCGCTGAAGAGCGCGTCGAGGATGGCGTCGTGCAGCGCCTGCATCGTGCGGTCCTCGTCGCTGTCCGACGGATCCCACGGGTTGCTGAACCCGCTGGAGAGCAGCAGATCCGACAGCTTCGAGACGAGATCCTCGAGATCGATCTCGTCCATCAGGTCGCCGGTGTATTTGGTGTAGCGGTATTTCACTGGTTCCCTGGAGGCGGAGTGGGCGGAGTGGGCGGAGTAGGCAGGGTAGGCAGGGAACGGAAAGCGCTTGTAAGGCGGGTCTGAAGACCCGCCTCTACGAAAGCATGGAGCGTCCTCCCCACTCTGCTTACTCTGCCCACTCTGCTCACTCTGCTTCCACCCTCAGTTGTAATACTTCTTTTTTCCACCCGCAGGAATCCGCGGCTCGTCCTCGAGCGACGACTCCCGCGCGGGGCGCCGCACGGGCGTGTCGCTCGCGTGGTAGCCGCGCTCGTCGCTGCGGCTGATCTTCTTCGTCGCGTAGAGCCCTTCGAGCACGAAATCCACGCCGGCGGCGAGCATCGGCGCCGAGGCTCCCTTGGGAATGCCGGCCTCCTGCGCCAGGTCCACCAGCCCCTGCACGGCGCGCGCGTGGGTCAGCACGTCGTCGGCGCTCATCGCGTCGCCGAGCTGCAGGCTGCCGCCGAGGTCGAACCACTCGATGACCCGCCGTGGATCGAGGTGCGTCAGATAGCCCTCGGCCACGTTGGCGACGGCGTTGCGCACCAGTTCGCGCGCGATGGCCTCGGCGCCCTTGAGCTCGCCCTCGTATTCCAGCTCGAACTTGCCGGTCATCGATGGCAGCGCGGAGTAGACGTCGGTGACGCGCGGCACGGCAATGGCCTCGCCGGCCACGATGGCGCGGCGCTCGGCGTTGGAGACGACGTTCTCCATGACCGAGATCGGCAGGCGCTGGCTGACGCCCGAGCGCTTGTCCACGCGGCGGTCCTGCCGGGCCTGGAACGCGATCTCCTCCACGACTTCCGCCACGAAGGAGGGCACCTCGGCGCGCGGGCCGGCGCCCTGGCGGGTGAGCCACGCCTCCTGCGCCGTAATCGTCTGCGCGTCGCCGCGGCTCACCGGGTAGTGGGTGCGGATCTCGGAGCCGATGCGGTCCTTGAGCGGCGTGATGATCTTGCCGCGGGCGGTGTAGTCCTCGGGGTTGGCCGTGAACGCCATCAGGACGTCGAGCGGCAGCCGCACCGGGTAGCCTTTGATCTGGATGTCGCCTTCCTGAAGGATGTTGAACAGGCCCACCTGGATTTTTCCGGCCAGATCGGGGAGCTCGTTGATGGCGAAGATGCTGCGGTTGGCGCGCGGCAGCAGCCCGTAGTGCATCGTCAGCTCGTTCGAGAGCTGGAGGCCGGCCCGCGCCGCCTTGATCGGGTCGATGTCGCCGATCATGTCCGCGATGGTCACGTCGGGCGTCGCCAGCTTCTCCACGTAGCGGGCGTCGCGCTCGAGCCAGGCGATCGGCGTGCGATCACCGGCTTCGGCCACCTGGGTGCGGCATGAGCCGCAGATCGGCTGGAGCGGGTCGTCGTTGATCTCGCAGCCGGGCATCACCGGGATCACCTCGTCGAGCAGCGTGACCAGCGCACGCAGCAGCCGCGTCTTGGCCTGACCGCGGAGGCCCAGCAGGATGAAATGGTGCCGGGAGAGCAGGGCGTTGACGAGCTGGGGCAGCACCGTCTCGTCGTAGCCGACGATGCCGGGGAAGAGCGTGCCGCCGGCACGCAGCTTCTCGATCAGGTTGTCGCGCACCTCTTCGTGGACGCTGCGGTGGCGGATCTCGCCGCGTTCGACGGCGCGGCGCAGGTCGCCCAGCGTGGAGATGGCCGAGGGATTGGGCATACCGTGGATCCTACAGTAGCGGCCCGCCCGAAGGGCGGGCAATTGAACGCGATCCGCGGGCAGAGGCGGAGCCTTTGCTAGCATGGCCCGCGATGGCTTTCTTCCAGCGCGGCCGCCGGCGCGTGTTTGCACACCGCGGCGGCAGCGCGCTCGCGCCCGAGAACACGCTCGCCGCCTTCGAGACCGGCCTCCGCGCAGGCGCCGACGGGCTCGAGCTCGACGTGCATCTCTCAGCCGACGGCGTGCCCGTCGTGGTGCACGATGCCACGCTCGAGCGCACGACCAACGCGACAGGGCCCGTTGCCGGGCGCACCGCGGCCGAGCTGGCGCACGTCGACGCCGGCTGGCACTTCGCCGGCGCGCGCCACGACTATCCGTTTCGCGGGCAGGGCCTCGGCATACCCACGCTGCGCGACGTGCTGATCCGGCATCGGGCCGTGCCGATCATCATCGAGATGAAGATCGACTCCGGCGAGATGGGCCGTCGGGTCGCCGACGACGTCCGGGCCGCCGGCGCCGAGGCCACGGTGTGCGTGGCCGGCTATGGCGGCGCGAGCGCCGCGGCCGTGCGGCGCGCCCTGCCGAACGTCGCGACGAGCGCATGCCACGCGGAGGTGCGGCTGGCGGTATATCGATCGTGGGGCGGTTGGCCCGTGAAGCGCCCGCCGTTTGGCGGCTACCAGGTGCCCGAGCACGCGGGCCGTATCCGCATCGTGTCGCCGCGCTTCCTCCGCCACTCGCACGCCGCCGGTCTCGAGGTGCAGGTGTGGACCGTGGATACCGAGGGCGACATGGAGCGGCTGCTCGCGTGGGGGGCCGACGCGCTGATCAGCAACCGGCCCGATCTGGCCGTGACCGTGCGCGACGCGTTTGTGGGCGCGCCGTCTGTCGCGATTGATGCCGTTATATGATGAGCAGACACCCGTTGGTGCGCTCTCCCAAGGAGGACTTCCGAATGCGGCGTATTCTCACGATCGCCACGGCCGCCATGATTGCCGTGGCCGGGACCGTGCTCGTTGCCCAGAAAGTGACAACCCCCGCGGAACTCGACGCCGCGATGAAGAAGGTCGGCCCCGCTCAGGGCCTCACAGGCAAGGCGATCCAGGCGGGCAACTTCGCCGACGCGAAGACGCAGGTGGCGATCGTCAAGCAGGCGCTGATGGACGCCGAGAACTTCTGGGTGGCCAACAAGAAGGACGACGCGATCGCGATGAGCAAGGATGCGCTCACCAAGATCACCGCGCTCGAACAGGCCGTGTCGGCGGCGGCGCCGGATCAGATGACCGCGCTCGCGGCGCTGAAGACGGCTGGCGGCACCTGCGGTGCCTGCCACAAGACCTACCGCGTGCAGGATGAGAACATGCAGTACATCCTGAAGCCGGGAACCGTGTAGACGTAGGGGCTGGCTTCAGCCGGCCGTGCCGCCTACAGGCGGCTCCTACGAGTAATGCCGCCTGAAGGCGGCCTCTACATTCGCGGGCGCGGCCCCTCGCCGCGCCCGTCGTATGTACGGCAACGTCAGAGCGCAGGTATCGTCGAGCTCCTCAGCCGTCACGGCCGTGCTTCGCTGCTAGACTCCCTGCGTGGGCCGGTACGTCACGCTCCACGCGCTCCTGGCGGGCTTTTTCGCCTTCGGGGCGGTGCAGTACTTCGCCCAGTGGTGCTGGTCCCGGGCCGAGCGGGTCCTCCTCCTCTTTGCGCTGCACTGCCTTCTCGGCGCGAGCCTGTCTTTGGCTCTGCTCGTGCTCGGGCAGGCCACCAGTGTCGCCGAGGCCCAGCTGGCGCTCGGCGCCCGCACGACCATTGCGCTCGTCTGGGTGGCGGCGTCGGTCACGCTGGTCTCGCGCATCACGGGATTTGAAGTCCGCGGGTTCAACCGCGCGATCACCACCGTCCTGCTGCTGACGGCCGCCGCCAGCTTCTTCGCCCCGCTCAACGGTACGGTCACCGGGCTTCGCACCGCCGAGGCGTGGTGGGGTGGGACGTTCACGATCGCGGAGCGCGAGCCGAGCACGGCACTGGCGCTGGCGTACCTGGCGGTGGCGGTGGCCTTCGCCTACAGCGGCGTGGCCGCCATGCACATGTGGCAGCGCGATCGCATCGGCGCGGCGCTGGCGGGCGTGGCCGCCGGAGGCGCTCTCATCGCCTCGGTCGTCGCGGCGTTCGCCGACGTGGGCGGCCGGACCTTGCCGTACGTCGGGGACGCGCCCATGGCGCTCTGGGTCGTCCTGATGGCAATGGTGCTGTCGCGGGAGTACGCCGACCGCGGCGAGCGGCTGGCCGCTGGCGAGCGCCGCTTCCGTGCCGTGTTCGACGAATCGTCCGAGCTGGTCTTTCTGACGCAGCCCGACGGCACGCTCACGCAGGTGAACCGTTCGGCGCTGGCCGTCTCCGGCGTCCCGGCGGCCGACGTCGTGGGACAACCGGTGTGGGACACGCCGTGGTGGAGCCACGACCCGCAGCTGCGCCAACGCGTGAAAGGCGCCGTGGCCGACGCCGCCGCCGGCCGGCCGGTCAGGTTCGAGGCCACGCATCCGCGCCTCGACGGCTCGGTGTCATGGGCCGACTGCTCGATGTCGGCGATTCGCAACGGGCGCGGCGAGGTGACGATGCTCGTCTCGGAGAGCCGCGACGTCACCGAGCGCGTCCGCGCCCACGAGGCGTTGATGGTGAGCGGCGCGCGCTACCGCACGCTCATCGATTCGGCGCCCGAGGCGATCGTGGTGCTCGACCTGGCCACCGGCCACTTCGTGGACTGCAATCAGAAGGCGTGTGAGATGTTCGGCGCCTCGGTCACCGACCTGCGCTCGCTGGGCGTGCTCGACATCAGCTCGCTCGTCCAGCCGGATGGACGCGAGTCGAGCGTGGTCGCGCCAGAGTACTTGGCCGAGACGCTGGCCGGCGGGCGGCCGGTGTTCGAATGGAACCACCGCTCGCTGGCCGGGCGCGACTTCCCGTGCGAGGTCGCGCTCGTCAAACTGCCGGATCCCGAGCGCACGCTGATCCGCGGCAGCATCACCGACATCACCGAGCGGCGGCTCCTCGAGGAGCAGCTGCGCCAGTCGCAGAAGATGGAGGCGGTGGGGCGGCTCGCCGGCGGGGTCGCGCACGATTTCAACAACCTGCTCACCGTCATCACGCTCAGCAGCCACATGCTGCTCGACGCGATGAAGCCGGGGGCGCAGGCGGAACAGGTGAAGGACATCGCCGACGCCGCCGACCGGGCGTCGTCGCTCACGCGACAGCTGCTCACGTTCGGCCGCAAGGACGTGCTGGCGCCGAAAGTGCTCGACGTCAACGCCGCCGTGCGAGAGGCCGAAAGCATGCTGCGCCGGCTGATCGGCGAGGACATCCTGCTCATCGCGGAGCTCGAGCCGGACGCGCGGCCGGTGACCATCGACCCCGGCCACCTGAGCCAGGTGCTGATGAACCTGTCGGTCAACGCCCGCGACGCCATGCCCCGCGGCGGCACCCTGATCATCAGCACGATGAACGTCGATCCGCGGCAGGTCTGTCTCTGCGTCAGCGACACCGGTGTCGGGATGCCACCCGAGATCGTGGCGCGGGTCTTCGAGCCGTTCTACACCTCGAAGGGCGTCGGCAAGGGCACTGGTCTTGGGCTCGCGGTCGTGCACGGCATCGTCGAGCAGAGCGGCGGGCGCATCGAAGTCGAGAGCGAACCGGGCCGCGGGACGACGTTCTCGATCTATCTGCCCGCCAGCGAAACAGCCGAGGTGTCGGCTACCGACTCAGCGGCGAGCGCCCTGCGCCACGGCCACGAGTCGATTTTGTTGGTGGAAGACGAGGCGAGCCTTCGCCAGCTTGCCGCCCGTGCCCTGCGCGGGCGAGGCTTCACGGTGCTGCTGGCCGCCGACGGCGCGGAGGCGCTCCGTGTTCTCGAAGCTCATCCCGAACCGCTCGACCTGCTGGTGACCGACGTCGTGATGCCGAACATGGACGGCCGGGAGCTCGCCGATCGCCTGCGCGCGCGGATGCCTGGACTGAAGGTGCTCTTCCTCAGCGGCTACATGGACGACGCCCTGCTGCGTCGCGGCGTGTTCGAGGCCAACGAGACTCTGCTGCAGAAACCGTTCACGCCGAGCTCGCTTGCGCAGAGAGTGCGCGAGGTGCTGGATTTCGTGTAATCAGCTGCCCTCCGATGCGGTATGGTGCGGCTGGCGGGACGCTTGGCGATGAGGATTCTTTCGTGCGCCGCGCTGCTGCTCGGCCTGCTCGCCGCCTCGCCGGCGCTGGCGCAGACGGCCGTACCGGCCGGCCGCGTGAAGCTCGTGACGGGGGCGGCCTTCGTCGTCCATGAAGGGCGCCAGATTCCAGCGATCGTCGGCACGCCGGTCTACGCGGAGGATTCGCTCGGCACCGGCGCCGACGGACGTGTAGGCCTCACGCTGCGCGACGACACCCGCCTCTCGATCGGGCCGCAGACCACGATCGAGATCAGCCGCTTCGTCTACGCCCAGTCCGACAGCCAGTTCGCGTTCGTGCTCAAGGTGGTGCGCGGTGTCGTCGCCTATGTGTCCGGTCGCATCGCGAAGCTGTCGCCCGATGCCGTGCGGCTCGAGACGCCGTCGGCGATCGTCGGCGTGCGCGGCACGCGCCTCCTGATCCAGGTGTCGGAATGAATCGCCGGCTCGCAGCGCTCATCGTGCTTGCGGTCGTGACCGCCGCCCCTGCCTGCGCATCGCGCCGCGGCAATACCGGCGCCGCGGGGCCGACGACCGTGGTCCTGCTCGCCGAGCCGGATGGCACCCTCGGACAGGCGGTGGTGAGCAGCGCCGCCGGTGCCGGCATGGTGGAGCTGACCGCCGATCGGGCCGCGACGACGGTGGTGGGGCGCCGCGCGCCCTCGCCCGCCGCGCCGCTCGATGCGGCATCGATCGAGAAACAGTTCGGCGCCACCCTTGCCAGCCTGCCGATGGCGCCGGAGGCCTTTACGCTGTACTTCCGTCTCGAGTCCGACGAGTTGACCGACGAGTCGAGGGCGCTGCTGCCCGGTGTGCTGAAGGCCGTGGCCGGCCGCCCGGCGCCCGAAGTCGGCGTCGCGGGGCACACGGACACGACCGGCGATTCGAACGCGAACTACGCGCTCGGACTGGAACGCGCCACGCGCGTCCGCACGCTGCTCGTCGGCGCCGGTGTGGAGGCGTCGCTGATCGACGTGTCGTCGCTCGGCGAGTCGGACCTCCGCGTTCGCACGGCCGACAACGTCCTCGAACCGCGCAACCGCCGCGTGGAGATCTCGGTCCGTTGAGGGCGCCGCGGTGCCGACACACCAGACGTCACGGCCGCGCGCGTTTGGGCACTGGCCCTGGGTGCTCCCCGCCATCCTGTGCGCGGCCGGCGCCGTGGCGCCGCCGGCGCTGCTCGTCCGGCTGAACGACGGCGCAGCCGATCTGCTGCGGCGGGCGGTGCCGCTCTCGCGCCCGGATCCGCGGATCGTCATCGTGGACGTGGACGAGCGCAGCCTGTCGGTGTTCGGCCAATGGCCGTGGCGCCGCGACCGCCTGGGCGCGCTGGTTGACCGTCTGCGGGCGCTCGGCGCGCGGACCATCGCGCTCGACCTCGTGTTCAGCGAACCCGATCGGGCCACGCCAGCCGGCGACAGCGGGGACGAGGCGTTTGCCGACTCGCTGCGCCGTGGGCGCGTGGTGCTGGGCTATGCGATGACGTTCGGCGTACCGTCGGACGGCGAAGACCGCTGTGTCCTGCAGCCGCTGCCCGTCACGATCGTCGAGCCCGAGGAAGCGGAAGGGGAATGGCCGATGTTTGCGGCCACGGGCGCCGTCTGCAGCCTGCCCGCGCTCACGACCGCCGCCGGCGCATCCGGGTTCCTGAACGCGACACCGGACAGCGACGGCATCCTGCGGCGCGTGCCGCTGGCGATTCAGCTGCAAGGACGCGTGTATCCGTCGCTGGCACTGTCGGCGGCGCTGGCCACGCTCGACGCGCCTGTCGGCGAGCTGCACGCCGTCCATGCCAACGCGACGTCGCTCAAGATCGGCGATCGCGAAGTGGCGCTCGATGGCCGCGCCAACCTGTTGCTGCGGTTCCGCGGCGGCCGGCGCACGTTCCCGTTCGTGTCAGCCGTCGACGTGATGGACGCCCGCACGGCCGCCGACACCTTCCGGGACAAGCTGGTGTTCGTAGGCGCCACCGCGCTCGGCGTCCAGGAGCTGGTGGCCACGCCGCACGATCCACGGTTCATCGGCGTCGAAGTGCAGGCGACGGTCGCCGACAACCTCCTGCGGAGCGATTTCCTCCGCCGTCCAGCCGAAGCGACGCTGATCGAGGCCGGGCTCACGCTGGCCGCGGCGGGACTGGTGGCGCTGGCCGCGGCCCGATACGGTGCCGCTGGCGGCGCGCTCGCCGGGCTGGCGTGCCTCGTCGCGCTGTGGGGCGGCGCCTGGTGGCTGCTCGGCCGGTGGGGACTGCTGTTGTCGCCGATTCTGCCCTCGGCGAGCGTGGCACTCGCCAGCGCCGGCGTCGCGCTCGCCACGACGTCGCGGACCTCGCGGGACGCGTCGGCCGATCTCCAGCGCGCGCGGGCCGAGGTGGACGCCGCCGCGCACGCCCATGGTGAATTCCTCACCAGGGTGTCGCGCGAGCTGCGAACACCGCTGGCGGCCATTCAAGGCTACGCCCGCATGATTGGCCGGGGCGCCCTGGCCGACGATCGAAAAGCGCAGGCCCTTGCCGCGGTGGAACGGCACGCCGTGGCGCAGACGCGCGTGATCGACGACCTGTTCGAAGCTTCGCGAGCCGCGGCCGGGCGCATCCGGCTGCGCCGGCAGGCGGTGCAGCTGGCCGACGCGGTGCGTGCGGCCGCCGACGCCACCACGCCGGCGCGCGAGGCCAGGCAGATCGCCCTCGGCCTCGACGTCGATGCGGAGATCGATCCGGTGCCGGGCGACCCGGAGCGGCTGCGCCAGGTGGTGTGGCACCTGCTGTCGAACGCCGTGAAGTTCACGCCCGTGGGCGGCCGTGTCGACGTGTCGCTGGCCCGTGCCGGCGATGGCGTCGAGCTCGTGGTGCGCGACACCGGCGCCGGCATCGCGCCGGCGGCGCTGCCGCACCTGTTCACCTCGCGGCCGCCCGCCAGCAACGGCCCCTACATGGGCGGCATCGGTCTCGGGTTGCCGCTCGTGCGTCAGCTCGTCGAGCTGCACGGCGGAAGCGTGAGCGCCGAGAGCGACGGGCCGGGCCTCGGCGCCACGTTCCGCGTGCGGCTTCCGCTCGCCGCCGAGCCGGCCACCGCGGACAACGTCCCATTCGTGCCGCCGCGGCTCGAAGGCGTGCGCGTGGTGATCGAGGACGAGCGTGCCAGCGAACGCGGACGTTTGGCGTCGGTACTGCTGGAGGCGGGCGCGAGCGTCGTGACGGCCGCGTCGTCGCACGAAGCGCTGCTGCTGATGCGGGACGACACCCGCGACGTGCTCGTCGTCTCGGTCGGCGGCGGCCCGAAGAACGGCTACTGGCTGGCGCGCGAAGCGCTGGCCGTGGCGCTCAACCGCGGCGAGCGGCTGGCCGTGGTGGCGATGGGCAGCGCCGATCATGCCGACGAGCGCGCGCTGTCAGGCGTGGCGATCGATCGGTACCTGCAGGCGCCGGTCGATGCCGCGCAGCTCGTGTCGGTGATCGCCGACGTCGCGCGAAACGGCTCGCATCACGCGCACTGATGCTGGGGTCAGGTAGGTCAGGTAGGCCGGGTAGGTAAGAGCTCTTTACCCACCAGACCCACCTGACCCACCCGACTCACCTGACCGCTCCGCGCCATCCAGCACGCGTCGCACGGTTCGGAAGACGCTTTCCATCATGGGCGCCGTCAGTTTTCCTGTGTTGGTGTTCTGACGACTGGGGTGATAGCAGCCGACGAGAATCGGGCCGCCGTCGATCTGCGCGATCGAGCCATGTCCGAACGGCGGGCGCGGCGTGATCGTGATCCCCTGGCGCTTCAATCGCTGCAGCCACGCGTCGAAGGCGATCTTGCCGAGCGCCACCACCACGCGCACTTTGGGCAGCGCGTCGGCTTCGGCATCAAGGTGAACCTGACAGCGCTCGATCTCCTCGGGTGTCGGCTTGTTCTGCGGCGGCGCGCAGCGCACGGCCGCCAGGATGTAGGCGTCACGCAGCTGTAATCCGTCGCCGGCATGCTGCGACGTCGGAATGTTCGCGAAGCCCGTCCGGTGCAGCGCGCTCATCAGGAAATCGCCCGAGCCGCCGGTGCCGTCGCCGGTGAACACGCGTCCGGTCCGGTTGGCGCCGTGCGCCGCGGGCGCAAGGCCGACGAGCAGCAGTCGCGCGTCCGGGTCGCCAAAGCCAGCTACCGGCCTCCCCCAGTAGACCTCGTCGCGAAACGCGCGCTTGCGCACGCGCGCCACCGTACGGCAGTGCTCCCGCAGCCGCGGGCAGCGTTCACATGAGGTGATCGCATGAGATACATCAGCGAGACGGCGGCTGACCTCGCGGGGATTCACGCGGAAAATCGCCGAATCAGGTTTCATCACGCCGGGACCGAATAATAGAATAAGAAGCGGTTACCGCTGCAGTGCCTTCTGGCCCCGCTTCGCGGGGCGGCCCCACGAGGATTCATGCGAAACACAGCACCAAAGGACGCCAGCGAGCTCGAAACCCTCGAAACCCGCGAGTGGTTGGAGTCGCTGGACTACGTGCTCAAGTCGGGCGGCCCCGTTCGCGTCAGCCGGCTGCTGCGTGAACTGAGCGACCACGCCCGCCGCAACGGTGTGAAGACGCCGTTTACCGCCAACACCCCCTACATCAACACGATTTCCGCCGAGGAGCAGGCGCCCTTCCCGGGCAGCCGCGAGATCGAGCGCCGCATCAAGAGCCTGGTGCGCTGGAACGCGCTAGCCATGGTGGTGAAGGCCAACAAGGCCGAGGACGGCATCGGCGGCCACATCTCCACTTATGCCTCCGCCGCAACGCTCTACGAAGTGGGCTTCAACCACTTCTTCAAGGGCAAGGGCGACGACAACGACGGCGACATCATCTACTTCCAGGGGCATGCGGCGCCGGGGATCTACTCGCGCGCGTTCCTCGAGGGGCGCCTGTCGGCGGAGAAGCTCGAGAACTTCCGCCGCGAGCTGAAACCGGGCGGCGGCCTGTCGTCCTACCCGCACCCGTGGCTGATGCCGGACTTCTGGGAGTTCCCCACGGTCAGCATGGGGCTCGGCCCGATCTGCGCGATCTATCAGGCGCGCTTCATGCACTACCTCGAAGACCGCGGCCTGAAGAAGCACTCCAACTCGAAGGTGTGGGCGTTCCTCGGCGACGGCGAGACCGACGAGCCCGAGTCGCTGGGCGCGATCACGCTGGCGTCGCGCGAGAAGCTCGATAACCTGATCTTCGTCATCAACTGCAACCTGCAGCGGCTCGACGGCCCGGTCCGGGGCAACGGCCAGATCATCCAGGAGCTCGAGGCCGTCTTCCGCGGTGCGGGCTGGAACGTCCTGAAAGTCATCTGGGGCGGCGAGTGGGACGCGCTCCTCGCCAAGGACACCGACGGCCTGCTCGTCAAGCGCATGGGCGAGGTGGTGGACGGCGAGTATCAGAAGTACGCCGTCGAATCGGGCGCCTACGTCCGGGAGCACTTCTGGGGCGAGGAACCCCGGCTGCTCGAGATGGTCGCGCACCTGTCGGACGAGCAGCTGAAAAAGCTCACGCTCGGCGGGCACGATCCGGCCAAGGTGTATGCGGCCTACAAGGCGGCCGTGGAGCACACGGGCCAGCCGACCGTCATCCTGGCCCGCACGATCAAGGGCTACGGCATCGGCGAAGCGGGCGAGGGGAAGAACATCACCCACCAGCAGAAGAAGCTGAACGAAGACGAGTTGCGGGCCTTCCGTACCCGGTTCGGCATCCCGGTCGCCGACGAGGAGGTCAGCAAAGCCCCGTTCTACCGCCCCTCGGACAACAGCCCCGAGGTCACGTATCTCACCGAGCGGCGCAAACAGCTCGGTGGCTTCGTGCCTTCCCGTAACGTCCAGGTCGAACCGCTCAAGACCGACAGCCTCCCGGAACTCTTCAAGGAATTCCACGCCGGCAGCGAAGGCCGCAAGGCCTCGACGACGATGGTCTTCGTCCGCATGCTGGCGAAGCTGCTGCGCGACAAGGAGATCGGCGAGCTGGTGGTGCCGATTGTCCCCGACGAGGCGCGCACGTTCGGCATGGAGGCGCTCTTCCGCCAGGTGGGCATCTACTCGCGCGTCGGTCAGCTCTACGAGCCGGTCGACATGGACACGCTGCTCTACTACAAGGAAGCCAAGGAAGGGCAGATCCTCGAAGAGGGGATCAACGAGGCGGGCTCCATCTCGTCGTTCATCGCGGCCGGCAGCGCCTACGCGACGCACGGCGTCAACACCATCCCGTTCTTCATCTACTACTCGATGTTCGGGATGCAGCGCGTGGGCGACCTGGTGTGGGCGGCGGCCGACACGCGCACGCGCGGCTTCCTCCTCGGTGGCACCGCGGGCCGCACGACCCTTGCGGGGGAAGGGCTTCAGCATCAGGACGGTCACAGCCATCTGCTGGCGCTGGCCGTCCCGAACCTGATCTCGTTCGATCCGACCTTCGCCTACGAGATTGCGGTGATCCTCGAGGACGGCATCCGCCGGATGTACAAGGACGGCGAGAGCGTCTTCTACTACCTCACCGTGATGAACGAGACCTACGAGATGCTGCCGATGCCCGAGGGCTCGCGCGACGGCATCCTGAAGGGGCTGTACAAGCTGCGGCCGTCGTCGAAGAAGAAGGCCAAGGGGCGGGCGCAGCTGATTGGCGCCGGCGCCATCCTGAACGAGGTGCTCAAGGCGCAGCAGATGCTCGAGAAGGACTACGACGTGGCGGCCGACGTGTGGAGCGCGCCGAGCTTCCAGGAGCTCTATCGCGACGGCCACGCCTGCGAGCGCTGGAACCGCCTGCACCCGGGCGAGGCGCCGAAGGTACCCTACGTGACGCAGTGCCTCGAGAAGACCGAGGGTGTCATCGTGGTGGCCTCGGACTACGTGAAGGCGATGGCCGACTCGATCGACCGCTGGATGCCGCGGCGCATCACGTCGCTCGGCACCGACGGATTCGGCCGCAGCGAAGGCCGCGCCTCGCTACGCGAGTTCTTCGAGGTGGACGCGCGCTTCATCGTCGTGGCCACGCTCGGCGATCTGGCGCGCGACGGCGTCATCGACACGAGCGTCGTCAAGAAAGCCATCACGGACCTCGGGATCAATCCCGAGAAGTCCAACCCGGCGGTGTCATAAGTGACCGAGTTCAAAGTTCCCGAGCTGGGCGAGAACGTCGCCTCGGGCGACGTCGCGAAGGTGCTGGTGAGCGTCGGCGACACGGTCAAGCTGGAGCAGCCGGTCATCGAGCTCGAGACCGACAAGGCCACCATCGAGGTGCCGTCGTCGGTCGCCGGCGTTGTCAAGGAGATCAAGGTCAAGAAGGGCGACAAGGTGTCGGTTGGCGCCGTGATCTTCACGGTGGACGACGGCGGCGCCGCGGGCAACGGTGCCGGCAAGACCGCCGCGGCGCCCCCGCCGCCGGCCGAAGCCAAGCCCGAACCCAAAGCGGAGGCCAGACCGGAGCCCAAGCCGGAGCCGAAAGCCGAGGCCAAGGTGGTGTCGATGCCGCCGCGCCAGCCCGCCGAGGCGCCGCCGGCTCAAGCTGCCGCTCCTGCTCCCGCCCCGGCGCCCACGGCGTCGAATCTCATGCCCGCCGCGGCCTCGCCGGCTGTACGGCGGCTGGCGCGCGAAATCGGCGTGGACATCAACGCCGTGGTCGGCAGCGGGCCCGCCGGCCGGATCTCGCAGGAAGACGTCAAAGAGCACGCCCGCCGCATCCTCAGCAGCGCCGGAAGCACCGGTGCGCCCGCCGCGGGCGGCATGGTTGCGCGCGCGTCGCGCCCCATGCCCGACTTCGCGAAGTGGGGCGACGTGCAGCGCGAGCCGTGGAGCAACATCCGCCGCGTCACGTCGGAGCATCTCAGCTACTCGTGGAACACGGTGCCGCACGTCACGCAGTTCGACAAGGCCGACGTGACCGCGCTCGAGGAGCTGCGCAAGAAGTACAAGGAT
>DASRPM010000367.1:0-16556 GCA_035646375.1 Vicinamibacterales bacterium
GACAAGGCCGACATCTTCATCACCACGACCGGCAACTTCAACATCATCACCGCCGCGCACATGGCGAAGATGAAGGACAAGGCGATCGTCGGCAACATCGGCCACTTCGACAACGAGATCGACATGGCCGGCCTGGCGAAGACGCCGGGCATCAAGCGGATCAACATCAAGCCGCAGTACGACGAGTGGGCGTTCCCGGACGGCCACTCCGTGATGATCCTCGCGGAAGGCCGCCTGCTGAACCTGGGCTGCGCGACCGGTCACCCGAGCTTCGTGATGTCGGCGTCGTTCACCAACCAGACGCTGGCGCAGCTCGAGCTGCACGCCAACGCCGAGAAGTACGGCAAGACGGTGACGATGCTGCCGAAGAAGCTGGACGAGGAAGTGGCGCGTCTGCACCTCGACCAGATCGGCGTGAAGCTGACCACGCTCTCGAAGGAGCAGGCCGACTACATCGGCGTGCCAGTGGAAGGGCCCTATAAGCCCGACTTCTACCGGTACTAAGTCGGGCCCGAGGGCCCTCGGAAGCCTCTGGCCCTTAGCCTTTGGCCTCTGGCAAACGCAAGACGGAACGGGCCGCGGCAACGCGGCCCGTTTCGCGTTGCAGAACAGTCGCTCGACAGAAACGGTTCCCGCCAGCCCGGCGTAGTAACGCGCAGTGTCCCGCGCGGTGGTGTGTCTCGTTTTCGTCTGGATGCTCGCCGCGCCATCGGTGGCGGCGGCGCAGGAACGGAAGCAGGCGCACGCGACCCGCGTCGCCAACGGCGCCATCCGGCTCGACGGCGCGCTCGACGAATCGGTCTGGAGCGCCGCCCCGGCGATCACCGACTTCGTGCAGCGCGAGCCGGTGGAGGGCGCTGCGCCATCAGATCCCACCGACGTCCGCATCGTCTATGACGACGACGCCATCTACGTCGGCGCGCGGATGCGATCGAGCGGCGGCGTCCGCGCGCCGCTCGGCCGGCGGGACGACGACGATCAGGCCGAGCACATCCTGGTGTCGTTCGACACATATCTGGATCGGCGCACCGCGTCGACCTTCGGCGTGACGGCAGCCGGCGTCCGGCTGGACGTCTATTCGTCGAGCGACGACCTCGAGAGCGGGGACGGCGGCTACAGCCCGGTGTGGGGCGCCGAGGTCGTCACGGAGGCGTCCGGCTGGGCGGCCGAGATGCGGATTCCGTTCTCGCAGCTGCGCTTCAACGAACGCAGCCCGCAGGTGTGGGGGCTCAACATCGAGCGGCGCGTCCCCGCCCGCAACGAGCAGGCATTCTGGGCGCTCGTCCCGCGCACGGAGACGAAGTGGTCGTCGCTCTTCGGCGATCTGCACGGCATCGACGGTATCCGGCCGCGGCGCCGCCTCGAGCTGCTGCCGTACGTCGCCGGCGCCGCGCAGGTGATCGGGGATCGCGATCGCGCCAACCCGTTTGCCAGCGCGGCCAACCTCGATGGCCGCGCGGGCCTCGATCTGAAAATGGGCCTGGGTTCGAACCTCACGCTCGAGGCCACCGTGAACCCCGATTTCGGGCAGGTCGAGGCCGATCCGGCGGAAGTGAACCTCTCGGCCGTCGAGACGTTCTTCGAAGAGCGGCGTCCGTTCTTCCTGGAAGGCGCCGACCTGCTGACGGGATACCCGAACAACTTCTTCTACTCGCGCCGGATCGGCGCGGCGCCGCAGGGCCGCGCGGAGGGTGCGTACGTCGACCAGCCGAAGGCGGCGACGATTCTCGGCGCCGCCAAGCTGACCGGGCGGCTCGGATCCGGAACGTCGATCGGTGTGTTGAGCGGTGTCACCGGCGAAGAAACTGCGCGCGCCTTCACCCCTGGCTCGTCCATCGGTGCCACCCGGGTCGCGGCGACGAGCGTGTTCGGCGTGGCGCGAGTCGAGCAGGAGTTCGGGCCGCCGGGATCGACCGCCGGCCTCATGACGACGGTTCTGCACAGGGACCTGACGCCGGGGGAGCCGCTGGCGTCGCTGTTGACGACATCGGCGGTCAGCCTGAGCGGCGACGCGATCGTCCGCCTGCGTGGGGGCGAGTACGAGTGGCGCGGCTCGCTCGGGGCGACGCACGTCACCGGATCGGCCGCCGCGATCGATCGCATCCAGCGCTCCAGCGCCCACTACTTCCAGCGTCCCGACGCGCCGTACTTCGACTACGACCCGGCGAAGACGTCGCTCACCGGCATCAAGACCGGCTCGACCATCGAGCGGCGCACCGGACGGCACTGGAACTGGGGTCTGGACTCCCAGATGGAGACGGCCGGCTTCGAGTCCAACGACCTGGGCCGGTTGTCGTCCGCGGACGGGCTGCAGACGAGCGGCTGGCTGTCGTATCGGGAGACGATACCGGGCGCGTGGTACCGCGCCTATCAGCTGCAGCTGACGCACGAGCGGCGCTTCACCTACGACTGGATCCGGCGGCAAGGGTCGCTGACGGCGGACGCCAGTATCGACTGGCCGAACTTCTGGGAGACCGAGGTCAGCGTGACGCACCAGATGCGCGCCCAGGACGAACGGCTGACACGAGGAGGGCCGTTGATGGGCACGCCGCGCGGCTGGAACGTCGCGGTCGCCGTCGACAGCAACCGCGCCAAGCGCTTGCAGACTGACTATGTGGTCGAGTACGCGGGCAACGAGGACGGCGGCTCGAACTTCGTCGCCGCCAGCGAGTGGGAGTTCCAGTCGGGATCGCAGTGGGGCCTGTCGGTGACACCGCGGTACCAGCGCGAACTGGACGTCCGGCAGTACCTGACGTCTCTCGCCGGCGGCGGCGCGTCGACGTTCGGGAGCCGGTACGTGTTCGGCCGCGTCGATCGTTCGACGTACTCCACGCAGCTGCGTGCCAACTACACGTTCAAGCCCGACATGACGCTGGATTTCTACGCCGAGCCATTCGCGGCGAGTGGGCGCTACGACAACGTCGGCGAGCTCTCAGCGGCGCAGAGCCGCCTGCTGCGGCTCTATGGCACGGGCGGCACGACGCTGACGCCGCTCGCGGACGGCAGTCTCCGGGTGACCGATGGCGACGCGGCGTTCGTCCTGCCCAACCGCGACTTCAACGTGCTGTCGTTCCGCAGCAATCTCGTCCTGCGCTGGGAGTGGCGCCCGGGCAGCACGCTGTACCTCGTCTGGCAGCAGGATCGCGCGTCGGATGCCTTCGGCGCGAGCCGCGCGACCATCGGCGACATGTTCAGCGCACTGCGAGCGCGCGGTGACAACTACTTCGTGGTCAAGACGAGCTTCTGGTTCTCGCCGTCGTAACGCACCGACCCGCCGTACACCGTCCTAGTAGACCAACTGCTCGACCTTGTGCTTCAACGGTCGGCCGGCGATCCGCTCGATCGTGCGCGCGATGACCTCGACGTCGTTGTCGAAGCCGCCATGGCTCGACGCCACGCGCGCTACGCCGTTGGAAATCTGCGACTCGGTGACCTCGCGCGGCGCGCGCACGCTGCCCCAGAACGTCTGCCACGTCTTCAGCCCGCGTTGGATCACGGGGTCGTCGGACCACGTGTTCCGCTTCGCGGGATCCCAGGCGTTCGCCATGCCGAGGATGGGGGTCTTGTGCTGGTCCTCGAGCGCGCGGCTCACGAGATAGAGCAGCGACTTGCCATACGGGCCGACGGTGTCTCCCAGCTCGCGCTCGTCGCTCAGCAGTTCCACGTGGAAGTCCTGCTTCCGCAGCACGCCGTTGCTGATGGCCGGTTCGTAGTGGTCGAGGGCGAACTGCACGGTGCAGGCCGGCGCGTAGAGCGTGCATGAGTCGACGGTCACCGAGCGCTCGCGCAGCGCGTCGAACAGGTGCCCGAACAGAATCGATCCCGCCGAGTGCCCCACGAGGTGCACCTCGAGACGGGGGAGCTGCCCCTTGAGCCGCTCGAGCGCGTCGGCCAGCAGCACGAGCGTCGGGTCCTTCTGCGCCACCTTGCCGTCGGCGCCGGCAATCGGCTGCCGGGTGGCGTGGGCGGCGCGGGCGTTCTGCTTCATCTGCGACCAGATCGCCTTGACGCCCGTCGTCTGGCAGGCCACTTCCACCGCGCGATCGCGCGCTTCGCCGACGGTGTCCTTGACGACACGCCAGACGTCGCGGAAGGCGCCCGACGGCTCGACGCCTTGCTGGATGTCCTCGAAGATGCCCGTCAGGCTCTCGAGCACACCGGTCCGCCACGTCAGGAAGAGGGGGTACACGCCGTTGGCCTGGAAGTAGGGCGCCATCACCTGGATGCGCTTCACCGACTCTTCTTCGGCGTTCAGCCCGCCGTGCGCGTAGAGCAACAGCCGGGCCGGGCCGATGCCGCACCACTCGACCGGCGCTTCCACCACCACGTGCTCGAAGGCCGACAGCGCCTGCCGGGCGATGCTGCGGTTGATGAGCGAGCCGTTGTTGCCCATCACCACGGCGTGCCGGTAGGCGTTGTCGCGATCCCACGGCATCACCGCGGCGGAGACGGCCGGCACAGGCGGGCCGGACAGCGCGATGGCACCGCTGCCGGCGGCCGCGCGGGCCGAGAGCGTCTGCGTTTCGTGGTAGTGCGGCGACTCGGCGCGCTCGATCGGCGCGCCGAGCACCATTGCCCAGGCGTCGGTGCCGCGCGCCACCCAGTCTTCGTAGGGGAGGATGGCGAACCCCTTGGTGCCCCAGCCCGGGCCCCAGGAGTTCTGCACGACGAACCCGAAGCGGTTGTAGCCGACGAGCGCAAAGGCGTGTCCGCCGCTGTTCTCGGTGCCGGCGGGCGCCTCGATGCACGCAATGCCGCCGCGCTTCGGGAAGGGGCTCGCGAACCAGCCGTTGTGCACGTTGCCCGAGCAGTAGATGGCACCCACCTCGCAGATGGCGGCCTGCATGTCCACCACCGAGCTCTTGTCGATGCGGTAGTAGACGCCGATCGGGCACTGCGTCGCGTTGGTGTCCCAGCCGTCGGTGGGCTCGATGAACACGACCTCGCCGGTCTTCTTCCGATAGGGCCACAACCGGTCCTCGCAGACGCCGTGGCGGTGCCAGCCTTTGAGGGCGCCTCGGCAGCTCGAGCCGTCGTAGTCCTCGCCGGGCCACTCGTCGTAGAAGCGCGCGAGGTGGTAGAGCATGCGCGGGCTCACCTTCGGCTGCGGCGCCTTGCGCGCCCCGCCCTTGGCCAACCGCGTCCGCGACCAGCGCAGGTAGTTGACGACGGCCGCCAGGCCAAAGCCGGTGCAGGCACCCTCCTTGCCCTGGTCGAGCACCATCTTGTCGGCGGCGTAGCGCGGGAAGAGGCGCTTGAGCAGCGCGGCGTCCGGATATTCGTGCGGCAGGTTCCGCAGCGGTGGACGGTACGGGAGGTCGCGCAGGTCGAGCCGATCGGGCCTGGCGTCGAGCAGGCGGTCCTTGAACTTGACCTTCGGCATGGCGCCGCTAACCTACCACTAGCGAGGCTCCGCCGACCACAAAGCACGACGGCTCCGCCTCGCTAGGCAGTATCTAATTGCCCGCCCTTCGGGCGGGCGGCTGGTGTGGTGGACGCGAAGTCCGCCGCTACGTACGTGTGCAGCGAGCTAACGCGAGGCGACGGCTTCCGACGACTGAGCGGAACGCGTGGCGGACGCGCGCTCGAGCAGGATCCGCAGCATGCGGCGCAGCGGTTCGGCGGCGCCCCACAGCAGCTGATCGCCGACGGTGAACGCCGTCAGGTACTCGCCGCCCATCGGGAGCTTGCGCAGCCGACCGATCGGCACGCGCAGCGTGCCGGTGACGGCCGCCGGCGTGAGCTCGCGCAGCGACGATTCCTTGTCGTTCGGAATCACCGCCACCCACTGGTGCGCGGCGGCCACCAGCGACTCGATCTCGCCGAGCGGCACGTCGCGGGTGAGCTTGATGGTGAGCGCCTGGCTGTGGCACCGCATCGAGCTGATCCGGATGCAGAGGCCATCCATCGGAATGCCGGACGTGCCGAGGATCTTGTTGCCCTCGGCCATCGCCTTCCACTCTTCCTTGCTCTGCCCGTTGCCGAGGTCCTCGGCGATCCAGGGCAGCAGGCTCCCGGCGAGCGCGTGCCCGCCGAATTCGCCGGCCGGCAGGTCAGGCGAGCGCAGCGCGGCGGTGACGCCGCGATCGATCTCGAGGATCGTCGAGGCCGGGTCCGCGAGCGGCGTGGCGACCGCGTGATGCAGGTAACCCATCTGCGCGATCATCTGGCGCATGTTCCTGGCGCCGGCGCCCGACGCCGCCTGGTAGGTCATCGACGTGACCCACTCGACGAGGCCGGCCCGGAAGAGGCCGGTCATGGCCATCAGCATCAGGCTGACAGTGCAGTTCGGCCCGACGTAGTCCTTCACGCCGGCGGCCAGCGCCCGATCGATGACATCGCGATTCACGGGATCGAGGATGAGGACGGCGTGATCCTTCATCCGCAGCGCCGACGCGGCGTCGATCCAGTAGCCGTTCCAGCCCGCTTCGCGCAGCTTCGGGTAGATCTCCTTCGTGTAGTCGCCGCCCTGGCAGGAGATGAGGACGTCGCAGGCCGCGAGCGAAGCGATGTCTTTGGCGTTCTTGACGGCGGGCGTGCGCTTACCAACCGACGGGCCTTCGGTGCCCGTCTGCGAAGTCGAGAAGAACACGGGGTCGATCAGGTCGAAGTCGCGCTCTGCGAGCATGCGTTCGACCAGCACGGACCCCACCATGCCGCGCCAGCCAATCAGTCCAACGTTCATATCTCCTTAGTGTAGCAAGGGGCCGCGCGGCCGGACCACCCGTGGGGTACAGTCCCCTGGGATGAGCGATCGGGAGAACAGGGTATATCGCTATCGCCCATGGGTGCTCGACGCGCTTGCCTCGCACGGCGTGCGGCCGCTGCCGTCCACCCCGCCCGAGCGGCTCCACGACATCGTCAACGACCTGTATCGCTACGAGCTGCGGCGTCTGCGGGTGGCGCTGCTGGCCGGAGCGTTTCCCAAGCCGGCGTACTACGGCCGGGTCGTGGCCCTTCGACAGCGTTATCCGCTGCTGTCGGTCAAGCCCAGGCAGTGGCTCGAGGCGGAGCTGGCCTGATGGTTCGAAGCGGAGCCTGGCTAGGTATCATGAAACGGTGCGGGTTCTGGAGTCGAAGCTTCCGTCGAGCGCCGTCAGCATCTTCGAGGTCATGAGCCGGCTGGCGCGCGAGCGCCAGGCGATCAATCTCTCGCAGGGCTTTCCCGACTTCGGTACGTCGCCGGCGCTGGTGGAGTCGGTGGCGCGCTACATGCGGGAGGGGCACAACCAGTACGCGCCGATGGCGGGCGTGCCGGCGCTGCGCCAGGCGCTGGCCATGAAGATCGAGCGCCTCTACGGCCGCCGCTACGATCCCGACACCGAGATCGCCATCACCACCGGCGCCACCGAGGGACTCTACGCGACGCTCACCGCGCTGGTCCATCCCGGCGACGAAGTCGTGCTCTTCCAGCCCGCCTACGACTCCTACACGCCGTCGATTCGATTGAGTGGCGGGATCCCGCGCTACGTCACGCTGCGATATCCCGACTACCGAATCGACTGGGACGAGGTGCGCCGCGCCGTCACGCCGCGCACCCGCGTGATCGTGCTGAATACGCCGCACAACCCCACGGGCATGATCTGGGATGCGTCGGACATGCGCCAGCTCGCCGCCGTCCTCGAGCATACCGATGCCACGGTCGTCTCCGACGAAGTGTACGAGCACGTGCGGTTCGACGGCGCGCGGCACGAGAGCCTGGCGCGCTATCCCGACATCGCGTCGCGCGCGGTGGTGATCAGCTCGTTCGGCAAGACCTATCACGCGACGGGGTGGAAGGTGGGGTACTGCGCCGCGCCGGCGCCGCTCACCGCCGAGATTCTGCGCGTCCGTCAGTGGGTGACCTTCGCGGTGAATGGGGCGGTGCAGATGGCGTATGCCGATGCCGTCAACGCCAACCCGCTGTGCGACGACGTCACCGAGTTCTACCAGGGACGCCGCGATCGCTTCCTTCGCCTCATCGAAGGCAGCCGCTTCCGCCCGCTGCCGTGCCACGGCACGTATTTCCAGATGCTCGACTACGCGGCGATCACCAGCGAGGCCGACGCCGACTTCGCCATACGGCTGGTCAGCGAGCACGGCGTGGCGTCGATTCCGATCTCACCATTCCTGCAGCCCGGCGAGCCGTCGGGGCCGGTGCTCCGCTTCTGCTTTGCCAAACGCGACGACACGTTGGAGCGCGCGGCAGAGCGATTGCAGAGGGTGTGAGCCAGTAGGCCAGGTGAGCCAGGTGGGAAAAGCATTGTGCGGTCTCGCGGCAGCGATGCTGCTCGCTGCCGTGCCCGGCGCGCAGGAGAAGCCGCTGCCGGATCGGCAGCAGTTCTTCGAGACGACGCGCGCCAACCTGGAGCAATCGCAGAGCCGCCAGGCGGGCTACGCCTACCGCGAGCGGCGGCGCCAGCTGCACACGAATCCATTCGGCCGGCTTGGAAGCGGCGAGGGCACCGAGGAATTCGCGGTGACGCCTCTGCCGGATGGCAGCGTCGCCCGCACGCTCGTGGCGCGCGACGGCAAGCCGGTGAAAGGGGAGACCACGCGCAGCCGGCCACGAACCCGCACATCGAGGCGGTCCGCCGTGGCCGACACCGCCGACGCGCTCGACCTCGTGCTCGATCATCGCGAGCGGCAGAACGGCCGGGACGTGCTGGTGGTGACGTTCTCGCCGCGCCCCGGGGCGCAACCCGCCACGCGCGAGGGCAAGCTGGCTCGGCTCTTTCGTGGAAAGATCTTCGTAGACGAAGCCGCCGCCGAGGTCGTGCGCGTCGAGGCCACGGCCGTGGACGACATCAGTTACGGGCTGGGCGTGGTGGCGCGGCTGCACAAAGGCGCCACCGTCACGCTCGTGCGCGAACGGGTGGACGCCGAGACGTGGCTGCCGACGTCGATCCGGTTTTCAGGCGACGGCCGCGCGATCCTGTTCCGGAAGCTGCACGTGGACCACGCAATCGAGTGGTTCGACTATCGGCGCGCCACGGCGGCGAAAACCGACTGACGCGCGGCGTGCCCGCTACTCGTCACCCGGCTCGTCGGTGCCAGTGCCGGTGTCCACCTCGGGTTCGGCGTCCTTCGGTGCGCTGGTCGCGATGTCATCGAAGTCGATGGGCGTGGCGCTCTCGTCGAGATCGTCCACGGCGTAGATGCGGCCGTCGTTGCGCTCCTTGATCGGACCGCGCGGCTTGTTGTCTTGCGCCGCGCCGCCCTTCTTGGCGCCGCGCAGCCGCTTGGGCGGTGCCGGTGGTCCGAAATTAGCGCTGCGATCACGGCCGCCGGGTCCGGGGGGGCCGAAGCCGCCACCGCCGCCGGGACGCGGACCGCCGAAGCCGCCGCCACCGCCGGGGCGTGGCCCACCGAAGCCGCCGCCACCGCCGCCGAAGCCGCCTGGTCGCGGGCCGCCGAAGCCGCCGCCACCACCGGGCCGTGGCCCGCCAAAGCCGCCGCCACCGCCGCCGAAGCCGCCGGGTCGGGGTGGCGGACGATCCTCGCGCGCCCGCGCCTCGCTCACCGCGAGGTTCCGGCCCTGGAACGGTTGAGCGTCGAACTTCTTGATGACTTCTTCGGCCGCGGCGCGCTCCGCGAACTCGACGAACGCGAAGCCGCGAGGCCGTCCCGTCTCACGATCGACGGGCATCACGATGTGCGACGGCTCGGCTACAGCGGAGAAATGAGCGCGGAGGTCGCCTTCGCTCGCCCCGTAGGGAAGGTTCCCGATGAACAGACGGACTGCCAAGGCTCCCTCGTGAAATCGCCGTCTCGGTGAGACGGCAGGAAATTCTATCTCAATGTATCACTGGCGAGGCTACGCAACCGACTGTCAAGCTCCGCTTCGCCCCCAAACAGGGTAGCGACCTGCGAAGGATCCACCGGCCCCGGAGCCCCCAGCAAGCCCACTGCGGCGGCGGCCAGGCCGACCACCGTTCCGGCCGTCAGCCCGGCCGTCCGGAGCTCGCGGATGCCGGTGTCATGGGCCGACTTACTGAGCTTTCGGCCCGACGGATCGACGATGAGCGGGTGGTGCAGGAAGACCGGCGGCACCGTCCGGCCGAGCAGGCGGGCCAGCGCCACCTGCCGCCCGGTGGAGTCGGCCAGGTCCTGCCCACGGATGACCAGCGTGATGCCCTGGCGCATGTCGTCAACGGTGACGGCGAACTGGTAGGTCCAGTGGCCGTCCCGGTCGCGCACCAGCACGTCGCCCGACGGCTCGCCGTCGAGGCGCACCCGCAGTCCCACTCCCGGTCCACGCGCCAGGCCGCGGTCGCGGCAGCGGCCGTCGTACGGCGAGCCGCCGATCCGGCGGCGCGAGCAGTCGCACGCGTAGACGAGACCCGCGCGATCGAGCACGGCCAGCGCGTCGCCGAAGGCCGGCAGCCGGTCGCTCTGCCGCGCCGGCGGATGACGCCCTTCGTCGGGGACGAAGCCAAGCCAGTCCAGATCCTCGAGCAGCGCGGACTCGTAGTGCGGGCGGCAGCGCAGGCGATCGTGATCCTCGATGCGCAGCACGACGCGGCCGCCGCGGGCGCGTGCGATGCCCCAGACGTAGAGGGCGTTCACCACGTGGCCCAGGTGCAGGTACCCTGTCGGAGACGGCGCGAAGCGCGTCACGGGTGGCGGCACGACCTCTGATGATCCCATGGCTTGAATCCGGCGACCCGTTTCCACCGGTGGAGCAGGCGCTGCGCGACCCCAACGGGCTGCTCGCCGCGGGCGACGACCTGTCCACGGACCGCCTGCTGCAGGCCTACGAGCGTGGCATCTTCCCATGGTTCGGCGAGGGCGACCCGGTGTTGTGGTGGAGCCCGGATCCGCGCATGGTGCTCGGCACCGACGCCATCCGCGTGTCGCGATCGCTTCGCAAGACGATCCGCTCCGGCCGCTTCCGCGTCACCGCCGACACCGCGTTTCCATCGGTGATGGCCGCCTGCGCCGAGCCACGCCCCGACCAGGACGGCACGTGGATCACTCCCGACGTCTACGAGGCGTACTGCGCGCTGGCCACGCTCGGCGTCGCGCACTCGGTCGAGAGCTGGGAAGGCGACGCGCTGGTCGGCGGTCTCTACGGCGTGGCGATTGGACGGGTGTTCTTCGGCGAGTCGATGTTCGCGCGCCGCAGCGACGCCTCGAAAGTGGCGCTGGTCTACGCCGTGCGCCAGCTCCGCCGCTGGGGATTTCCGCTCATCGACTGCCAGATGTCCACGTCGCACCTCGCGTCGCTCGGGGCCCGCACCGTCGCCCGGGCCGAGTTCCTGTCCGTTGTGCGCCGCTACGTGAAGATGCCGCCCGTACCGGGCCCGTGGCGCCTCGACGACGACCTGCTCGAAGTGCTCGGGCAGGCGGAGCCTCGCTAGCGCTAGGTACAATGGGAGCATGGCAGGGGGTACCCGGCCGGACACGCGCGAATCCACGCTCACGGAGTCGCGGCCGGACCAGCGCGTGCAGCGACCGCGAATGTGGCGGGTCCTGCTGCACAACGACGACTACACCACGCAGGAATTCGTGGTGTGGGTGCTGCAGACGATCTTCCAGAAGCCGTTCACCGAGGCGTTTTCCATCATGATGAGCGTGCACCAGTCGGGGCTGGGCGTTGCCGGGGTCTACACTCACGAAGTGGCCGAGACGAAACTGCGGACGACGATGGAGACCGCCGAGGCCCACGAGTTCCCCCTGCTCGTGACCATGGAGCCCGAGGCGGGCCCCGAGGAGGCCGGTTCATGAGCAAGACGCCCGTTCCGTTCGCCTCCGAAACGCTCGAAACGATCCAGCGGGCTTTCCGGCATGCGAGCCGGCGCCGTCACGACACCGTGGGTCTCGAGCACCTGCTGCTCTCGATTACCGAAGAGCCCACCGCGCGCCAGCAGCTCGCCGCCTGCGGTGCGGACCTGCCTTCGCTCCGGCAGAGCGTTACCGACGTGCTCGAGCGCGCCTTCGTGCCGGTGCCCGGGTCCGCGTCGGTCGAGCCCGAACCCACGGTGGCGTTCGATCGCGTCGTCCAGCAAGCAGTGGCGCACGCGTCGGCGTCGAGCGCCACGCAGGTGGACACGGGCAGCCTGCTGGTCTTCATGCTGCAGGAAACCGAGAGTCACGCGGCGTATTTCCTCAAGACGCACGGTGTGGAGCGGCTGAAGCTGCTGCGCATCCTGTCGCACGGGGCTCCGGATGGTGCCGCCGTCCCGGCAGGCGAGCCGGCCGCGGCGCCGCCGCCCCCGGATCCGCTCGAGGCGTACTCCACGAATCTCAATCAGAAGGCAGCCAAGGGGGACATCGATCCCCTGATTGGACGCGCCGCCGAAATCGAGCGGATGGTGCAGGTGCTCTGCCGGCGCCGCAAGAACAACCCGCTGCTCGTGGGCGAGCCCGGCGTCGGCAAGACCGCGCTGGCCGAAGGGCTGGCGCTGCGCATTCACGAGGGCGAGGTCCCCGAGGTGCTGAAGTCGGCGACGGTGTACGCGCTCGACCTCGGATCGCTCGTGGCCGGCACGCGCTACCGCGGCGATTTCGAGGAACGCATCAAGCAGGTGCTCGATCGGCTCGCCAAGGAGCCGAACGCCATCGTGTTCATCGACGAGATCCACACGCTCGTCGGTGCCGGCGCGGCGTCCGGCGGGGCGATGGACGCGGGCAACCTGCTCAAGCCGGCGCTCGCCGCCGGCACGCTGCGCTGCATCGGGTCCACGACCTTCAGCGACGTGAAGCAATCGTTCGACAAGGACCGCGGCCTGTCGCGCCGCTTCCAGAAGATCGACGTGCTCGAACCCACCGAGGCCGAGACGCTCGACATCCTGAAGGGGCTGCGGCCCCACTACGAGAAGCACCACGAGGTCACCTACGCCGATGCGGCGCTCGAAGCCGCGGTGACGCTGTCGGCCAAGCACCTGAAGGATCTGCACCTGCCCGACAAGGCGATCGACGTGATCGACGAAGCGGGCGCCGCCCAGAAACTGCTGTCCGCCGAGCGGCGCGCCGCCACCATCGGGCCCGCCGAGGTCGAGATCGTGGTGGCCAAGATGGCGCGGGTGCCCGTGCAGTCGGTGTCGAGCGACGACAAGAAGGCGCTCGCCTCACTGGACGTCGAGCTCCGGCGCGTCATCTACGGCCAGGACGCCGCGATCGGCGAAGTCGCCTCGGCCATCAAGCTGTCGCGCTCCGGCCTCCGCTCGCCGGACAAGCCGATTGGCAACTTCCTGTTCGCCGGCCCCACCGGCGTCGGCAAGACGGAGCTGGCGCGCCAGCTGGCGCGCATTCTCGGCGTCGAGTTCCTGCGCTACGACATGTCGGAGTACATGGAGAAGCACGCGGTGTCGCGCCTGATCGGCGCGCCGCCCGGCTACGTCGGCTACGACGATGGCGGGCTGCTCATCGACGCCGTCCGGAAGACGCCGCACGCGGTGCTGCTGCTCGACGAAATCGAGAAGGCGCATCCGGACATGTTCAGCATCCTGCTGCAGGTC
Organism: Vicinamibacterales bacterium; assembly: GCA_035646375.1. Taxonomy (GTDB): domain Bacteria; phylum Acidobacteriota; class Vicinamibacteria; order Vicinamibacterales; family UBA2999; genus DASYRM01. Next base: position 13,443 of record DASRPM010000367.1, read on the forward strand.
ATGGATCACGCCACCCTGACCGACTCGCACGGCCGCAAGGCCGACTTCCGGCACGTCATCCTGATCATGACCACCAACGCCGGCGCCCGCGACGTGTCCGACCGGAGGCTGGGATTCGCCGACACCGGCGTGGGCCGATCCACCCGCGGTGCGCTCGAGCGCATGTTCACTCCCGAGTTCCGCAACCGGCTCGACGCGACCGTGACGTTCAACGCGCTCGGGACCGCCGAGGTGGAGAAGGTGGTGGACAAGCAGATCGACGAGCTGCGCGGGATGGTCGCGCCCAAGGGCATCACCGTCGTGCTCGAGCCCGAGGCGCGCTCGTGGCTCGCGACCAAGGGTTTCGACCGCGCGTTCGGCGCCCGTCCGATGGCGCGTCTCGTGGAGCGCGTGATCAAGAAGCCGCTGTCGGAGCTGCTGCTCTTCGGCTCGCTGGCCGACGGCGGGACGTTGCGGATCGCGATCGAGGGCGACGAGGTGCGTCTGCTGGCGGGCCCCGCCGGCGCATGAGCGTCAGCGACCTGCGTCGCGAGTACCGCGGCGAGCCGCTCAGCGAGGCGACGGCGTCGGCCGATCCGCTCGAACTGTTCGCCCGGTGGTTCGAGCAGGCGCGCGCGACTGAAACCGACTGCACGGCCATGACCCTGGCCACCGCCACCCCCGACGGCCGGCCGTCGGCGCGCATGGTGCTGCTCAAGGGGTTCGACAGCCGCGGCTTCGTGTTCTACACCAACTACGACAGCCGGAAGGCCGGCGAGCTGGACGGCACGCACCGTGCGGCGCTGCTGTTCTACTGGCCGTCGCTCGAGCGCCAGGTGCGGATCGAGGGCGCCACGTCGCGTGTGGCAGACGCGGAGTCGGATACCTACTTCGCCTCGCGCCCGCTCGAGAGCCGCTGGAGCGCGCACGCCTCGCCGCAGAGCCGCGCGATCGAGAGCCGCGAATCGCTCGAAGCCGCCGTCTCGCGGGTGCGCACGCAGTTCGGCGACACCGTGCCGCGCCCCGCCGGCTGGGGTGGCTTCCGCGTATCGCCCGACGCGTTCGAGTTCTGGCAGGGCCGGGAGAACCGTCTCCATGACCGGCTCGCTTACGTTCGCGACGGTGAAACATGGCGTCGCCAGAGGCTCGCCCCATAGCGTAGTGGAGGCGGAGTAGGCAGAGTGGCAGGGTGAGCTGGGTAGGGACACTGCTTACCCTGCCCACCCCGCCTCGACATCTGTTATCGTGCTTCTCCTCGACGACGTGGTGTCGTCGATCCCGATTCGCCCGGCACAGCGTCCGGGACAGGTGATGTGAATGAACGGATCGCCTCGAATCCGTTGCGTGCTGTCGCCGTCGGCGGCCAGCCGCCTTGAGGCCGCGCGCGCGTTTGCGCTGGCCCATCCTCCCTCGCAACCGCTGACGATCGTCGCCGCGACGCGCGGCGCGGCCGACGACTTCGCGCGCGCGGTTGCACGCGCGCGCCCCGCGACCATCGGCCTCTCGCGCTTCAGCCTCACGCAGCTTGCCGCGCGCATCGCGGCGCCGCGCCTGGCGGGGCGCGGGATCGCGCCGGCCAGCGCGCTGGCGCTCGAAGCGGTCGCCGCGCGTTCGGCGTTCGAGACGGCGCGCCGTGGAGACCTCGCGTTTCTGACGCCGGTGGCCGGCGCGCCAGGCTTTCCGCGCGCGCTCGCGCGATCGTTCGGCGACCTGCGCCTCGCGGGGCTGTCGCGCGCGGACCTCACCGCCGCCGGCAACGGCGAGGGGCTGCGCGACGTCGCCCTCCTCGTGTCGGAAGCCGAGCGCGAGCTCGACGAGGCGCACGTCGCCGATCGCACGCGCCTGTTCGAAGCCGCGCGCGAGGCGGTGGCGAGCGAAGTGTTCCTGGCGTGCCCGCTGGTCTTGCTCGACATCGAGATCGTGTCGCCGGTAGAGGAGTCCTTCGTGCTGGCCCTGGCCACGGCGGCGCCGGCCGTGCTGGCCACCATCCTGCCGCAGGATCGCGACGCGCGCCGGGTCTGGTCCGCCGCGGGCGCGGAGCTCGAGACCCGCGCGGCGGTGGGCACTCCCGATCTGGTGGCGATCCAGACGCACCTGTTCGCCGACGTGGCCCCGCCGGTGCGTACGAGCGACGGCTCGTTCGAGTTCTTCTCGGCGCCAGGCGAGGGGCGCGAATGCGTGGAGATCGCCCGCCGGCTCCTGCGCGAGGCGCGCCGCGGCGTGGGCTTCGACGAGATGGCCGTCCTCGTGCGCGCACCGGGACACTACCTCGGGTTGCTCGAGCACGCGCTCGAGCGCGCGGACGTGCCCGCGTGCTTCGAGCGGGGCACGCGGCGTCCCCACGCGGCCGGCCGCGCGTTCCTCGCCCTGCTGGCGTGCGCGGGGGAGGGGCTGTCGGCCAACCGCTTTGCCGAGTATCTGTCTCTGGGGCAGCTCCCGGCCGCCGATGCACCCGCGCCAGGCTGGGTGCCGCCCAGCGACGAGCTGTTCGCCGCTCTTGTACCGCGCGACGTGCCCGCGGCGGTGGAGGATCCGGTCCCGACCACCGTCGAACCGGCCACCGACGCACAGCCCGCCATCGCCGGCACGCTGCGCGCGCCCCGCCAGTGGGAGCGGATGCTCGTGGAGGCGGCGGTCATCGGCGGCGATCCCGAGCGGTGGAAACGGCGGCTGCGCGGGCTGGCCGAGGAGCTGCGCGTGCGGCGCGAGGAGGCGAGCCGGGCCGACCCCGACTCCTCGCTCACGGCGGCACTCACGCGCGATGCCGCGTGGCTCGCGCACCTCTCGGCGTTTGCGCTGCCGCTCGTCACGGAGATGGCCGCCTGGCCCGAGCGCGCCTCGTGGGGCGAGTGGCTGCAGCGTTTCGAGCAGCTCGCGCCGCGCGTGCTGCGCGCGCCCGCGCACGTGCTGCGCGTGCTCGCCGACCTGCGGCCGATGGCCGGCGTGGGCCCGGTGGGGCTCGACGAGGTCCGCGCCGTGCTGCTCGAGCGCCTCCGGCTCCTCGAGGCCGAGCCGCCTGCCCGCCGCTACGGCGCCGTCTTCATCGGCACGCCCGCCCAGGCGCGCGGCCGATCGTTCCGCGTCGTCTTCGTGCCGGGGGTCGCCGAACGCGTCTTTCCTCAGAAGCCGCGGCAG
>DASRPM010000368.1:0-14876 GCA_035646375.1 Vicinamibacterales bacterium
AACCCGCTCCCGATCGTGGCGCACGAAAACGTGCTCGCCCGCATGAGCGCGCCGGCCGGCGCGTCGACGGCGTCGCCCACCGCGGCGTGGCCGACCGATGCCTACGTGAAGCGCACCAAGGACTTCTTCTTCAACGGCGAGCCGATACTCGTTTATCACCCCGAGGCGGGCGTGACCGACGGCGATTCGATCGTCCACTTCCGCCGCTCCGACGTGCTGGTGGCCGGCGAAACCTGGGTGACGACGCGGTACCCGATCATCGACCTGGCCCACGGCGGCGGCGTGCAGGGCGTGATCGACGGGCTGAACTATCTGCTCGACATCGCCGTCCCGGCACACCAGCAGGAAGGCGGGACATTCGTGATTCCGGGGCACGGGCGCGTGGGCGACGAAGCCGACGTGCTCGAGTACCGTGACATGGTGACCATCGTGCGCGATCGCATCAAGGACCTGGTGCAGCGCGGCCAGAGCCTGGCGCAGGTGGAGGCGTCGCGGCCGACGCTGGACTACGACCGCCAGTACGGCGCCGACACCGGGGCGTGGACGACGAACCAGTTCGTGGAGGCGATCTACGCGGATCTCTCAGGCAAGGCGAAGCGGACGGGGAGCAGATGAGGGCGGGCGTCGGGGTTCTCGTGCTCGCGCTTGGCGCGCGGCTGGCCGCCCAGCAGGCCGCGCCGACGCCGCGCACGCTGGCACCGATCGATCTCACCGGCTACTGGGTGTCGATCGTGAACGAGGACTGGCGCTGGCGGATGCTGACGCCGGCCAAAGGGGATTTCGCGAGCGTGCCGCTCAACCCCGAGGGGCGCCGCGTGGCCGGGGCGTGGGACTACGAGCGTGAGCAGGCCCCTGCCAACGCCTGCAAGCCGTTTGGCGTCGGGGGGCTGACGCGCGTGCCGGGGCGTCTGCGCGTCACCTGGCAGGACGATCGCACGCTCAAGCTGGAATTCGACGCCGGCACGCAGACCCGCCTGCTGCACTTCGGCGCCGCTCCCGCGTCGGCGGCGCCCAGCTGGCAAGGCGATTCGACCGCGGCGTGGGAGTTTGCCGGTGGCGTCGAAACCGATCGCAACGGCATTCCCACGGCGTCCGCCGCCGGCCGCGGCGGGCGGCCGCGCGCCGACGCGCCGAAGGGCGGTTCGCTGCGCGTCACGACGGCGAACTTCCTTCCCGGATTCCTGCGGAAGAACGGCGTGCCCTACAGCGACAAGGCGAGGATCGAGGAGTACTTCGATCGAGTGACGTATCCCAACGGCGACACCGTGCTCCTGATACGTACGGTGGTGGATGATCCGGTGTACCTGCAGCTCCCGTTCATCACCAGCACGCACTTCAAGCTGGAAAGAGACGGGTCGAGGTGGAAGCCGACACCCTGCCGGATCGACCCGCCAGTGGTGCGCCCCGAGCCCACGAGGCCCTAGAGGCCAAAGGCCAGAGGCGAGAGGCTTTCAGGCGACCTTCAGTTTTCAGCAAGGTCGCTAAATCGATACCCCATCCCGATCACCGTCTCGATCTGCTTGCCGGCGTTCCCGAGCTTGGCGCGCAGGCGCGAGACGTGGACGTCCACCGACCGCGTCTCGATCTCCAGATCGAAGCCCCACACGCGCTCGAGCAGGCGGTCGCGCGAGATGACGCGGTTGCGGTTCTCGATGAGGAACTTCAGCAGTTCGAACTCGCGGCGAGTGAGCGTCACCGACGCGTTGTCCACCCGGATGGAGATGGCGTCGAAGTCCACGAAGAGGTGCTTGCCCTTGTAGGGCGCGGGGCCGGTGGGAGGCGCCTGCCCCTTGGCGCGCCGCATGGCGGACTTCGCGCGCGCCACCAGCTCGCGGGGGCTGAACGGCTTGGTGATGTAGTCCTCGGCACCGAGCTCGATCCCCGTCACGCGGTCGGCCTCGCTGGCGCGCGCCGTGAGCATGATGATCGGGATGGTCGCGGTAGCCGGACGATGCCGCAGGATGCGGAAGAGCTCGAGCCCGTCGAGCAGCGGCAAGCTGAGGTCGAGCAGGATGAGGTCGGGCGGGTCCCCGTTGACGGCGGTCAGCGCAGCCGCGCCGGTGCCCACGATGTCCGCCTTGATTTCGCCGCCCCGCTCGAGGGCGTGCTTGATGAGATCTGCGATATCGCGCTCGTCCTCGACGATGAGGACGCGCTTGGATCCCGCCCGGTTCGGGACCGTCGCCGCCTGGACCACTGCTGCATCACCCACTCGTTTTGTACCGTCCTGACGGGACAGTACCGGCGGGGTATTTCGCTGAATTGTCCGGCCTGTTAATTCCCGGTTAACCCTGCGTCAGGTAAGGCGGGTAGGGCAGGTGAGGCGGGTAGGGAGGCCGGTGTGTAGAGGGCGGTCTTCAGACCGCCCTGCAGGCGGGTCTAAAGAGCCGCCTTTACGTGCCGCCTACAGCGTTTTCAAGTATTCCAGTAGCGCGCGCTTGGAGGCGGCGGGCAGTTCCGTGCCGTAAGTGTGGCCGGCGTTGCTGTTGCCCGGGCGCGACGTGTCCAGGAATGTCCCCTCGCGCTGCGCCTCGGGGCCGCTCGTCACGAAGCCGACGCGGGCCGGGTCGTACACGTCGTAGCCGCGCCAGAACTGCTTTGGCCGCGCCTCGACCGGCTCGAGCAGGTCGGCGAGCGACGGCACCGAGCCGTTGTGCAGGAACGGGCCGGTGAGCCACAGCCCGTCGTGCGGCATGGCGACGTAGCCATCGGTGTGACGGAAGTTGGAGAACTTCCAGGCATGGGCGGCACCGTAGGCGTTGTAGGCGGTGGCCGCCGCCGTGGTCCACATGTCCATGCGGTGGCGGTCGGTGCCGACCTCGGTCTGCGGGATGATCGTGCCCGTGCGTGCACCACCCGGCGCATGGCACCCGGCGCAGCTGGCGGCAAACACCGAGGCCCCGGCCGCGGCGAGGGTCTTGTCGATCGGGTACGGATACGACGGCACCGGTGCCGTCAGCATGAAGTCCGTGATGCGGCGCAAGCTGGACCGCGTGCGCGGGTCCGCGTCGTCCCAGTGCGCCATGTCGCGATCGACCCACTGCTTCGTGGCGCCGTCGCCGAGCGCCGACGACAACACCACCTCGCGCAGCGACGAGTTGAGGCCGTCCCAGTGGTACGCCTGGCCGTTGCGCCGGGCGAGCGCCCACACCGGCACCATGTCGGAGTTGCCGATGGTCGCGTCCATCGGCTGGCGAAGCATCCGGAACTTCACCGGGTTGAAGGGGTCGATACGGCCGCGGCCCCAGTCGGGCCGCTTGAGCATCCAGCTGCCTTGCGAGTCGCGCTGCTGCAGCAGGGCGCGGCGTGACGCGGGAATGATCGCGAAGCGATAGAGCAGGCGATCGAAGAACGACAGCCGGGTGTTGCGCGAGATTTCCGCGAGCAGCGTATCGGCGTTGAAGCGCGGATCGGAGGCGGCGCTGAAGAGGAACCGGAAGTACCCCTGCGGCGACGTCTGATGCGACGCGCCCGCGGCGACGATGGTGGCCGGCTCGTCCGGCCGCGTACGGTAGCTGGCCGCGTGGCACATCGCGCAGTTGATGCCGACGCGCGGAAATCCAACGGTGACGCGCGACAGGCCGATCGGCAGCTCGCGGCCGTCCTTGGCGACGAACCCGAGCGAGGCGTAGCCGCCAGACGTGGGCAGCAGGTCTGGAAACACCCGCGGCAACACGAGCCAGATCCAGTACGGCAGCCCCTCGGCCGCCTCGGTGCCGATCGAGCCGAACAGGAAGTGGTCTTCGGCGGACGCGAAATAGGGGGCCGGCTCCTGGCGCATGAATCGCTCGTAGACCAGGATCGACGCCGCCGTGCCGCCCACGACGAGCAGCGCGAAGGCAAACAGCCACAGCCGGCGCAACAGCGGGCCGCGAGGCATCAGGCTTCCGATCCGGCGGGCTTCGCGGTCACCCGTGCGGTGGTGCTGTTGATGGCGACGAGGAGCAGCAGCAGTTCCGGGAGGAGGAACGCGAGATCGAACAAGCCGAACAGGCGGTAGGTGGTTTGCGGCAGGAAGAAGAGCACGCCGGCGGCCCGGCTGGCGATGGCGAGCCACGCCACGATCCGGTAGCGATCGAGGTCGATGGCCGCCGGGGCATAGAAGACGCTGAGAATGATCAGCAGCAGGGCCGCGAAGCGCGGCCACAGCAGGGGTGTGGCCGTCGGGAGGCGCACGAACTCCATCATCATGTCGGGCGCCGCGAGCGTCGGCAGGGCGAGCGCGAGGTTGGCCAGGATGCCCAGCCAGATGACGCGTTTCAGCCAGCGTCCCGCCGTGGTGTCGTTGATCATCGGAGTGCTCCGCACCGTCAGAAGGTTTTCAGGTACTCCACGATGGCGTCCTTGTCGGCGCTGGGCAGCGAGAGGCCGTACTCGTGCCCCATGTTGCCGTTGCCGGGGATGCTCGTGTCGTAGCGGCTGAACCGGCGGCCGCCGGCTTCGGCGACGTCCGACACGAAGCCGACGCGCACCTGATCGAACACGTCGTAGCCGCGGAAGAAGGCCGCGGGCCGTTCGGCCGGCGCGTTCAGCAGATCGCGCAGCGTCGGCACCGACCCGTTGTGCAGGTAGGGTGCGCGCGCCCAGATGCCGTCGAGCGGCTGGTTGGCGTAGCCGTGCGTCTTGCGGAACCGCGTGAACCGGTAGCGCGAGTCGGGAAACAGCGTGTACTGATTGAGCGCGAACGTTTCGGTGAACGAGTCGAGCCGGTGGCGGTCCGTCTTGATCCGGTCGATGTCTTCCACCCGGCCGACGCGGGTGCCGCTGGTCACGCCGGTCCGGAAGCGATGGTCGGCATGGCAATCCACGCAGTGCTGCCGGTAGAGCGTTTCGCCGCGCGCAGCCACCGAGGCATCGACCGAGTAGGGATAGGCCGGCGGCGGCAGCTTCCAGATCCAGTCGCGGACGCGCTTGAGGCCGGCATGGTCCACGGTGACGGGCGTGATGCCCGCCCCAAGGCCCGCGCTCAGGTTGCGCTCGTCCACCGAGTCGTTGTCGCCGTCCCAATGCAGGTCCATCCCTTCGCGCGGGGCCTGGTTCCACAGCGATGGGAAGTCGGAGGCGCCGAGGAGCTCCGACGGCGGAAGCTCGTCAAGCTTCCAGTTGAACTGAATCGCTTTGTAGGGATTGAACGTGTCCACGCGGCCGCGGCCCCAGCGCGGCACGCGCTCGCGCAGGATCGGGTCGATCCGGTTCCTGAGTTCCAGCGTCTGCAGCTTCAGGCGGTCCATCAGCCCGGTGCGCAGGAGCAGCCGCTCGAATGTGCCGGGGCCGCCGTTGCGCGGAAACGAGGCGCGCACGGCTTCAGCGGTCACGCGTGAGTCCAGCGTGCAGTCGAGGACGAACTGCACGAATCCCTGCAGGTCGAGCTGATGCGCCGGCATGCCGAGCACGAGGCGGGGCGCCGAGGTCGGCGTCTCGCGCACCGTGCCGCTGTGGCAGACGGCGCAGTTCAGGCCGACGTGATCGATGCCGATGCGGTGGCGGCGCGACACACCGACCGGAAGGTCCCGATCAGGCTCGGTGATGAAGCCGAACTCGGCGTAGCCGCCCGGCAGCCGGTCGCGGCAGATCGTCGGCAGGGCCCGGAACACCCAATAGGGCGGCAGCACGCCGCCGACCGGCCGCAGCAGCGACACGCCTGGCTCGCTGCCGATCGATCCGTACTTGTAGTGCTCCTGGATGTCGGTGAATCGGCGCGGCTCGTCGGCCGTCAGCGTGAGCGCCAGCCCCAGGGTGAACAGCAGGACGAGGCCCACGAGCGCGCCAAGGGCCCATCGCACGCTCGTGCGCTCGAAGAAGTGTTCGCCGGGAGCCGCCATGCAGTTGATAACGAAGAGGTGAGCTCGCCTGAACCCGTTGTCGCAACAAATCGGCTTCGGCGATGCAGGCTCGCGCATCTTACACTCACACCGTCGAGTTCGAAGCTGTGCTGTCCATACTGCTGAGATGAGAAGAGGAGATCGCGATGACGACTCGCATGTTGGTGGCGGCCGCGATGGCCGTGTTCGCCAGTGGATGTTCACTGTCGAGGGGCATTCAGATGAACACGGAGGCGATCGGGGGCAGCACCCAGGCGATCGAGGGCAACACGTTGGCGATCAAGGACTCGACATCGGCCACCGGCAGTCTCGTGCCGGCGTTGCAGGGCGTCGAGCGGCTGCGCGGCCCTATGGAGGCGGTGGCGGCGCTCGATCCGACGCTCAAGGGCGTGGCCAATCTGCGCGAGCCGATGGGCTCGGTGGCGGCGCTCGATCCGAGTATGCGCGCCCTGGCGGCGCTCGGCACGCCGATGAACCGCCTCGTCGAAATCCGGCCCGGGCTCGAAGCGACGGCCGCGTTGGGGCCGTCGATGGATCGGCTGGCGCGCATGCGACCGAGCCTTGAAGCCGTCGCGGGGCTGCACGAGTCGCTCGATCGCGTGGCCAGCCTGGACGCGCAGCTCGGGTCGGTCGCCGCACTGAAGGGTTCCATGGACCAGCTGGCGGGGCTTCGCACCCCGATGGAACGGCTCGCGGCGCTCGAAGGGCCCATGACTCGAGTGGCTGAGCTTGGATCGATCGTCAATCGTCCATGGCTCTTCGTGATCGTCGGGCTCGTCGCTCTCCTTGCGTGGGGTGCCGTAACGTACGTGGCGGTGAAGCTCGCCATCGTGAGCGCCTCGAAAGTGACCCGATCGGTGTAAAACGGCTGAGCGCGCCGTTGACTTGTCGATCGGCCGGCGCTACTTTTGCGCCGTCGTTCAGATGAGCGGCACGTGTTCGTAGACGACGCGCACGACGTTCCTCTCATTCAGTAGCCCCGAATTGACCCGCCACGCAACCCGAGTGGAGTGTGCCCGATGAGCCGCGACACCATTTCCCGCGATAAACAGTGGTACGAGCTTCCGCGCCCCGCCGCCATGAAGAAGCTCATTGAAGTGCGCGACGAGCTGCGAAAGAAGAATCTGCACGACACCGAAGAGCCGAAGCTCGAGGAGCAGAAGGGCCCGGTGGCCGAGGAGATGAAGGCGTCGCGCACCGTCGACGGCAGCTTCAACGATCTGAAGTGCCCGATGATGGGCGCCACTGGCAGGCGGTTCGGCCGCAATGTCCCGCTGACCGAGGCGGTCCCCGATACCGCGAACCTGCTCAATCCGAATCCGCGCGACGTCAGCCGGACGCTCTTTACCCGCGACAAGTTCCAGCCGGCCACGATTCTCAACGTGCTGGCGGCGGCCTGGATCCAGTTCCAGGTGCACGACTGGTTCGTGCACGACAAGGGCACGGCGGACAACACGCACAACCTGCCGCTCGCCGACGACGACGGCTGGTTCGAGAAGCCGATGCGGGTGCCGAAAACCCCGGTCGATCCGCCCACGGTGGCCAACTCCAACCGGCCGCCGGCCTACGTGAACAAGAACTCGCACTGGTGGGACGGCTCGAACATCTACGGCAGCACGAAGGAGGAACAGAAGATCCTCCGCACCGGCTCCGGCGGCAAGGTGAAGGTGCAGGACGATGGGCGCCTGTTCCACGACGAGACGACCGGAACCGAGATTACGGGCAGCCGCGACAACCTGTGGGTCGGCCTGAGCCTGCTGCACAGCCTGTTCGCCCGCGAGCACAACGCCGTCTGCGACATGTTCATGCAGGAGCATCCGGACTGGGACGATCAGCGGCTGTTCAATCAGGCGCGCCTCGTCTGCTCGGCGCTGATGGCGAAAATCCACACGGTCGAATGGACACCGGCCATCCTGCCGCATCCGCTGCTGGTGCTGGCGCTCAACGCCAACTGGGGCGGCGTGCTGCCGGGGCTGCAGAAGGTGTTCCGCAACCTCGCCGACAACGACCTGCTCAGCGGCATCCCCGGCTCTCCGACCGACCACCATACGGCGCCCTATTCGCTCACCGAGGAATTCGGCTCGGTGTACCGCATGCACTCGCTGATTCCCGACGATTTCGAAGTCCGTTCCGTGAAGGACGGGAAGCTGCTCGGCTCCTTCGAACTGCCGGACATGTCGGGCCGCGCCGGCCGCAAGGTGATCGAGAAGTTCGACTGCGCCGATCTCTTCTACTCACTGGGTGTGGCGCATCCTGGGGCGTTGCGCCTGCACAACTTCCCGAAGCACCTGCAGAACCTGCACAAGGACACCACCGGCGAGCGCTTCGACCTGGCCGCCGTGGACATCCTGCGCGACCGCGAGCGCGGCGTGCCGCGCTACAACCAGTTCCGCCGGCTGTTCCACAAGCCGTCGGTGAAGACGTTCGAGGAACTCTGCGATAACAAGGAATGGGCCGAGGAGATCAAGCGAGCCTACGGCGGCGACATCGAGAAGGTGGACCTGCTGGTGGGCCTCATGGCGGAACCGCTGCCCGAGGGGATGGGGTTCAGCGACACCGCGTTCCGCGTGTTCATCCTGATGGCGTCGCGCCGTCTCAAGAGCGATCGCTTCCTCTCGGCCGAGTACGGTCCGGCGCGCTACACCCAGGAAGGCATCGACTGGGTTGAGAACAACTCGATGATCGACATCATCAAGCGGCACGTGCCCGAAGTGGCGCCGGCGCTGGCGGGTGTCACCAACGCGTTCCAGCCCTGGCGAAAGGTGGGCTAAGCATGGCCTTCGATGCCATCTTCCAGCCGCTGAAGTTCAAGAACCTCACGGTGAAGAACCGGCTGTTCCGCTCGAATATCTCGGGCCGCTTCGACAACTATGACGGCTCGGGGAACCATGTGCGCATCAACTGGGAGACGAAGTTCGCCAAGGGCGGCGTGGGCGCCATCATCTCGTCGTTCGTGCCGGTGCACCTCCGTGGCCGCATCGTGCCCAATTACGCGATGATCGACCACGACAACAAGATTCCGTTCTGGCGCGCGGTGGGGAAGGCGGTGCACGAGCACGACTGCAAGTTCATCCTGCAGTTGAGCCACGGCGGCCGGCAGCGCGACATCAACGGCATCGAGTACCCGCGCGGCCTCTCGTCCACCGGCAAGAAGGATCCGCTGCACGGGTTCGAGTGCGACGCGATGACCATCCCGCAGATCAAGGAAGTGGTCGGGTACTTCGCCGAGGGCGCGCGGCGGGCGCGCGAGGCGGGGCTCGACGGCGTCGAGCTGCACGGCGCCAACGGCTACTTGATCACGCAGTTCCTCAGCTCGGCGATCAACGATCGCAAGGACGAGTACGGCGGCCCGCTCGAGAACCGTGCCCGCTTCGTACTCGACATCGTCAGGGCGGTGCGGGCGAAGGTCGGGGGCGATTTCCACTTCCAGATGAAGATCAGCGCGCAGGAGTTTGCCGACGCGCTCACGCCGTTCCACATCGGCTCCTCGGGCAACACGCTCGAGGATTCGATCCAGGTGTGCAAGTGGCTCGTCGAGGCCGGCATCGACGCGATTCACGTCTCCTCGGGCGCCTTCTTCCCGCACCCCAAGAACCCCTGCGGGTCGGACTTGCCGGTGGAAGACCTGGTCTCGAGCTACGACAGCATGATCTCGAGCGGCGAGCGCACGTTCGCCAACTTCCTGCTGTTCCACGGCGCCTCGGGCGTGCTGGCGCGCCAGCAGTGGAATCGCGAGGCCGGCCCGGCGAGCGAGATCGAAGGCAAGAACCTGCCCGACGCGCGCGCCATCAAGGCGGCGGTGAACGTGCCGGTCATTTGCACCGGCGGGTTCCAGACCGCGTCGGTGATCGAGAAGGCCATCCAGAGCGGCGGCTGCGACGCCGTGAGCATGGCCCGCACGCTGGTGGCCAACAACGACCTGCCGAAGGTGTTCGCCAGCGGGAAGAACCAGGCGGAGAAGCCGTGCACCTACTGCAACCGGTGCCTGGTGAACGTGGTGGAGAACCCACTCGGGTGCTACGACGTCTCGCGATTCAACAACGACCGCGATGCGATGGTGGCGCAGATCATGTCGGTGTTCGACCCGCCGGCCTTCGCGGCCCAGCCGGTCGGCGTCTAGCGAGGCATCATGGCACCTGCACTTGGAGAAGAGGTCGTTACCCCGGACGAGCAGGCGATCGTCGCCGACTTCATCGCCTTTCTGAAGGAGGCGAGCCTGGCGCGCGCCGGCAACGGGCCGGTGCGCCGCTTCAACCAGACGCGGACGACCGGCTGCGTCCGCGCCGAATTCACGGTGCCCGACGGGCTGCCCGCGGATCTTCGCGTCGGGCTGTTCGCCACGCCAGGGTCGTTCACGGGGCATATCCGGTTCGCCAACGCGACGTCCGAGTCGGACAAGGAGCAGGACATCCGCGGCATGTCGATCAAGCTGACGGGCGTGCCCGGCGTGAACCTGATGCCGGGCTCCACCGAGCAGGACTTCGTGCTGTTCAGCCATCCGGTGATGCTGGCCGGCACGGCGCGTGAGTTTCTGGAACTGCTCAAGGCCAACGAGGCGCGCGGGCTGCGCCGCATCACGTACTTCGCGACGCACCCGAAGTCGGCGGCCATCGGGGCGGCCGCCGAGGCGCACCACACCTGTCATCTGGACATCCCGTACTTCAGCGCGACGCCGTACCGCTTCGGCCCGGGCAAGGCGGTGAAGTACGTCGTGCGGCCGACGTCGCCACGGCGCAGCGAGAAGCCGCGGCAGCTCACCGAAAGCTACCTGCTCGACAACATGCGCAACCACCTCGCGCATGGCGACGCCACCTTCGACTTCTGCGTGCAGTTCCAGACCGATCCGAAGAAGATGCCGATCGAGGACGCGATGGTCGAGTGGGACGACAAGGACTCGCCGTATCGCAAGGTGGCGACCATCAGGATCCCGTCGCAGGCTTTCGAGTCGTTCGACCAGATGGGGCTCGCGGAGAAGATCGCCTTCAACCCGTGGAGCTCGCTGCAGGAGCACCAGCCGCTCGGCGGCATGAACCGGGCCCGCAAGCTCATTTACACCGAGCTTGCCAAGCTCCGCCACGCCGAACGAATCCGGTAGTCGTGGGGGCCGCCTTCAGGCGGCCCGACCATGTCTTAAGCCCTAAGCCTCCAGCGTCAGTACAACGGCGTATTCGGCTCCAGGCCGCACAGCACACGCCCGTACAGTTCCGTCCCTGTCTGCGTGTGCATCACGGCGTGGTTGGCCAGCGCCTGGATGTCGCGCTGGAAGCGCTGAATCGGGATGTGCGGCTGGATCGACGAGGCCCCGCTGGCGTTGAACAGGATGTCCACCGCCTGGCGCGCCAGACCGGTGGCATAGGTGATGTGCGCGCGCGACCGGACGCGGTCGAGCACCGAGAGGCTGGTCGCTCCGGGCCCATCGAGCAGCGCGCAGGCCCGCCGCACGTGGGCGTCGGACGAGTCGATGAGCAGCGACGCCTCGCCGACCTGCAGATGCGTCACCGCCGCTTCGGCGCGATTGGTGTAGTACGTGTACGCGATCGGCCGTCCGGGAAGCCGCTCCATGAAGGTGTCGTAGGCACCGCGCGCGGTGCCGAGCGGCGTGCCGCCGCCGTTGACGATGAGGACCGGCGCCAGCGGCAGATTGAAGTAGGGATTTGGCGCCGTGTGTCGGTTCGCCGCGCCCTTGCCCTCGACGAGGTCGGGCAGCGGCACGGCGCGATGGCCCGGGATGAAGACGTCCTTCGCCACCACGGTGTGGCTGCCGGTGCCCGCCATGCCGCTGGCGTTCCAGTCGTCGAGGCGATCGAGGTCGGTCGTCCGCGCGATGACGCACACGGGCAGGCCGTCACCCTCCGCGAGAATCGTGTTGAGCACGGTCCAGTTCGAGCCCTGGCCGCCGGTATTGAACCCCCACTTGCCGTTCACGACGAAGCCGCCGTCCTTCCGCACCGCGGTGCCGGTGGGGGAGAACACGCCGCTGATGCGCGGGTCGCCGCCGGCAAAGATCTCCTCCTGCGCCTGCTCGGGATACGTGGCCGCCAGCCACGACATCGCGCTGAAGATGGTGGCCACCCACGACGACGACGGACAGGCGCGCGCCACTTCGGCGAGCACGTCGCACTGCGTCTGGAAGTCCGCCTCGTCGCCGCCCCATTTCTTCGGCGCGGTCATGCGGAAGACGCCGGCGCGGCTCAGGGCGTCGAACGTGTCCGGCAGCACCCGGCGTGCCTGCTCGGTGGCGGCGGCGCTCTCGCGCAGCTGCGGTGCGAGGGCTCGAGTGCGCTCGAGAAGGCTCGAGGGCATCGTCGCTGGCGCGGTCATCGGGTCCTCGCCGAAGAGGAGGCGGGCAGCGCGAAGACGGTGATGCGGGGCGGGTCGTCGCCGCCGCGCCCGCCGGCGATCGCGACGTATTGGCGGCCGTCGAGCTCGTAGGAGACGGGCGTGGCCGCGCCGTTGCCCACCGGGGCGGACCAGAGTCGCGCGCCGGTGCCGGCGTGATACGCCACGAGCGCGCCCTGCGGGTCGGCCCCGAAGACGAGCATGCCGCCGGTGGCCAGCGTGCCGGATCCGGTGCCCGCGCCGCTGTAGTTCACGCGCCAGCGCTCCTTCTGGGCCACCGGGTCCCACGCGAGCAGGAACGACGATGCCGTGGCCGCCTCGTCGCCGCTCACGCGCGGCAGCGCGCCAGGACCCGCGATCACGCCCAGGTTCCGCCCGCCCTTGTTGTACTTGTAGGCCGGGTCGATGCTGTATTGGAATGCGTTGACCCGCACGGGAAAGTAGACGAGCCCGGTGCCGGGATGGAACGACATCGGCTGCCAGTTGTGCGCGCCGGGCGGACCCGGCGTGAGGGTGACCGGCGTCAGGCCGTAGCGCGCCTGCGGCGACTCGACGGGGCGTCCCGTCGCCGGTTCGAGCCGCGTCGCCCAATTCGTCATGGTGAACGGCTCGCCCGAGATGAAGCGCCCGGTGAGGCGATCGAGCACGTAGAAGAAGCCGTTCTTCGGCGCCTGCAGCAGCACCTTGCGCGTGCGGCCGCCGATGCGGAGGTCGGCGAGCGTCATCGGCTGGGTGGCGGTGTAGTCCCACTGATCGCCGGGCACTTGCTGGAAGTGCCACGCCAGGCGGCCGGTGTCGGGCTTCAGCGCGAGAATCGACGCCACGAACAGGTTGTCGCCGCCCTGCGGACTGCGGAAGTTCCGGTCCCACGGGCCGGCGTTGCCGGTGCCGACGTAGAGCAGATCGGCCTCGGGGTCGTAGGCCATGGCGTCCCAGGCGGTGCCGCCGCCGCCGTACTTCCACCACTCGCCGGTCCAGGTCTTGGCCGCCATGGCGAGCTCGGGATGTTCGAACCGCTTCGACGGGTCGCCGGGCACCGTGAAGAACCGCCAGGCGAGCCGGCCCGTCATCGCGTCGTAGGCCGAGATGTAGCCGCGCACGGCGTTCTCGGCGCCGCCGTTGCCGATGATCACCTTGCCCTTCACCACGCGCGGTGCGCCGGTGATCGAGTACGACTCCTTGAGATCGATCGACGTCTGCACGTCCCACACGGGCGAGCCGCTATCGGCGTTCAGCGCGGCCAAGCGGCCATCGAGAAGTCCCACGAACAGGAGGCCGTTGTAGAGCGCCACGCCACGGTTCACGGCGCCGCAGCAGAGCCGGGGGCCGCCCGTTGTCGGCAGCTTGGGATCCCACGTCCACTTCATGTCGCCGGTGCGCGCGTCGAGGGCGAACACGGTGCTCCACGGCCCGGTGGCATAGAGCACGCCGTTGGCGACGAGCGGCGTCGTCTCGAGCGTGCCGGGCATGCCGAGCTGCGTGGACCACGCGCGGGTCAGGCCGGCCACCGTCGTCGTGGACACCTGTGTCAGCGGGCTGTAGTGCGTCTCGGCCTGATCGCGGCCGTAGGTGAGCCACTCGGCGGCGGGTGCCGTCCTGAGCCGCTGCGCCGTCACGGTGGGGGGGCGCGTCTGAGCGAGAAGTCCGGCGGAGACGACGGCAAGCGCGCCCACGCCGAGAGCGGCGCGCCTCAGGGTCTGTGGCATCAGCCGATGATAGCTGACGGTCCGGTCGGCCTGAAGGCCGACCGCTACGTACGTAGAGGGCGGGCTTCAGCCCGCCCTGCCTCAGGGCCGGACGATCGTGACGCTGAAGGCCGCTTGCGCCGCGAGCGTGCCCGGGTCGTGAAGTCGCAGGCAGTAGGTGCCCGCGTCCACCGGCACCGTGATCTGCGGCGACGACGACGCGCCGGTCTGCACTGTCTGCGTCAGGTAGCACCCGGAGCCGTTCGGCTGCGGGATCCCGATGCCGAGACCCACGACGAGGTCGGCCGGCGGCCCGATCTGCGCCAGCGTGATCGAGGCCGTGCCGGAGGACGCGGCGGTAAACGCCCGCGCCGCGCTGCCGCCGGGCACCAACTGGCCGCTGAAAGTCTCGGTGACGGGCGACGTCGGGGTCGGGGACGTGGCCGTGGCGGCGTCCTCGCAGCCGGCCGTTGCGAGCGTCAGCGCGGCCAGGAGGATCGCGAACAGGACGTGGAGGCGCACCAGAGGCGTCATGGATGGCTGAACCTCACGGCAAAGGTCACCGGTCCCCGCAGATCGCCCGCATCGGCCACGCGCAGGCAGAACACACCGGCCGGCAGCGACGCGCTCATCTGCGACACCAGGCCGGGTGCGACGATCTGCGCGGTCGTCAGGGCGCAGCCGGTGCCTGCCGGTACTCCGATGCCGATCTCGAGCGGCAGCGTGAGCGGCAGCCTCGTGTCCGGGGACGCGACGCTGGCCAGAAACGCCGTGACCGAACCGGACGCGCCGTTGGTGAACGAGTAGAAGCGCGAGCCGCCGACGTCCAGCGTGCCCGCGTAGGTGACGGCGGTCGTCGCCGGCGTCGTGTCGGTGGGTGAGGTGGGTGAGTCGTCGTCGCCGCAGCCCATGGTGAGCACCGCAACCGCCGCCATCGTCAGCATGCGCGCCGTCATGGATGTGCGATGGTGACGTTGAACGCGGCCACAGCCGCCAGGTTGCCGATGTCCCACACGCGCACGCAGTAGAC
>DASRPM010000369.1:0-6784 GCA_035646375.1 Vicinamibacterales bacterium
AGAGCCAGGCATCCGGCGGCGACCCCGATCAGAAACACCAGCACGACGTCCGACGGGTTGAGCTCGAAGTTGAACAGCGTCAGCCGGCTGTTGGTGGCCCACGTCAGCAACGCGATGAGATAGAAGAGCACCGATAACACGAGGCCGAGCCAGAACGACGCAAACACGTGCGTCCACGGCTTGCGCATGTTGGCCACGAACGTCAACAGGAGCCCACCGAACCAGCCAAGGAACACACCGGCCAAGAGCCCGCCCGCGATCACCGAGATAAACGGGTAGAACACGATGGGGATTTCCACCTTCAAAGTGCGCTGCAGGCCGTACGGCGGCACCATGTACTCGAAATCCACCACCAGAGTGTCGTCGGGACCGTCGCGCCGGAAGCGCGCCCCCACCGTTTGCCACACGTTCGGGCTGACGCTGGCGCTGAGCAGCTCGAATCTCTTCTGATCGATTGGCCTGGCGTTGGGTCCGACGTAACGAGACGCGATGTCCCGTTTGGCCCAGTAGTCGCCGTTCCCCTCCAGCCCCGACAGACTTACCGCCCGCGGGGGCGCCGCGGCCGCGGCGCAGTCCACGGTGACCTTGATAGGCGTATTGCCGCTCGACCACACCTGCTTCGGCTTTTCCCGCGACGGCAGGTCGACGGGTTCGCACACCTGGGCGGGTTCGACCGACGGGAAAAACAGCATGATCCGTCCCCTGGACTCCTTGCCGTCCTTATTGACCTTGAAGGGCACCTCTTGGAAAAAGTCGGCAAAGCGCCCGGTCGTGCTCACGTTGTACGACACGACAACGGGCGGCACGGTCTGGTCGTCGCTGATCACGACGAACTCGAATGTGAAGAAGCGCTGCTTGTCGCCGGGCGGCTCGATGCTCCGCAACGCCAGCGTATACGGGTTGCCCTGATCGGTCTTGGCGACCTGCAGAAAACTGCTTCGGTCGAGTGGACCGTCGGCGCCGTCGCTTTCAAAGACTCGCAACAAGGACACCCTGTTGTTGTCTGGCGCAGTGACGCCGTGTTCGGCAACCGTGAGCTCGAGCGTCGCGGCATTCACGGACGCGGCGCGCGCGGCGAGAAGGGCGCACAACGCCAGCGCGGATGCCGCGGTTCGTACCAGGTGGTGACTCACCATTTTCGATCCTCACTCAGTTTTGAATCGGAACGTCGTCGATCTCGTCCTCGTGTAGCCGCGTGATGAAGTTCTGGAACACCGGGTTGTAGGTGTGCCTCACGCGCGGCCACACGCCGTCGTACAGGATCGGGTTCTTCGCCCACTGGCGGAACACCGTCATCCACCCGCGGCTGCGCGGGTTGGCGCGATGCGCACGGTGCTCGAACTGGAACTCGAAGAACACGTTCTCCATCAGCCCCAGCTGCTCGACGATGTAAGCAAATTGCTCCGGGGTGGGCTCGGTGCCGGCTCCGGTCCACGGCGGGGGTGTGACGGCGGCGAGTGCGCCACCGAGCAGATCGTTCAGCCCTTTATCACCCAGGCGCTTCACAAACGCGGAGTACGAGTCGTTCAAGCGGCTCGCCGCGGCCGGCTCCACCGGAATCCTGGTGTACCACTTCGTCGTCAGCTCCTGGAACACGTCCTGCAGCGCCGGTGGGGCAAGAGGCCGCGCCTTGCCCGGCGTGCGCGGCGCCACCACTCCCTCGAACGCCTCGCGGATGATGTGCAGCCCGAGCCGCCGGTAGCTCTCGAACTGCGACTCCGAGAAGAACTGATCGCCGGTGCTCTGGTGCGGGAAGTCGGGGTTCTCCGACTGGTACTGCAGCACGTCGGCCGCCTCGTTGCCGGTGAGGCTCGACTTGAGATACAGCAGCCAGCCGCGCGCATACTTCGTGGCGGGCTGCACCTTGACGAATTGCGCCTTCTCTTCCGAGCTGCCGCTCATCTTCGTCATCGTCGGCTGTGGGTCGGTGGGATCGAACTCGGGATAGAGAATCGTGCCGATCACGCAGTGCACGGTGCTGTGCCCCCTGGTGATCTTGATCGGCGTCGGATCGATGTCGATCTCCACGCCGAAGTCGGCGCGGCACTTCCGTACGGCGCCGCCGAGCGACCCGAAGGTCAGCGCCCCGTCCTGCTCGCCGTCGCCCACGATGATGTAGCGGCAGCGCCGGCGCACCAGCTCGTACAGGCCCAGGTTGTCGAAGTGGCCGCCGTCGGACAGGTTGACGAAGCGCGTGCGTGCCGTGGTGTTGGCGACCAGTTCGGCGAGCAGGTACTTGAGCGAGAACGACGGTCCCGGCAGCCGGCTCGCGTCCTTCCACCGCGGGTTGCCCAGCCACCAGCCGAGCCGCGCGTCGAAGATGGTGAGCAGGAACGCCATCGGACCCGACGTCGTGTAGCCGGCGTTGGGGCTCGCGGCCGCGCCCGAGATGGCCATGGCCTGGCCTACGGTGGGGCCCTTCGGATCGCTGTAGCCCATCTCGCCGTCGTGCTTCGGGGGCTCGTCTGCGCGGGTCTGGCGGTAACCGTGTTCCTCGAACCGCGGATCCTCGGGCTTGTACGCGCTCGAGTGCTGCACGTGGAAGCCGCAGTACGCCGGCGTCATGACGAACGACGAACCCTTGCGCTCCTGCTGTGACAGCTCGCTGCCCACGTTGATGTTCAGCGTCGTGTTCACGATGGAATACGGCCCGCGATACCCGCGCTCGGGTGTCAGCTCCGACAGCGCGAAGTCGTCTTTCGGATCGAAGCCCGTCAAGCGGTTTGGCTGGCGGCTGGACGCGTTCGACGCGCCGAGATAGCAGCGTACCAGGCGGTTCTTGTAGAAGTTGTGCAGCGAGAACTCGTTGATGTTGATGCGCGCCGAGGCGATGGCGGCTATCACCACACACACCAACAGCAGCAACGCCACGCGCCCAAGACGGGCCGGCACGTCTTCCTTGGCGAACACGTCGTGATAGCCGAGCGCAAACGCCTCCGCGTCGGCGAAGACGCCGTCGAGCGCGCCGGCCGTCGGGGGCGGGATGTTCAGCGTGGCCGCAAACACCTGGTGCACCGCCAGGCTCACGAGCAGCAGGTATCCGACCATCACGAGCGGCGGCGCCAGCGCCACCAGCCAGTCGAGGGGGCTGCTCTTGCTCTTGCTTGATTCGTCGGTCCCGCCGGTACGACTGCTGCTGCCGGCGAAAATGCCGGCGGCGCCGGTCCCAATCCAGGCAGCAATGGCGGCCATCGTCGTCTTGCCGTAGCTGCCCAGCGCGAGCGCCACGAGGTATGGCCCATAGAACGCGATGCCGAACACCGCGAGCCACCCGGCGCTGGCCAGTGCCAGCAACGCTCCGTTCCGCGCCAGCCACTCCCGCGCGCCGTCCGGATAGTCGGCCCCCATCAGACCGATTTGCAGCGACACGCTGAGGAAGATGGCGCCGCATACGAGCGGCGGCCCAAGCGTCACCCGCAGCAAGTCAGTCCAATCCTTGTCGTGCGTCCAGAGCAGGTGGAGCAATGCCACCATCAGCGCGGCGCAGAGTGCCGACATCCAGAACGGGTGGGCGTTCTTCCAGAACAGAGCCCTGCCCATCCCCTTGTGCGTCTGCTCGTACTGGAGGCGGAAGCCTCCAAACGTCTGCAGGACGAACAACAGCGCAAAGAACATGAGGAAGAGCAGTCCGAGACTGCTGCGGAACGACGCAAGGTTGGCCTCGATGCGGGTGCCCGTGTCGCCGCACGCCAGCACCACGGCGGCCAGGAAAATGAGGAGCGGCACCAGCCACGGGTCCGCGTTGCGGCGCCAGCCAGACAGCGGCTCGCCGCCAGTGGCGCTCGCCGCCACACTGGGCAGCCCGCACCGCCGGACGATATCCCTCAAGTTCCTGATGGCGATCGGCAGCGTGAGGGCGAGCAGCGCGATCGCCACCAGCGGCATGACCACGAACGGGATGTTCGGGATGTAGCCGGAGATCGGCCACATCTGGAGGAAGTAGAAAAGAAAGGCGGCCAGCACGACCGCGCCCAACGCGGGAATCAGGATGAGCTGATTCAGCAGGACGTTCCGCAGCCAGATCGTGCCGATCACCCAGGTGTCGGCACCGAAGAGGCTGGGGCGTGGCGCCAGGTAATTGCTGTACTTCCGGAGAAAGGCGACGGGATCGTTGTGCGGCTCGGCGGGAACCGGCGTGTCAATCGGCGACAAGCGATCGCTCGCCTGAGTCAGGTTGCCCTTGCAGTGGTTCCTGATAAACCCATGCAACCACGAGCCGATGTAGCCGCCGCCCGAGACGGTGGACAGGTAGTCGATCCTGGACAGCAGGTTGCTTTCAGCCAGTCCTTGGATGATGCCGAGGTTGAACGTGGCCGACCGGATGCCACCGCCCGAGAACGAGACGCCGAAGGGTTTGATGTGATGGGCGTCCTGAATCGGGTCGTCGTCAGCTGGCTTCGGATCCTCCCCGCGCCGCTGGCGAAGGTGCTGATGCTCGGTCTTCAAGACGGTTTCGAACGGAACGCTCATCGGGTTCGCACCTCTCCGGTCGCGCTCGCTAAGGTATTCGACTCTCCGGCTCTAAACGTTGGAATCGTGTCAACCGCACACTCGGAGCGAAGAAAACGTGCAACGGCTCGACGACCGCAATGGTGGCCGGTGCTGGCGCTGCTGGCCGCCGCGGCGCAACCACTTCACCCGCAGACACTTCCCGACGCGGCGGTGTCGTGCCGCCAACCGCCGCTGGTCACGTGGCAGTTTTTGGCGCCTCCCGAGGATCGCGAGACGCTCGATCGCTGGTGCGAGAGCGTCGGCCCGCCTTTCGTCACCGCTGCCGGCGCGGCGCCCAACTCGATCGCCACGCTCGTGATTGCCACGTGGAATGTACACGCGGGCAACGGTGATGTGGAGGCTTTTGTCGCGTCGCTCGCGACGTTACCCGACGTGCGCGCGCCGTACGGCGTGGTGCTGCTGCTGCAGGAAGTGGTGCGGGCCAGCGCCGAAGTACCCGAGGGGTATCCCGCGCGGATGCGTCCGCCCGGCGCCATCCGCGCGCCACAGACGCGGCAGGACGTGAGCGCCCTGGCCGCGCGGCTCGGCATGCACACCGTGTACGTCCCGTCGATGCGCAACGGCCGCCTGTTCCGCTCGGACGCCCGCGAGGATCGCGGCAACGCCATCCTGTCGGCCTTTCCGCTCGACGACGTCCGCGCGCTGGAGCTGCCCTTCGGCCAGCAGCGGCACGTGGCCGTGGCCGCGCGGGTGACCGTGCCGGGGCTGGCGCCGCTGCGGGTGCTCAGCGTCCACCTCGATCCAAGCGGTCATCGCACGCCGGAAGCCGCTGCCCTCGCGGCGCACGTGCGAGCGATGCCGGCCGGCGAGGCGCTGGTGATTGGCGGCGATCTCAATACGTGGTTCGGGCGGCGCGAGGACGCGCTCAAGGCGCTGGCCGCCGCGGTGCCCGAGGAGGATTGCGGGCGCGTGAAAACGAACACCTGGCCGTGGCGGATGCAAGGGCCGTTCGGGTGGTGGCGCGGGCGGCTGGATTATCTGTTCACCAACCTGCCGAAGGAGGTGTCGCGGTCGTGCCAGACGGTGCCGCAGCAGTTCGGGTCCGACCACCGTCCGGTGGTGCTCGTCATTCCACTTCCCGGCCGATAGTCAGCGGTGTTCGATGCGTTCGAGGCGCTGCAGCACGTCGGTCATCTGATTCGACACGGTGAGCACCTGCTTGATTACCAACCGCACATCGTCCCTGAGATCATCGATCAGGACTTTGACGCCACGGATCTCGTCGCGAAGCTCAGCCTTCGTGGCGTAGCGCTCGAGGTCCGCCTTCGTCGCGAGCGTTGGCAGAATCTGCTCGATGCGACCTACCCGTTGATCCAGGCTTTTGAGTACGGCTTCCATCTCGGAAATCAGCATCGGCCCGGAATGCACTCCTCTCAGTGCACGCCGGCCGAAGGCCGGATCCTAGCACCAGCTCGCACGACGCAACAGCCATTCCGCGGCATCACGCACGGGCGCGCGTCGCAAGTAAAATGGCCGTGCCATGGCGTGGGAGTGGTTGGAAAAGGGCGCCAAGCGTCTCCAGGAGATCGGCGACGAATACAAGCAGCACTACGCGCTCGTGGAGCGGCTGCTGATGCTCGACCCGGTGGCCGCGCAGCTCGAGCTGTCCCGGCTGTGGCCCACCCTCGACGATCGCGGGCGCGCGGCCATGAGGATGACGCTCGCGGGCCTGACGCTGTCGCACCAGGCGGCCGCCGCCAGCGCGGAAGCCGCGGAGCGCGCCGAGCGGCTGAAGGCGTTGCACGCCGCCGTCGAGCAAGCCTCGCGCGGCACGCCGACGGCCGCCGGAGCATCCACCGAAGCGACGGTCACCTCCGGCGCCGCGCGCGTCACACAGAAGCTGGCGGATGTAGCCGAGCGGGCGCGCCCGAAGGCCGAGGAGCTGGTCGAGTCCGCGCGCAAGGGGATCGAGAAGCACGCGCCAAAGGTGGAAGCCGCGGTCAAGTCCGTGGTGAACGAGCTGCTCAAGGTGCAGGTGCCAGGCACGGCGCCTCCGCCGGCGAACGAGCCGCCACCGCCGGCAGAGCCTGCCACCGAGCCGACGCCCGGCACCGGCGGTGGCATCGCCACGATTGCCGGCTACTGGGTCGGCACGCTGCGAGGCGGGAGCAGCACCGACACGCTCGGCTGCAACCTGCACATCGCCCAGAGCGGGCGCCCGGTCTGGACGTACACCAACACCGACGGTTTCCAGCAGCGCGAGATGACGCACGAAGGCCAGAGGATCGAGTACGTGCCGCCGGAGCGCGGCGTGGTGCGGGTGACGGTGCAG
>DASRPM010000370.1:0-11359 GCA_035646375.1 Vicinamibacterales bacterium
CCCTCCTCGACGATGACGTTCAGCATCGCGTTGAGGAGCGCCACGTCCGTGTCCGCGTTGAACTGCAGGTTGTAGGTGGCATGGCGCGCCAGATCGCCGCGCCGTGGATCCGCGACGATCAGCTTCACGCCGGCCTTTGCGGCGTTCTTGATGAAGGTGGCGGCCACCGGGTGATTCACCGTGGGGTTGGCGCCGATCAGAAAGATGACTTCAGCGTTGGCGACATCGCGCACCTGGTTCGACACGGCGCCCGAGTTGATGCCTTCCATCAGCGCCGCGACGCTCGAGGCGTGGCACAGGCGCGTGCAGTGGTCGACGTTGTTGCTGCCAAAGCCGGTCCGCACCAGCTTCTGGAAGAGATACGCCTCTTCGTTGGTGCCCTTGGCCGACCCGAAGCCGGCGAGCGCACGCTTGCCGTAGGTGTCGCGCACCTTCAGCAGGCCGGTGGCCGCGAAGTCCATCGCTTCTTCCCAGGTGGCCTCGCGGAAGACGTCCTGCCACTTATCCGGATCGACCACGAAGGCCTTGTGCTTCGGCACCCCCGCCTTGCGGATGAGCGGCTTCGTGAGCCGGTGCTTGTGCTGCACGTAGTCGAAGCCGTAGCGCCCCTTCACGCACAGGCGGCTGGAGTTGGCAGGGCCGTCCTTGCCCTGCACGTAGAGGATGGTGTTGCCCTTGATGTTGTAGGTGAGCTGGCAGCCCACGCCGCAGTACGGGCAGACGGAGTCCACCTGCTTGTCGGGCTCCACCTTGCCCACTTCCCGGGCCGGCATCAGCGCGCCGGTCGGGCACGCCTGCACGCACTCGCCGCAGGCGACGCAGGTGGAAGCGCCCATCGGGTCGTCGAGGTCGAACACGATCTTCGAGGAGCCGGCGCGGAACGCGTAGCCGATGACGTCGTTCACCTGCTCTTCACGGCACGCGCGCACGCAGCGGTTGCACTGGATGCAGGCGTCGAGGTTCACGGCCATCGCCGGGTGCGACAGGTCGGCCACCGGCTGCTGGCGCGCCCGGAAGCGCGGCTTGCCCATGTCGAGCTTCTTCGCCCACTGATCGAGCTCGGAGTCGCGCGTGTAGGACGTCTCGGGCATATCCGAGAGCAGCAGCTCGAGCGACATCTTCTGGCTGGTGAGGGCGCGGGCGCTGTTGGTGGTCACCTCCATGCCCTGCTTCGGGTAGCGGCAGCACGACGGCGCCAGCACGCGCTCGCCCTTGATCTCCACCATGCAGGTGCGGCAGTTGCCATCGGCCCGCATGCCCTCCATGTAGCAGAGGCGCGGGATCTCGAGGCCGTGTTCGTCGGCGATCTCGAGCAGCGACTGGTCCGATCGGCCCACCACGGTCTTACCGTTCAGCGTGAACGAGACCGGAACGGCCGCCGAGAGTGCCGCGTTCTTCTGATGCATGCCCCTTACTCGACTTCCTTGGGAAAGTATTTCAGCACCGTCAGCACGGGATTGGGGGCCGCCTGGCCCAGGCCGCAGATCGACGCGTCCATCATGGCCTGCGACAGCTCCTGCAGGAGCGGCGCGTCCCACTTCTTCGCGCCCATGAGGTCGAGCGCCTTCACCGTGCCGACGCGGCACGGCGTGCACTGCCCGCACGACTCGTCGGCGAAGAACTTCATCAGGTTGCGGGCGGTGCCGGCGGCGGTGTCGTGATTCGAGAGCACCACGATCGCCGCCGAGCCGATGAAGCAGCCGTACTCGTTGAGCGTGTCGAAGTCGAGCGGCACGTCGGCCTTCGACGCCGGCAGGATGCCGCCCGACGCGCCGCCCGGCAGGTAGCCGTACAGCTCGTGGCCATCGAGCATGCCGCCGCAGAACTCGTCGATCAGCTCTCGCAGCGTGATGCCGGCCGGGGCCAGGTGCACGCCCGGCTTCTTCACGCGTCCGCTCACCGAGAACGAGCGCAGCCCCTTGCGGCCATGGCGGCCCTGGCCGGCGAACCACTCGGGACCGTTCTCGAGGATGGTGCGCACCCAGTGCAGCGTCTCCATGTTGTGCTCGAGCGTCGGCCGTCCGAAAAGGCCTACCTGGGCGACGTAGGGCGGCCGCAGGCGCGGCTCGCCGCGCTTGCCCTCGATCGACTCGATCATCGACGACTCTTCGCCGCAGATGTAGGCGCCGGCGCCGCGACGCAGGTGAATCGACGGCAGCGGGTAGGGCGGGTCGGCCTTGAGCGCCGCGATCTCCTGCTGCAGGATGGCGCGACAGCCGTGGTACTCGTCGCGCAGGTAGATGTAGATCCCCTCGATGCCGACCGCCCAGGCAGCAATGAGCGCACCTTCGATGAACCGGTGCGGGTCGCGTTCGAGGTAGTAGCGATCCTTGAAGGTGCCCGGCTCGCCCTCGTCGATGTTGATCGCCATGAGGCGCGGGGCCGGTTCCGCCGACACCAGCTTCCACTTGCGTCCGGCGGGGAAGCCGGCGCCGCCCAGGCCGCGCAGCCCCGAGTTTTCCATCACGGCGATGACGTCGTCGCGCGACTTCTCGCCCGCAACGCACGCGGCGGCCAGTATGTAGCCGCCTTCCGCGCGATACGCCGCGTAGCCGACGTGGCCGGGCGTCACCGCGCCAGAGGCGGGATGCGAGACGTGTTTCGCGCGCACCTCGGCCGTGATCTGCTCGACCGTGGCGTGCGGAATCGGATTCTGTCCGACCACGGCCACCGGCGCCGCCTCGCAGCGCCCGACGCAGGGGGCGTGCAGCACGCGCACGTCGGCGCCGAGCAGCGACGGCAGTTTCTCGAGCAGGTGGTGCGAGCCCGCGAGATCGCAGGCGATCGAATCGCACACGCGCACCGTGATGGCCGGCGGCACGGCGTCGCCTTCCTTCACCACGTCGAAGTGGTGGTAGAAGGTGGCCACCTCATACACCTCGGCCATCGCCATCTTCATCTCGGACGCGAGCGCCACGAGGTGCGCGGCCGACAGATGACCGTAGCGATCCTGAATCTTGTGCAGGTGCTCGATCAGCAGGTCGCGCCGGCGCGACTCGTTGCCAAGCAGGGCCTGCACGTCTTTCAGTGCCTGCGGGTCAACACGGCGGCCTTTCGGCGTGCCGCGGACTTTGCCGCGGCCTTTCTTCTTGGTCGAGTCGGCTCGGGCCGGGGCAATGGATGCTGCGCGTTCGCTCATTCGGTGTGGGCCCGTTTGGGCCGAACTGCCATGCTATCATCAAGATGCGAACCGTCGGAGTGACCGCGGCCCCCGTCCCGCGCGTCGCAGTCCCGTCCTGCCCAACCATGCACGTTGAGTTCTTCGGTGTTCCCCGTGATCGTGCCGGTGTCTCCGAGCTGGAAGTGCACGCCGAGACGCTCGGGCAGCTCCTCGGCATGCTGGCGGCTCGTATGCCTTCGCTATCCGAAATCATCGAGCGCGACCGGCTTCACCCCGCGTTCGTGGCCAATTTGAACGGCGATCGCTTCGTGACCGACCCCGGCACCCCGCTGGGCGCCGACGACTGCGTGCTGATTCTCTCGGCCGACGCCGGGGGCTGACCGCCACCATGAGGTTCGGCTATCACGGCTGCGCGCTGAGAGTGGACGTTTCGAGCGGCCGGGCCGACCGCCTGCCGCTGTCGGACTCGCTGCTCCGCGCCTGCCTCGGCGGCAGCGGCCTCGGCACGCGCCTGCTGCTCGACGCCGGCGCCGCCGAAGCGGACCCGCTCTCGGCCGAGTCCACGCTCGTCTTCGCATTCAGCCCGCTCGTCGGCAGCCCGCTCACCACGTCGGCCAAGTTCGCGGTCGTCAGCAAGAGCCCGCTCACCGGGCGCATCAACGACTCGCTCGCCAGCAGCGGATTCGCGGTGGCGGGGAAGGGCGTCGGATGCGACGCGCTCCTCATCACCGGACAGGCGCCCGAGCTCTCGGTGATCGTCATCGACGCTGCCGGCGTAGAGGACGGCGCCGCGCCGATCGTGC
The DNA here is from genome assembly GCA_035646375.1 of Vicinamibacterales bacterium. GTDB lineage: Bacteria > Acidobacteriota > Vicinamibacteria > Vicinamibacterales > UBA2999 > DASYRM01. The sequence goes on from DASRPM010000370.1 coordinate 3,925, forward strand.
GGCTCGAGTCCGCCGCGGAGTTCCGCGGCGCGACCTGCCGCGACACGGAGGAAGGGCTGCGGGCTCGGCTCGGCGCGACGTTCCGCATCGCGTCGATCGGACCGGCCGGCGAGCGCCTGGTGCGCTACGCCACCATCTCGCACGACGGGCGGCACGCCGGGCGCGGCGGCAGCGGCGCGGTGCTCGGCGCCAAGCGGATCAAGGCGGTGGCCGTGCGCGGCAAGCGCCGGGCCGAATGGGCACGACCCGACGAGCTCACCGCGCTCAGCCGCGACCTTTCCAAGCGATCGTTCGGGCCGGCCACCGCGAAGTACCGCGAGCTGGGCACCGCCACCAACATGCTGGTGTTCAACCGGTTCGGATCGTTGCCCACGCGCAACTTCCAGCAGGGGACCTTCGAAGGGGCCGAGAGCCTGTCGCCCGAGACGCTGAGCGCCACGCGGGCCAAGACCCGCGAGAGCTGCGTCGCGTGCACCATCGGCTGCGAGCACATCTACACGGTGGGCAAGCTGGGGGTCCGTGTCGAGTACGAGAGCCTGTTCGCGCTCGGCTCGCTCTGCGGCGTGAGCGACGCCGACGCCGTGCTGCGCGCGTCGCAGCGCTGCGACGCGCTTGGGATCGATACGATCAGCACCGGCGGCACCATCGCCTTCGCCATGGAGTGCGTGGAACGCGGCTGGCTCGACGCGCCGTGGCTCACCTTTGGCAGCGGCGAGGCGCTGCTGCGCGCCATCGAGCTCATTGGCGCGCGGGAGGGGCTGGGCGATCTGCTGGCGGAGGGCAGCCGGCGCGCCGCCGGCAGAATCGGCCACGACAGCCTGGCCATCGCGCCGCAGGTGAAGGGGCTCGAGATCCCCGGCTACGAGCCGCGGGCGCTGCAGACGATGGCGCTCGGGTTCGCGGTGGGCGCGCGCGGGGCCGATCACAACCGCAGCGGCGCCTACGAGGTCGATTTCTCGGACAAGGTCGATCGCCGGCACGTCACGCTCGATGCCGTGCGGCACGCGATCGACACCGAGGACAAGGCCGCGCTGATGGACTCGCTCATCCTGTGCAAGTTCCTGCGCGGCGTGTTCGAAGACTTCTACGGCGAGTCGGCGGTGATGCTGGGCGCGGTGACCGGCTGGGACGTGACCGGCGACGAGCTCCGCGAGACGGCGCGGCGCATCGTGGCCGCCAAGCGCGAGTTCAACCTGCGGGCCGGCTGGACGCCGGCCGAGGACACGCTCCCGGAGCGCTTCCTCAAGACGCCGCTGCCGAACGATCCAGAGGCGTCGCTCAGCCGCGAGCGCCTCGACGCGCTGGTGGCGGAGTACCACCGGCAGAGGGGTTGGTAGGCCCACGTACGTAGAGGGCGGGCTTCAGCCCGCCCTGGTGCCGGGCGGTCTAAAGACCGCCCGCTACATCACGCAGCGCCGCTTCGTAATCCTCCCGAGTATTCAGATTGCGCAGCGTGCGCAGGTCCGGATCGGCCACGCGCATTTCCTCGGGCGACACTCGCCGGGTCCGCATCGCCTCGAACAGGAAGAACGGACGCAGGCGATCCTGCGCCAGCAGCGACTCCACCTGCGGCAGCACGGCCCGGCGATAGACCGCCGACAGCGGGTGCGTGAACCCGTCGATCTCCATCACGGCGATGTCGTGGTCGCCGAGCAGGCCGAGCATGCGCTCGACGAACGCCGGCACGAGGAGCGGCACGTCGCAGCTCGTCACGTAGGCGGCGTCCACCGACTCCGGCAAACCCTTCAGCCCGGCACGCAGCCCCTCCAGCGGTCCCCGCGCCTCGCGCTCGTCGTGCGTCACGATCACATCGGCCGGAAGCGGCGGCAGCTCCTGTTCGCGAGCCGCCACCGCGACGATCGGCGACACCGTGGTGGCGAGCAGCCGCACGACGCGTTGCAGCATCGTTTCCGGCCCGAAGGGCAGCATGGCTTTGGCGGTGCCCATGCGCGTGGACTTGCCGCCGCACAGGACGATGCCTCCGCTCGTCACAGTGTCTTCCTCAGAGGGTCATCCCCAGCCGCGTCAGCACGTCGCGCGTCGAAGGCTCCTGCAGCAGCGCCTTGAAAGCCACGACGGCCGGCCGCCCGGCGCGTGCCCGCGGCACGACGAAGTCGTACTGCTCGTGCTGCAACGGCAGGAACCCGAGCGCCGCGTTGCGCGCCACGGTGTCGAGCGTCACACCCCAGTCCGCCCGGTGCTGCGCCACCGCCGCCGCGACGGCGTTGTGGTTGCGCGGCTGCACCGCGTACCCAGGCGGCCGGGCGCCGCCGAGCAGGCGGTCGATGAGCACGCGCGTGCCGCTGCCCTGATTGCGGTTGACCATCAGGCACTCGGGATCGCGCCGCGCGGCGGCGACGGCGTCGGCCGCCGTCCGCTTCTCGAATCGCGCGTCGCCGCGGCGGAAGACAACCCCCTGGAGGCGGCCGTAGCCGCGCACGAGATCGAGGCCCGGTGTGAGAAACGACTCGTTGTATGTGCCGGTGGCGGGATCGAGGAGGTGGACGCCCGAGACATCGCACTCGCCGCGCCGCGCGGCGTCGAGCCCCGCGGTGCTGCCCACGGCCAGGAATTTGGTGTGCAGTCCGCGCCGTTGCAGCTCGCCGAGCAGGAGGTCGAGGCCGATGCAGTGGCTGCCGATCACCACCAGGTCGGCGAGCCGCAGTTCGCGGCCGAGCAGCTGCACGTCGATCGCCGAACCGGCCTCGACGATTTCGTGATGGCGCCCGATGGTGGCAAACCCGTCCGCGCGGCTGAACGTGGTGACGCTGCCAGAGCCCTGACCCATCGGATACGCCGCGAGCGCCGGCCCCTCGCTGCCGCCGACGGTCTCCACGAGGCCCACGAGCAGATACTCGGTCCGGCCGATTTCGCTGTTCACCTTCACCGCCAGTCGCGCGGACACCGTGGGGCGCTCTTCGGCACCGCGGCCGGCCAGCAGGCGGATGACCGGCGCCACGAACTCGTGGAAGGTGAAGATCGCGGACGTGGGGAAGCCAGGGAGCACCACGACGGCGCGTCCGGCGGTGGCGGCCAAGCAGATCGGCTTGCCCGGTTTGAGCGCGACGCCGTGCGCCACGATGCCGGGGTCGTCGAGCTCCGCCACCACGCGATACGACACGTCGCCGGCGCCCTTGCTGGTCCCGCCAGACAGCAGCACGACGTCGGCGATCGAGCGCGCCTCCCGCAGCCGCGCCCGAAGGGCGCCGGCCTCGTCGGGCGTGATGCCGAGCCGGCGCGGCTCACCGCCGAGCTCGTGCACCGCATCCGCGAGCACCTGCGCGTTCGAGTCGTAGACGCGCGCCGGCCCCATCGGCTGGCCTGGCGCGATGATCTCGTCGCCGGTCGAGAGGATGGCCACGATCGGCTTCCGCCAGACGCTCACGTCCGCCACGCCGATGGCCGCCAGCACGCCGGTGTCGCGGCTCGTCAGGAGCTGTCCGGCGCGCAGCACGGTTTCGCCGGCGGTGATATCCGTCCCCGCGAACGACACGCCGCCGCCGGCGCCCACCGCGCGGCCGATGCGCAGCTCGCCCTCGCGCACATCGGCGTGCTCCACCATCACGACCGCATCGGCGCCGCGCGGCATCATGCCGCCGGTGGCAATGGCCAGCGCTTCGCCCGGGCGCACCGTGCTGGACGGGACGATGCCGGTGTGGATCTCTTCGGCGCCGAGCCGCACCGTCCGCGGCACCTCTTCCGACGCGCCGAACGTGTCCTCGGCCACCACCGCGAAGCCGTCCACGTTCGAGCGGTCGAACGACGGCACGTCCACCGGCGACACGACATCGGCCGCGAGCACGCGCCCGAGGGCGGCCTCGAGCGCGACACGTTCGACGCCGCGCGGCGTCAGGTCGAGCGCGGCGCGGAAGCGGCGCTCGGCTTCGTCGCGATCCAGGACCTGGAGGAACTGTTCCTGCTCAGGCATACAGCCACACGTCCACGTCCGCTCCGGCCGCGAACCCTTCGCTGTCGTCGCCGACGATCACGAACCCGTCCGCGCGTGTGGTGGAGGAGAGCAGCGACGCGCCGGCCACGGCTAGCGGCTCCACGGCGCCGTTCGACACGGTGACCCGCGCGTAGTCGAGGCGCCCGATCGGCGAGCTGATCTTCCGCGTCAGCCGCCCGCTCACCGAGCGGTAGGGCCATGCGGCGTCGCGGCCGCCGAGCACGCGAATCGCGCGCCCCGCAAAGAAGTCGTAGGCGCACAGGCTCGACACGGGGTTACCCGGCAGCAGGACGACCAGCCGGCCGCCGATGCGGCCCAGGCCCGTGGGGCTGCTCGGGCGCATCGCGATGCCGTGCACCGCCAGCTCGCCGTGCGTGGCCACCAGCCCCGGCGCCAGATCTTCCACGCCCACACTGGATCCGCCCGAGACGATCACGACATCCGCGTCGGCGAGCAGCGCCTCGGCAATCGCGGCGGCGTCGTCGCGGACCAGCCCCCCGACATCCACGAGGCCGCCGTCGCGTGCGGCCAGCGCCGCCAGCATCGGTCCGTTGGCGTCGGCGATGTGGAACCGGTGTGGCGGCGTGCCGGCCGGAAGCAGCTCGTTGCCGGTGATCACCAGGCGCACGCGCGGCTTCCGCACCACGTCCACTTCTGCGACGCCGATCGAGCTGATGACGCCCACGTCCTGCGGCCGCAGCACGCGACCGGGCTCGAGCAGCCGCGTGCCGCTCACGATGTCCTCGCCCACGCGCCCGACGTTCTTGCCCGGCGACACCGCGTCGAGGGCGGCGATCGTCCGGCCGTGCGACTCCGCGTCGACGAATTCAGCCGGCAGTACGGCATCGGCGCCGCGCGGGATGGGCGCGCCCGTCATGACGCGCACCGCCTCGCCGGGCGACAGCGCGCCGTCGAACGGCCGCCCCGGCATGGAATCGCCGATGACGGTGAGCGGCAACCGGCTGTAGGCGCCTGCGCCTTCCGTGCTGCTCGCCACCACCGCATAGCCGTCCATCGTGGCGCGGTCGAAGCCGGGCACATCCACGGCGCTGACGATTGGAGCCGCCAGCACGCGCCCCGCCGCCTCTGCAATCCCTACACGCTCGGCCGCGAGCGGCCGCAGCTGCCCGTCCAGCCACGCCAGTGCCGCCGCGACCGTATGCCGCCGCTCGAACCCCCTCATCCGGACGTCGTGTGTAAGATGACTGTCGCGCTCGATGCCCACGTCGGGTAAAGCGTACTCCGCATGGACATCGGTCAGCTCCAGTACCTGGTCGCTCTAGCCCGCGAGAAGCACTTCACCCGCGCGGCCAAGGCCTGCCATGTGACGCAGCCCACGCTCTCGGGCCGCCTCCGGCAGCTCGAAGAGGAGCTTGGCGTGCCCATCATCGAGCGCGGCCAGCGCTTTCACGGATTCACCCCCGACGGCGAGCGCGTGCTCAAGTGGGCCCACACCATCCTCGACAATTGGAGCGCGCTGCAGCAGGACATCGCGCAGCGGCGCGACACAACGGGGACGCTGCGCGGCCACCTGTCGGTCGGGGTCATCCCGTCGGCGCTGCCGATGGCGGCGCTGATGGCCAAGGCGATTCAGGCGCGGCATCCGGGGGTCGAGCTCACGATCCTGTCGCACAGCTCGATCGAGATCCTGAGGCATCTCGAAGAGTTCACGATCGACGTCGGGTTCACCTACCTCGACAACGAGCCGGTGGAGGGCATGCGCGCCGAGCCGATCTACATGGAGCGCTACTGCCTGCTGATGCGCGCGGACCACGAGCTGGCGGGGGCTGCGTCGGTGTCGTGGGCTGAGGCCGCGAAGCAGCCGCTCTGCCTGCTGACGCCCGACATGCAGAACCGGCGCATCATCGATCGGGCGTTTCGCGCCGCCAACGCCAGCCCGATCCCGCGCGTCGAGAGCAACTCGGTGATCAACCTGATCTCGAACGTGCACCTGATGGGCATGACCAGCGTCATCCCCGAGTACTTCCTCGAGGTGCTGGGCCCGATGTCCGACATTCGTTCGATACCGCTGGTGGAGCCGCTCGTCGAGCACAGCGTCGGGCTTGTGGCGGTGAACCGCGATCCCGTTTCGCCGCTCGTGCTCGCCGCGTTCGAGTGCGCCAAGGCGGTCGAGCCGCCCAGAGCGGTTCAGTTCTCGGTCGGTTAGCCTGCAAACAAAAAAAGAGGGACCGCCTGTTGACGGCCCCTCTTCTGAAAGGCTGACGCGCCTACTTCGCCGGGGCGGGCGCTTCGCCCTGACGGAAGCGTCCGACGTAGGCTGCTTTCGCCACGATCTTGCCCTCCATCCCTTTCAGCAGATCGGCACGCGTAGCCGTCGCCGGCAGATCGAGGTTGGCGTTGAGCGCGTACAGCTCGAACACGTAGTGGTGGTAGCGCGGGCCGGCGGGCGCGCCGGGACCCATGTAGTTCGGCTGGTTGGTGATGTTGTTGCCCTGCACCGAGCCCGCGGGCAGGCTGCCCTCGGGAATGCCGTTGGCCGAGGCCGGAATGTTCCACGCCATCCAGTGCAGCACGTCGTCGGTGCCGCCCATCAGCGACACGTCGAGGTCGTGGAAGATGATCGCGTAGGCCACCGTGCCGGCCGGCGCGTTCGAAAACTTGAACGCCGGCTGCACGCCGCCGCGGCCGGTGTACTTCTGCGGCACGATGCCGCCGTCGGGGAACGCGTCGGTCTCCATCAAGAGGGGCGGCAGGCTGAACCCGCGTCCGCCGCCACGCCCGCCACCCTGCCCTCCGCCTGCCGGCGGCTGTTGCCCGGCGCTGACGCCGCTCTGCATCCCGATCGCCACGCTGACCGCGATGGCCGCCGCGGTGCCGAGCCTGAACCCCACTGCCTTCATCTGCATACGCAGTCGCCTCCGCCGCTAGTATTGCCTCAATGGACTACGTTTCGCTCGGCCATACCGGTCTGAAGGTTTCACGCATCTGTCTCGGCTGTATGAGCTACGGCCAGGCTCAGACGCCCGGTCCCGTGCTCAACTGGGCCTGGACGCTCAGCGAAGAGGACAGCCGCCCGCACATCCGCCGTGCGCTCGAGGCGGGCATCAACTTCTTCGATACCGCCAACGTGTACTCGAACGGCGAGAGCGAAGCGGTGCTCGGCCGGGCCATCCGCGACTTCGCGCATCGCGACGACGTCGTGCTGGCCACCAAAGTGTGGGCGCCGGTGCGGCCTGGCCCGAACGGCCGCGGCCTGTCGCGCAAGGCGATCCTGTCGGAGATCGACAAGAGCCTCCAGCGGCTCGGCACCGACTACGTCGATCTCTACTGGATTCACCGCTACGACTACGACACGCCGCTCGAGGAAACGCTCGAGGCGCTGCACGACGTGGTGCGGTCCGGCAAGGCGCGCTACCTGGGCGCGTCGTCGATGTACGCGTGGCAGCTGATGAAGGCGCTCGGCCTGCAGCGCGCGCACGGCTGGGCGCCCTTCGTGGCGATGCAGAACTACTACAACCTGCTGTA